>RGQD01000130.1 GCA_010030205.1 Betaproteobacteria bacterium
CGCCAAGCCGGCGACCAGCAAGAGGCTGAGTGTCGCCTTCATTTCTTGTCTCCTGTGGGTGCTGCGGGTCGGTGGATGACTTGGCACCATGGTTGCAGCAATGCGGGCGCTGGCGATCGTCCATTCCGACGAAATTGAGCGCGACCTGTGGCGGCGCGCACAACCCGACAGCGTGCGCGCTGAAATGCACGGCATTGTTATTGTGGGGTACTTCGTCCGCGCCGCGCATCAACAGGCTTGCCGATCACTGAGATCCGGACAATTGCTGGGCAATGACCTTCACGCCTTGATCGATTCGGTCGATTGGAATCGACGAATAACCGATGCGCAAGTGGTGGGTTGGTGGCCGAAGACCTGCGAAGAACACATCCCCGGGCTCGACCACCACGCCGCGCTGGTACAAGCGTGCAGCCAGGTCCCGGGTATTGACACCCGAACGAGCGCTGACCCAGAGAGCCGAACCGCCTTGCGCCGACATGGGCAGCAGATCAGGTGCGTATTTTTCCAGACTTGCCCGCAGCGTTCGGGCACGATCGCGATAGGCCAGGTTGAGGCGCCTCACGAAGGCCTCCTGATGGCCGTGGGCGATGAAGTTGGCGGCGACCTGCTGATTGTTGGTCGGCACATGCCGCATCACAAGCCTTCGCAAGGCGCGCATTTCGCGGATGACAGGCGCCGGTGCCACCACATAACCCAGCCGCAAGCCGTGCGCCAGGGTCTTGGACAGGCTTCCCACATAGATCACCCGCGCATGCGTGTCGAGACTCTTGAGGGCTGGCGTAGGACGCCCGGAAAAGTTGAGTTCGCTTTCGTGATCGTCTTCAATCACCACGAAGTCGTCCTGTTCGGCCCGCGCCAGCAGTTCGAGCCGGCGCTGCAAAGGCATGGTGACCGTGGTGGGGCACTGATGGCTCGGTGTGACATAGACGTAGCTGCAACCCGAAAGCGCAGCGCCGAGAACCAGGCCTTCGTCGTCAATCCGAAGCGGCTTGATGTGTCGCGTGCGCAGCAGAAAGTTGTTGCGCGCATCGGGGTAACCAGGATTTTCCATGCCGACCGTGGTCGAGGGCCCGAGCAGCAGACTGGCCAGCAAAAATGTGGCCTGCTGTGCGCCGCTGGTGACCAAAATTTCGTCGCGGTCGGCCCAAATGCCGCGCGCCGGCAGCAAGCGTCTATGGATCTGATCGACCAGTGAATCGTCGTCGCGATCGATGTGATCGGGTGCCCAGCGGCGAACCGCGCTTGAGTTGAGCGACTCCACCACACACTCGCGCCAGTCCGCGGTTGGAAACAGGCTGGCGTCGAACTGGCCGTAGATGAACGGGAAGGGCTGGCGTTGCCAGTCCACGGGCTTGCTGATGTTGCGTTGCTCTGTCGGGAGCATCTTCAGGCGCTCGTCCCAGTGGACGGTCCCGGGTGCGGGCGGCACTTCGGCGCGCTGGCGCGCGTCCAGGTAGGTCGCCTGCAAATCCTCACTGACAAAGAAACCGCTGCGCGGACGGGCGACGATCAAGCCCTTGTCTCCCAGCGCCTGCAAGGCCAGCGTCACCGTGGTGCGAGACAGGCCAAGGGTTTCGGCGAGCAAGCGACTGGAGGGCAGTGCTTCGCCCGGGGAGAGGAACCCGTCCATCACCGCATGCACGAGCATGTCCCGCAATCGGCCCTGCAAAGTGTCCGACCGGCTTTCGAAAAGCCGAAAGAGACGGATCCACATCAAGTCGCTGGTGCGGGCACGGCGGGTCATGTCTGCCTGTTCACGTGAAAGAGCAAGCGCTGCGATTGTTGCGCGAGCTGCAGCATTCTGGCTTTATGAATATACCTTATCTGGACTTAAGCAGAACCGATGCCGGTCGCTATCATTTGGCGATCCGTGGCGCGGGCCACCCGCAGCGAAAAACGATAGAGGTCCAGCCTTGGCCGTCGAATATCTGAAGAAAGCCAAGCCGCCGACGCCTGCGATCGAACTCGCGACCCAGGACAGGGTTCGTGCGATGCTGGACGAGATCGAGAGGGGTGGCGAGGAAGCGGTGCGACGATTCGCCCGCGATCTCGATGGCTATCACGGAGACCTCGTTCTCGGCGAGTCGCAACTCGCAGCCGCCGAGAAGTCTCTCAGCGAAGGCATCAAGAGCGATATTCGGTTTGCGCGCGACCGGGTACAGCATTTCGCGCGGCTGCAGCGCGAGTCGCTGCTGGAGTTTCAGGCCGACCTGCTGCCGGGATTGACCGTCGGACAGCGACTGATCCCGTGCAAGACGGCCGGCTGCTATGTGCCCGGCGGGCGTTACGCGCACGCCGCCAGCGCCATCATGAGTGTTGGCACAGCGCAGGTGGCCGGCGTTGGGCACATCGTTGCCACATCGCCGGCAACCCGCAGCCATGGCGTTCATCCGGCGATCCTGTACGCGATGAAACTGTGCGGGGCCCACACGGTGCTGGCGCTCGGCGGCGTTCAGGCGGTCGCGGCGCTCGCTTTTGGCCTCTTCAGCGGGCGCGAGGCGGACATCATCGTAGGGCCTGGCAACCGGTTCGTGGCAGAGGCGAAGCGACTGCTGTACGGGCGCGTCGGGATCGATGTTGTGGCGGGACCGACCGAATCGGCGGTGATCGCCGACGAGACCGCAGACCCGGTGGTGGTGGTCGCGGACCTGATCGGCCAAGCGGAGCACGGTCCCGATTCGCCGGTGTGGCTGATGACCAGTTCGCGAGCGCTGGGCCAGGAAGTCATCCGCTTGGCGCCGGCCGCGATTGCTGCGTTGCCGGAACTGGCTCGCGAAGCCGCTGGCGCGGCCTGGCGTGACCATGCCGAAGTGGTGTTGTGTGAGAGCCGCGAGGAAATCGTCGAGGTCAGTGACCGCTATGCCTGCGAACACCTGCAGGTGATGGCGTCCGATCTCGATTGGTGGCTGGCCAAGCTGAGCAACTATGGCTCGCTGTTCCTCGGTGAGGAAACAACAGTGGCCTATGGCGACAAGTGCAGCGGACCGAACCACATCCTGCCGACCAAGGGTGGATCCCGTTATACGGGCGGCCTGAGTGTGGGCAAGTTCATCAAGACGGTGACCTGGCAGCGGCTGAATCGGGAAGCCTCACGTACCGTGGGTCAGGTTGCAGCCCGCATCTCCCGGCTCGAGGGCATGGAAGGTCATGCCCGCAGCGGCGATGTACGCCTGAACAAGTACTACCCCGGGGAGGCCTTTGATTTGGGCAGTCTCGGCGGCCAGCCGCATTGAAGCGAAGGGCCTGCACATGTCAGAGCAGCCAAGCAGTCCTGCGCTACAACTGGATCTGACCCGGCAGGAGCCGATCCCGCCAGCCGGGGTCGATGCCGCTGTGGCGCTGATGGCCAGTGGCCGCTTGCATCGTTACGGCGAGACCGGCGGCAAGGCCAGCGAGGTGTCGATGCTCGAGGTCGAGTTCGCGCGCGAGTTGGGCGCTCGATACTGTGTCGCGATGAACTCGTGCGGATCGACCTTGTTCGTCGCGCTCAAGTCGGCGGGCGTCAAGCCCGGTGACGCCGTGATGTCGAACTGCTTCACGCTCGCACCCGTGCCGGGCGCCATCGCCCATGTCGGCGCGCAGCCGGTCCTGATCGACGTGACCGACGATTACACGATCGATCTGGACGATCTCGACGCGAAGGCGGCCGCCAGCGGTGCACGGACCCTGTTGCTGTCGCACATGCGGGGCCACATCTGCGACATGGACCGACTCGCGCAGATCTGCGACCGGCATCAGGTCCAGATCATCGAGGACTGCGCCCACACCATGGGTGCTGGCTGGGCGGGCAAGCCCACCGGCACTTGGGGACGCGCCGGCTGTTTCAGCCTGCAAAGCTACAAACATGCCAACAGCGGTGAAGGCGGTCTGCTGGTCACCGACGACGAAGACCTGGCCGCGCAAGCGGTCCTGTATTCCGGCAGTTACATGCTGTATTCGTCGCATCGGGCAGCCCCTTCGCCCGAGGTCTTCGAGCGCTGGAAGTACCTGACGCCCAACTTCAGCCTGCGCATGAGCAATCTCGCCGCCGCGATCGCCCGGCCGCAGTTGGGCGCCGTTCTGGCCGACCGGTGCCGGCGCTGGAATGAGCGTTATGCCTGGCTGGCCGCCGCGCTGGTCGATGTGCCGCACCTGCGCTTGCCGCAGCGCCCAGCCGACGAGCAGTATGTGGCGAGTTCGTTCCAGTTTTCGCTGGTCGATCTGCCGCGCGAGGCCGTCCGTCAGTTCATCGATGGATGCGCCCTTCAAGGTCTTCACATCAAGTGGTTTGGCGCCGATGAGCCGGCTGGGTTCACCAGTGTCTGGACCCATTGGCGCTATTTCGGGCAGGCGCAAACCTTGCCGCAAGCCCAGCGAGTGCTGGGCGGCCTGTGTGACCTTCGGCTGCCCTTGGTTCTGTCCCACCCCGATTGCGAAGCGATGGCCGCCGTGATCCGGGCTTGCCTGTCTTCGGTTGTCGCCCGATGCTGCGCCTGATTGTTTCGCGCCTGGTCAGCGCCTTGCCGGCTGGTCAACGACCTGCTGGACCATTCGCGTATCGAGGCCGGCAGCTATTCGCTGGACGAGGACTGGATCGATCTCGGCCGCTCGGTGCTGCTGGGTCGCGAGGTCTCGAGCATTGCGGCCGAGCGTTTGCCGGTCACCTTCTCGATTGCGATCTATGCATTCTTTCTCACGCTGGTGCTGGGCATCATGGCTGGCGTCTTGTCTGCGCTGCGTCAGAACACCTGGGTCGACCAGCTGTTGATGACAGCGGCTGTGGTTGGCGTCTCGCTGCCGAACTTCTGGCTGGCTTTGATGCTGATCGTGCTGTTTGCGGTCGAGCTCCGCTGGCTGCCCGCCGGCGGCTACGTGCCGTTCACACAGGACGCCTGGCTTTGGTTTCGCGGCGCCACCTTGCCTGCGCTGTCGCTGGCGCTGCTGCAGATCGGATTGCTGGCGCGAATCACCCGCTCGACCATGCTCGAAGTGTTGCGGCAGGACTATGTGCGCACTGCAAAAGCCAAAGGCCTGAGCCATTTCAAGGTGGTGGTCAAGCATGCGTTCACCAACACGCTGATCCCCGTGCTCACGACGATCGGTCATATTTTCAGCCTGCTGATTGGCGGCTCGATCGTCATCGAGACCGTGTTCTCGATCCCGGGCTTCGGCCTGCTGCTCGGTTCGGCGATCCTGAGCCGCGACTATCCGGTGATTCAGGGTGGTTTGTTGCTGTTCGCTGCGATGCTGGTGTTGCTCAACATCTTGGTGGACCTGGTCTATGCCAAGCTCGATCCGCGGATCCGCTATGACGTCGATCACTGAGCCCCGGGTCCGCGCCGGCAGCGCAGCCGAGCCGTCTCGCCGCTGGTGGCGCAGCAACACCTGGCGGCGCCTGATGGCGCACAGGATGTTCGTCATCGGTGCCTTGCTGTTTGGTCTGGTCTTGCTCGCGACGCTGCTCGCGCCCTGGATCGCTTCGGTGGATCCCATGAAGCTGTCGATGCGCAACCGCTTCAAGCCGCCTGGCGCGCAGTTCTGGTTCGGCACCGACAACCTGGGCCGCGACTTGTTCAGCCGTGTTCTGCATGGCGGGCAGGTGTCCTTGCTGGTTGGATTCGTGGTGGTGGTGGTCAATGGCATCGTCGGGGTGGGCATTGGCGCTGTTGCCGGGTATTTCCGTCGTTTCGACAATGTTTTGATGCGCTGCATGGATGCGGTGATGGCCTTCCCGGCCATCATGCTGGCGCTGGGCATCGCCGCGGCGCTGGGACCCTCGATGGCCAACGCCATGATCGCGCTGGCCATCGTCGCGGTCCCGCGCAATGCCCGGCTGGTCCGCGCGACCTTTCTGGTGATCCGAGAGATGCCTTATGTCGAAGCAGCAGTCGCCGCGGGGGCCCGGCCCATGCGCATCATCCTGACCCATATCCTGCCGAACTGCATGGCGCCGCTGGTGGTGGCCTTGACCTTCGTGTTCGCCTATGCGGTCTTGTCCGAGGCGGTCCTCAGTTTTCTCGGGGTCGGTACGCCGCCGCCTGCGCCGAGTTGGGGCGGCATCATCGCTGAGGGCCGCCACTACATGCGCGATGCCCCGTGGATCGTGTTGATCCCGGGCGCTGTGCTCGCGATCACGGTGCTGAGTCTGAACCTGTTGGGAGATGGTCTGCGCGACGTGCTCGATCCCAAGCTGAAGGTGCAGCAGGCATGAACGGCCCTGGTCGCGATCCCGTGCTGTCCGTGCGCAATCTCGGCGTGTCCTTTCGCACCGACGGCGGCGAGATCCGCGCCGTCGAAGGGGTGTCATTCGATCTTGCGCGGCGCGAGGTGCTTGGGATTGTCGGCGAGTCTGGCAGCGGCAAGAGCGTCACCGCGCTGGCGATCATGCGTTTGCTGCCGGAGCCGCCGGCCCGTATCCACAGCGGGCAGGTCTGGTTCGGCGGACGCGACCTGTTGACACTGAGCGAGTCCGCGATGCGCAAAGTGCGGGGCGCCTCGGTGTCGATGATCTTCCAGGAGCCGATGACCTCGCTGAATCCAGTGTTCACCGTCGGCGACCAGATCGTCGAGACGATCACAGCCCATGAGAAGCTGAGCCGGGCCCAGGCTCGAGTTCGGGCGATCGACCTGCTGGCCAAGGTCGGCATACCGTCGCCCACGCGGCGGATCGACGACCATCCGCACGAGATGTCGGGTGGTCAGCGCCAGCGTGTGATGATCGCAATGGCACTGGCCTGCAAGCCGCAGGTCTTGCTTGCCGACGAACCGACCACGGCGTTGGACGTGACGATTCAGGCGCAGATCCTGGAGTTGCTGCGCAGTCTGCAAGCGGAATTCGAGATGTCGGTGGTGATGATCACCCACAACATGGGCGTGATCGCCGACTTCGCCGACCGGGTACTGGTGATGTACGCCGGCCAGGTGGTCGAACAAGCCGGGGTCCACCAGGTATTCGATGCGCCCCAGCATCCTTACTCGGCGGCCTTGCTGGCCAGCGTGCCGCGGATTGACGAGGACCGGCGGCGCCTGCACACCATCGACGGGTCCTTGCCCAATCCTGCCGACTGGCCATCCGGCTGCCGTTTCAGCCCGCGCTGTCCCCACGCTCTGCCGCTGTGCAGCACCACGGTTCCCGAGCTTCGGCAGGTCAGCGATGCGGCGCGCGTGGCCTGTGTCCGATGGCCGGTGCAGATGGCCTCTGAGATGGCCTCTGAGATGGCCGCTGAGGCTGTGAGAGGTCGATGATGTCCGTTGTCGAGATGCGCCCGTGACCGTGGATGCGACGTCTGCCGTGACACCGACGGTGATCGAGGCGATTCACCTGAGCAAGCACTTCGCGCTGAAGTCCGCATCGATGCTGGGTGCCGCGCCGGCGCCGTTGCGCGCGGTCGATGATGTGAGCTTCTCGATTCTTGCCGGCCAAACCCTGGGCCTGGTCGGCGAATCCGGCTGCGGCAAGTCGACCATCGGTCGCTTGCTGCTGGCCTTGCTGCCGGCCACCAGCGGCCAGGTGATGTTCGAAGGCCATGACCTGACCCAGCTCGACGCCGAGGGGGTCAGACCGCTTCGCCGCGGCATGCAGATGATTTTTCAGGATCCCTATGGGGCCTTGAATCCGCGCATGAGCGTCGAGCGTATCGTCAGCGAGCCCTTGATCATTCATGGCGCGCGCCGAGACGCGGCCACGCGCGAGCGCACTCGTGAGTTGCTCGAGCTGGTCGGCCTGTCGGCGGCGCATGCGAGCCGTTACCCGCACGAATTCTCAGGCGGGCAACGCCAACGAATTGGCATTGCACGCGCGCTGGCCTTGAGTCCGAAACTCGTCGTCTGCGACGAAGCGGTTTCGGCGCTCGACGTTTCGGTTCAGGCCCAGATCGTCAATCTGCTGCAAGACCTGCAGGATCGACTGGGCTTGGCTTACCTGTTCATCGGCCATGACCTGGCAGTGGTGCGGCATATCTCGCACAGAGTGGCTGTGATGTATCTCGGCAAGCTGGTCGAACTTTCAGACCGGCGCTCAATTTACAGCGCCCCCTTGCACCCCTATACCCAAGCCTTGATCGATTCGGTGCCGCCGCCGCGGCCCCTGCGCCAGCGACGCCCGCCCGTCATTGCCGGAGACCCAGTGCTGTCGGGACGGCCTGAGGCGGGCTGCATCTTTCAGAGCCGTTGCCCGCGCGTCGCTGCGCAGTGTCTTGCGCTCGAACCAGCGCTGATCGAACACCGCCCAGGCCATTGGGCCGCCTGCCACCGGGTCGAGGTCTAGCCAACGGCCGTCACCACCTATTCGTTCACTACCGGGAGTAATTGATGAAATCCGATTCGATGGTTTCAATCGCCTTGATCGTCATCGCCGCCATGGCCTCTACGCTGGCTGCAACAGATTCGCTCGCGCAGACATCGCCGCGCTTTGTCTGCCCAGTTAAGGGCGGCTCGATAACTTATGCGCAGGGTGCGAAGGCCAACAGCCTCGACCAGCATGTCTCGAACACGGTGTCGACGCGCAACATTGCGTTGAACATTTTCGAGTCACTGATGACCCGTGACGAAACCAATGCGCCGATTCCTGACCTCGCCCAATCGGTGGCGGTGTCGAGCAATGGGCTGGTCTACACCTTCAAGCTGCGCCGTGGCGTCAAGTTCCACAATGGCAAGGAAATGAGCTCAGCCGATGTGCTTGCCTCGTACGAGCGCTACAAGCGCGTTGGCTGGGAGAAGGCGACGTTCACGAATGTCGAGAAGTGGAACGCGCCCGATGCCAACACCTTCGAGATCTCGCTGAAGGTGGCGCAGCCTACGTTTCTCGAGGATTTGAGCTCGTTTGTCGTGCCGATTGTGATCATTCCAGCCGAGCTGGCCAACGCCGCGCCGATGCGGCTCGACATCGTCGGAACCGGCCCCTACCGATTGGCCGAATTCGTGGCAGACAGTCATGTCAAACTTGCGCGCTACGACGGCTATCAGCCCAACACCGCGTACAACCAGATCAATGGCTTCGGCGGCTACAAGCAGGCCTGTCTGGATACCGTGACGGTTCGCTTTGCGTCCGAAGCGGGCGCACGCGTTGCGGGGCTGCAGACGGGCGAGTTCCAGATCATCGAGGCCGTGCCCGCCAAATCGCGCGGCATGCTCGAGAAAGACAAGAGCATCGCCTTGCGAGAGCTGAACAATTTCGGCGTGAACATCGCCACCGCCAACTACTCGGCGCCACCGACGGACAAGCTGCTGATTCGCAAAGCCGTTCAGGCAGCGCTTGACATGGACGAGATCATGGAGGCGGCCACCGACGGCATGTACAAGCTCAACATCGGCTTCCAATACCCCGGTTACGCCGCCTACAGCGAGAGCGGCAAAGAGTTCTACAACATGAAGAATCCGGCGCTGGCCAAGCGCTACCTGGCTGAAGCCGGCTACAAAAACGAGCCCATTGTGCTGTTGACCAACAAGGACTACCCGGCGCACTACAACGCGGCCGTCGTGATGGCCGAGCAGCTCAAAGCGGTCGGCATCAATGCCACGCTGCGGGTGCTCGACTGGCCGACCTCGATCCAGACTTTCGAGAAAGAGAGCGCTGGCTGGAACTACTTCTTCACCACCTGGGTCATCGCGGTGGCGTCCGGTCCGATCGGGTCATTGAAGTTTCTCGCGCCGCCACAGAACACCTACAAACCCCAGGGCCCGGACGGAACTGACAAGGTCTTTGAGGCGGCTTGGAAAGACATGCTCAGCCTGCCCAATACCAAGGACCGTCATGCGGCCTTCGCGCGCGCCCAGTACCGGGTGATGGAGCAGGCCATGGGCTTGCCCTTTGGTGCCAGTGTGGCCTTGGTCGGCATGCGCACCGAGGTCAAGAACTTCAAGCCCTACCTGATTCCAAGGTTCTCGAATGTCTACCTTCAAAAATAACTGACAGGCGAAGTCCATGTTTGATACCTTGATCACTGGTGGTGACATCGTCGACGGCACCGGCGCCGCCGCTTTCAGAGCCGATGTCGGTATTACAGGCGACCGGGTGGTCGCCATCGGCCGACTCGAAGGCGCTGCTGCGAAGCACCGCATCAATGCCAGCGGGCAGACGGTTTCACCCGGTTTTGTCGATCTGCACACCCATTCCGACTTCACGCTGCTGCTCGATGGACGCGCTGACAGCCAAATCTGCCAGGGCGTGACGACCGAGGCGATTGGGCAGTGTGGCATCAGCTGTGCGCTATCGAACGGCAGCACGGGCAACACCTTGCTTGCCGGGCAGGATGCCGCCACAAGGGTGAGCTGGAACAGCTTTGGCGAGTACCTTGATCGGCTTCAGGACGCCCGGCCGGCCGTCAACGTGGCAGCGTTTGTCGGACATGGGGCGATCCACTCAGCGGTCAAGGGCGACTCGCTGGTGCCGAGCACCGATGCCGATATAGCGGCGATGGTGCGGTTGGCGGAGCGCGCCTTCGACGACGGCGCCTTCGGATTTTCCACGGGGCTCGAGTATTGGCCAGGCAACGGTGCGCCATTTGAGGAAATTGCCGCGCTGACCTCCGTGGCCGCGAAACGCGGCGGCTTGTATGCCACACATGTTCGCAACCGCGACGTCTATTACGACCTCGGGTTCACCGAGGCCGTGGCGACTGCCCGGCACGCCGGCGCCCGGCTACAGATCTCGCACATCCAACCCAAGTTCGGCGCACCGCCCGAGGCGATGCAGCATTCGCTGGAGTTGCTCTATCGCGCCGAGCGCGAAGGAGTCGATGTGGCCTTTGATGTGATTCCGCATGACTGGAGCCACACCTCGGTGGTGGCCGTGCTGCCACCCTGGGCTCGCGAAGGGGGTGTCGCCAAGACCCTCGATCGACTGCGCGATCCGGCGATGCGCGAGCGCATGAAAAACAATCCGAAGCCGATCTGGCGACTGGTGACAGCGCGCCGGTGGGACGAAATCGTCTTGCTGCGCTGTGTGGCGAATCCGGCGATGGTCGGGCTCAGCTTGACCGAAATTGGCAAACTGCGCAGTGTCGACCCCTACGATGCCGTCTTCGATCTGCTGATCGAAGAAGGCAAGAACATGAATCAGATGGTCTGGACCTCGCGCAGCTTCAACGACAAGGATGTCTGCATGTGCATGCGCGAGTCGAAATGCAGCATCATGTCGGATACCTTGGCGCTGTCGCGGCGCGGGCCCTTGAAAGAGACGATAGGCTCGCTCAGTGGCTACGGTTGGACGGCTCGTTTGCTCGGTCACTATGTGCGCGACCGAGCGGTGCTGACCTTGCCCGAGGCCGTTCGACGGATCAGCTCACAGCCCGCCCAGCGCCTGGGGCTGGTCGATCGCGGGCTGCTGCGGGCAGGTGCGTTTGCGGATGTGGTGGTCTTCGATCCGGCGGCGGTGCAGGACCACACGTCGGTGCTCACGCCTTTGAATCACCCCAGCGGGTTCAGCCATGTCATGGTCAATGGCTGTCACGTGGTGCGAGAGGGGGTTCGCAATGATGAGTGTCCGGGGCGAGTGCTTCGCAATGCTGGGAATTGAGATTTTCCGTTGAGCCCGCACTGACGGCTGAGCTGCGCCTCGCGTCATGTCGCGCAAGGCCAGGCCGCGCCCGAATTGCCCTCAACCCTTCACGTCGAGCCCAGCCTTGATGAACAGCTCACGCCAGACCGGCCGTTCGGCCAGATAGGTTGCGGCGAATTGCTCGGCGCTGCTGCCCACTGGTTCGAGTCCGAGCTCTGAAATCTGGTCGTTGACTTCGGGCTTGCGAATCGCCGCCATGTACTCGGCGCTGAGTCGCTGCAAAATAGCCGCCGGCGTCTTGGCGGGTGCGACAACGCCGACCCAGCCCGGGTTCATCCTGAAGATCGGCGCCGCATAGCCTTGTTCATACAGGGTTGGAACATTGGGATGCGATTTCAGCCGCCTGGTCCCCGACACGCCCAGCAGCTTGACCTTGCCGGCATCGGCCATCGGCTTGATCGTCGAGGGTGAGAAGAACGCGAGTTGAATCTGTCCGCCGACCAGGTCTTGCAGCAGTGGCGTCTCGCCTTTGTAGGGTGAATGGACCATGCCCGCGCCCTGGGCTTCGCTCATCTCCATCATCGCGACATGTCCATAGTGGCCGACCGCCGTCGAGCCGTAGCTCAGCTTGTTGCGGTTCGCAAGAATGTATTTGAGCAATTCGGTCGCGTTGTTGGCCGGTACCGACGGGTTGACGGTGAGCACCATCGGAACCGTCGCCAACAGGCTGATGAATGCAATTTCCGAGACATCAAAGGGAAGCTGCGCGTTGAGCAAAGGCGAGGCAATGATCGCTGAACTGGTGGTTGCGCCGATGGTGTAGCCATTCGCAGCGACTTTCGCCACAGCAGCCATGCCCACCATGCCGCCGGCGCCGGGTCGATTTTCGATGACGATGGTTTGCCCCAGGCGCTCGGCCACATGGCGGCTGGCCATCCGCATCACCAGGTCGGTCACACCGCCGGCCGTGTAAGGCACGATGAACTTCAAGGGCTTGTCCGGCCATTCAGACTGCGCGAAAGCTCGGCTGCCAAGGCTGAGCGCCAAGCCGCCGACGCAGGCCTCGGCAAGCAAGTGGCGGCGTGACATGAGGTGGTGGGCGATGAGCTTTCTCCTTGTGCCGGCGAACTCCGGCAGGTTGATTTTGATGTCTTGGCCAGCGCTGTACGCCGGCATCTGAATCATTTCACTTCGATGCCAGCTTTGATGAGCGT
>RGQD01000014.1 GCA_010030205.1 Betaproteobacteria bacterium
ACTTGAACTTGGAGATCGCGAGCGGGGCGAGCCCCGGGCTCAGCTCGCCAAGCCGGCTCGCCATCCCCTTGGGGGATCGTCCGGCGTACCCGTCGGACGAGGGGCGGACATGAATGCCGCACAGACCTGCAACCTGGCGCGCCTGCTCAGCCATACAGCCCGGTTGTGGCCGGACCGCACCGCGCTGATCCAAGGTGAACAGCGTTGGACTTGGGCCCAGATCGATGCCCGGGTGGACGCGCTCGTGGCCGCGCTGCGCTCGCTAGGGCTCAAGAAGGGCGACCGCATCCTGCTGCAGTCGCGCAACAACCTGGCGATGTTCGAGAGCGGCTGGGCCGCATTCCGGATGGGCTGCGTCTGGGTGCCGACCAACTTCA
Source organism: Betaproteobacteria bacterium (assembly GCA_010030205.1). Lineage (GTDB taxonomy): Bacteria > Pseudomonadota > Gammaproteobacteria > Burkholderiales > Burkholderiaceae_C > Pseudaquabacterium. The sequence goes on from RGQD01000014.1 coordinate 378, forward strand.
GACTGGCGCCTAGCGAGGTGGCCTACCTGGCGGCGTCTAGCGGCGCGTCGGTGATGCTGGTCGAGCCGCTGTTCGCGGGCCATGCCGAGGCGGTGCGGGCCGCGTCGCCGGCGCTAGCGCAGGTGGTTTGGATCGGCGACCCGCCGGCAGGCGGGCTGTGTTACGCGGCGCTGGTCCAACAGCACCTGGGCGCCGCGCCGGCCGAGGCCACCGTCAGCCACGACGACCCGCTGTGGTTCTTCTACACCTCGGGCACCACCGGCAAGCCAAAGGCCGCGGTCCTGACCCATGGCCAGATGGCGTTTGTCGTCACGAATCATCTTGCCGACCTGATCCCCGGCACGACCGAGCAGGACGTCTCGATCGCGCTGGCGCCGCTGTCGCATGGCGCGGGCATCCATGCACTGCTCAATGTCGCGCGCGGCGCGGCCACCGTGCTGCTGCCGAGCGAGAAGATGGACCCGGCGCTGGTCTGGCAACTGGTGGAACGCTATCGCATCAGCAATCTGTTCACGGTGCCAACCATCGTCAAGATGCTGGTCGAGCACCCAGCAGTCGATCAGCACGACCATTCGTCGCTGCGTTTCATGGTCTATGCCGGCGCACCGATGTACCGCGCCGACCAGCGCTTGGCGCTGCAAAAGCTCGGGCTGGTGCTGGTGCAGTACTTCGGTCTGGGCGAGGTGACGGGCTGCATCACCGTGCTGCCGGCACGCATGCACTCGGCCGATGATGCCGACCCCGCTGCCCACATCGGCGCCTGCGGCTTGCCGCGCACCGGCATGGAGGTGGCGGTGCTTGACGAGCAGATGAATGCGCTGGCGGTGGGCGAGGTCGGCGAGATCTGCGTGCGCGGGCCGGCGGTGTTCGCCGGCTACCACGACAACCCCGATGCCACTGCCCGCGCGCTGCGTGGCGGCTGGTTTCATACCGGTGATCTGGGGCGGCTCGACGCACGCGGCCTGCTGTTCATCACCGGGCGCGAGTCTGACATGTACATCTCGGGTGGCTCGAACGTCTACCCGCGCGAGGCCGAGGAGGTGCTGCTGGGTCACCCTGGCGTGGCCGAGGTGGCGGTGCTGGGCGTGCTTGATCGCCAGTGGGGCGAGATCGGGGTTGCGGTGGTGGTGCGCCGGATCGGCGCCGAGCCTGTCGTTGCCGAGTCGCTGCTGGCCTACCTCGATGGGCGCTTGGCGCGCTACCGCTGGCCGCGTCAGATCTTCTTTTGGGACAGCCTGCCAAAATCGGGTTACGGCAAGATCACCAAGAACGAGGTGCGTGCGCTGTTGTTCGAACGCGGAGACGTTCAACGCGTTACGGCCGATTGATGTTTTTCGCTGCCATGACTGTCCTCACTTCACCACAGCAAGACCCTCTCAGGAGACCCACCATGTCGATCAACCGCCGCCACCTCATCGCCAGCGCAGGCGCCATCGCGCTGCCTGTGCTGTCCATCCGCAGCGTCCAGGCTGCTGCCGAATTCAGCTTCAAGTACGGCAACAACCTGCCGCTGTCGCACCCGATGAACAGCCGCGCCGCCGAGATGGCCGCAGCGATCAACGCCGAGTCCAAGGGCCGGATCGACTTCCAGGTCTTTCCGAACAACCAGCTCGGCAATGACACCGACATGCTGTCGCAGGTGCGCTCGGGCGCGCTCGACTTCTTCACGCTGTCGCCACTGATCCTTGGCACCTTGGTGCCGGCGGCGCAGGTCAGCGGCGTGGGCTTCGCGTTCAAGGACTACGGCCAGGTCTGGCCGGCGATGGACGGTGACCTGGGGGCCCATGTTCGCAAACAGATCGCAGCGTCCAGCAGCTTGTTCGCTTTCGAGAAGATCTGGGACAACGGCTACCGTCAGATCACGACCGGCACCAAGCCGATCGCCACGCCCGACGACCTGAAGGGCTTGAAGATCCGCATTCCACCGAGCCCGTTCTGGGTCTCGATGTTCAAAGCCTTCGAGTCCTCGCCGCAGACGATCAACTTTGCGGAGGTCTATTCCGCGCTGCAGACCAAGGTCGCCGATGCGCAAGAGAACCCACTGGCCATCATTGCCACCGCGAAGCTCAACGAGGTGCAGAAGTTTTGCTCGATCACCAACCACATGTGGGACGGCTTTTGGTTTCTCGGCAACAAGAAATCCTTCGACCGCTTGCCGCAAGACCTGAAGGACATCGTCACACGCAACGTCAATGCTGCCGGCCTGAAGCAGCGCGACGACGTGAAGAAGCTCAACGACAGTCTGCAGGCCGACCTCAAGGCCAAGGGCATGGTGTTCAACAACACCGAGGCCGAGTTGTTCCGCAACAAACTGCGGTCGGCGGGCTTCTACACCGAATGGCACAAGAAGTTCGGTGAAGAGGCCTGGGGTCTGCTCGAGAAGTACACCGGCAAGCTGGTGTGAGCGGCGGCCATCTGACGATGGCGGCGCAACCGGCTGTGGGCTGGCCAGCAAGACTGGACCGTTGGCTGGGCTGGGCGGTCGAATGGCCGGCCGCTTTGCTGGTGTTGGCCGACATCGCGGTATTGTTCGCAGGCGTGGTCTCGCGCTATGTCTTTCACAGCCCCTTGCTGTGGTCAGACGAGCTCGCGGCTATCTTGTTCTTGTGGCTGGCAATGCTGGGCGCTGTGGTGGCCTTGCGGCGCGGCGAGCACATGCGCATGACGGCGCTGGTCAGCAAGGCGTCAGCTGCGTCCCGTGCGCTGCTGGAGGCGCTGGCCACGGTGGCTTGCGGCGCTTTTCTGGCGATGGTGGCCTGGCCAGCCTGGGTCGAGTTGTCCAACCTGTGGCGAGCTGCGGCACTGCCGGTTGGCCTGGGGCTGATGGGCATGTTCACCTTGCTGCGGCTGTGGCGTCAGCTCGGCAGCTCGGGGGTCAAGCCCGTGTTGCAGGCATTGGCCTTGATCGCTGCGGTCATCGCCTTGTTTTGGCTCGCCGCGCCCTTGTTCGCCGGTCTGGGCCGGATCAATCTGCTGATCTTCTTCGTCGGCGTGGCGGGCAGCTGCGTGTTCGCCGGCATCCCGATCGGCTTTGGCTTCGGTCTGGCGACTTTCGGTTACTTGGCCTTGGGCACGAGCACACCGTTGCCGGTGATCGTCGGCCGGATGGACGAAGGCATGTCGCACCTGATCCTGTTGGCGGTGCCGTTGTTTGTTTTCCTTGGCCTGCTGATCGAGATGACCGGTATGGCGCGCGCGATGATCGCGTTCCTCGCTGCGCTGCTAGGCCATGTCAAGGGCGGCTTGTCGTATGTGCTGATCGGCGCGATGTACCTGGTCTCTGGTATTTCGGGGTCGAAAGCGGCCGACATGGCGGCGATCGCGCCGGCGCTGTTCCCCGAAATGAAGGCGCGTGGCGCCAAGCCCGGCGACTTGGTCGCGCTGCTGGCGGCCACCGGCGCGCAGACCGAGACCGTGCCGCCCAGCTTGGTGCTGATCACGATCGGCTCGGTCACCGGCATCTCGATCGCCGCACTGTTCACGGGTGGCCTGCTGCCCGCGCTGGTGCTGGGCGCGATGCTGTGTGCAGTGGTGTGGTGGCGTTACCGCGACGAAGATCTGAGCCAAGTCCGGCGAGTTCCCAAGATGCAGGTGGCCAAGCTTTTCGTGATCGCATTTCCCGCGCTGGCCCTGCCCTTCGTGATCCGCGCTGCGGTGGTGCAGGGCGTGGCCACCGCCACCGAGGTGTCGACCATCGGCATCGCCTACTCGGTGCTGGCCGGGCTGCTGATCTACCGCGAGTTTGACTGGCGGCGGCTGGCCCCCATGCTGGTCGACACGGCGTCGCTGTCGGGTGCGATCCTGCTGATCATCGGCACCGCCACCGCGATGGCCTGGGGACTGACGCAATCGGGTTTTTCGCGACTGCTGGCGCAGTCCATGGCCGCGCTGCCCGGCGGTGCGCCGATGTTCCTGGCGGTGTCTATCCTTGCGTTCACGGTGCTGGGTTCGGTGCTCGAGGGCATCCCGGCGATCGTGTTGTTTGGCCCGCTGCTCTTTCCGATCGCCCGCGCGCTGGGCATCCACGATGTGCACTATGCGATGGTGGTGATCCTGGCCATGGGCTTGGGTCTGTTCGCGCCGCCGCTGGGCGTGGGTTATTACGCGGCTTGTGCGATCGGTCGGGTCAACCCGGACGAAGGCATTGGCCCGATCGTTGGCTACATGGCCGCGTTGTTGATCGGCACCGTGATCGTCGCCTTCGTGCCCTGGATCTCGATCGGGTTCCTGTGATGTGACGCGCCGGTTCAGGTCGGCTCGAGCACCAGTTCGAAGGTCACCAGCACTGGATTCGCGCCCCGCATCAGCCGGCCGCTGGCCTGGCCACCGAGATGGTCGACCATGCTGACGTCGATCTCGGCGAGCGGCTGGCCGTCGGGTCCGGGGTGCACGCGGCCATGACGCACCAGGGTTTCGGTGACGAAGGCTTCGACCCGGCGACCATCGTCAAACCAAGCGCCCACCGTGCTGCCGACACCGCCCCGAACGCTGGCGTGCTGGATGCCGTGCTCACGGCAGATCGATTCGAGCGCATTGCAGACATCTTGGTTCGGTGCGATTCGGATTGCCAGCGCCGGGCGTGCCGTCGGTCCGGGCGTCGGTCCGGGCGTTGGTCCGGGCGTTGACTCGGGAGTTTGTGCGGGCATTTTCTCGGGCCAGGCCACTGGCTTGAACAGCGAAAAGTGCGTTTCCTCGTCGGGCACGACCTCGAAGCCTGCGCCTGTCAAAACCCAAGCTTGGGCCTGCAGGCTTGTTGTCAGCATGCACTCGTCAGGCAGCAGATGGCCGCAATGCTTTACGCCCTCGGCGTCGGCCCAGACGGCGTGGCAGTGCAGCCAGGCCTGGCCATCGCGCAGTCCGTAGGTGACGGTCGCGAATTCGAGCTGCACAGCGGCCTGGGCATCGAATTGATCGCTGAAATACACCGCGTGCGCCGGGCTCTTCGAAAGTGCCGGCATCACATGGGCGAACGGGAACAGTTCGCCGCCAGACAGCGTCAGCACGGCGCTGGTCGCGCCGCTGGGTGCGAGCGCTTCGGTCAGCGCCGCGACCAACGAGCGACCCGGCTGCAGCTGCAGCTGGCAGGACTGCACGCTGGCGTTCACCGCGGTGTTGCGCTGGGCCGCAGCCGTGCCTGGGTGTTGAATGTGTCGCATGGATTGATCCGTCAGTAGATCAGCCGGTCCGGCCGGATGTCGCGCAGGATGGTGGTGGCGATCTCTTCGATCGACTTGTGGGTCGAACTGAGCCAGGCCACGCCGCTACGCCGCATCATCGACTCGGCTTCGTGCACCTCGTAGCGGCAGTTCTCGAGAGCGGCGTATTGGCTGCCAGGCCGGCGTTCGTTGCGGATCTGGGACAGCCGGCCTGGGTCTATCGTCAGACCGAAGCACTTGCTGATGTGCGGCGCCAGCGGCGTCGGCAATCTGTGGCGCTCGAAGTCCTCTGGGATCAACGGGTAGTTGGCGGCCTTGATGCCGTGCTGCATCGCCAGGTAGAGCGAGGTTGGCGTCTTGCCACTGCGGCTCACGCCCAGCAGGATCACGTCAGCGCTGGCCAGATTGCGGGCTGATTGACCGTCGTCATGCGCGAGCGAAAAATTGATCGCCTCGATTCGGTCGTTGTACTCGGTGCTTTTGGCGGCATCCGAGAAACGCCCGACGCGGTGGTTGCTCTTGACCGCGAATTCAAGCTCCAAGGGTTCGACAAAGGCCTTGAACATGTCGAGCACCAAGCCTCGGCAGCTGGGGTCGGTGAGAATTTGCCGCACCTCGTCGTTGACCAGGGTGATGAAGACGATGGGTTTTCGTGCCTCGGCGTCGGCTACCTGGTTGATCTCGCCGACGACCGCCAGCGCCTTGTCGACGGTGTCGATGAAGGGCCTGCGCACATGGCGCGGTTTGGCTGAAAACTGAGCCAGGATCGAGTTGCCGAAGGTCTCGGCGGTGATCCCGGTGCCGTCTGAGACAAAGAACACGCTGCGATTGGGCATGTGGGGCCGCCGCTGGTCGGCGTTCGATCGAAGTCCGGTGATGATAGGGGTTGTGGTCCTTAGAATCATGGCTTGAGCAACCGATGAAGCCCGTCCCAGCCCCCGCCCCAATGGCCCGCGTTTGTCGAAGCTTCGAATCGGCATGCGTGGAGGCGTCTTGGCGCGGCAGTGCAGGGGCCGCCGCCTGCCGGACAGCACCGATTTCCCACCATCCCGGAGCTTTCCCATGTCACCCACCCCATTGGCGGCCGCCTTGGTCTTGCCGTTTGAACAACTGAGAATGACCGATGTCGAGGTTGTTGGCGGCAAGAACGCCAGCCTCGGCGAAATGATCAGCCAGCTCTCGACCAGCGGCGTTCGCGTGCCGGGCGGCTTTGCCACCACCGCGCAGGCCTTCCGCGAGTTCCTGGCCTACGGCGGCCTGACCGACAAGATCAACGCCCGCCTGCTGGCGCTAGACACCGACGATGTCAACGCGCTGGCCGCCGCCGGCGCCGAAATCCGCAACTGGGTCATCGCTGCGCCGTTCCCGCCTGCATTCGACGACGCGGTGCGGACCGCGTTCGCCGCGCTGACGGTCGAGCATCCTGGCGCGAGCTTTGCGGTGCGTTCGTCGGCCACTGCCGAGGACTTGCCTGATGCGTCTTTTGCCGGCCAGCAAGAGACCTTCCTGAACGTGCATGGCATCAGCGATGTGCTGCACAAGATGAAGGAGGTCTTCGCCTCGCTCTACAACGACCGCGCGATCAGCTACCGGGTGCACAAAGGCTTTGCCCATGCCGATGTGGCCTTGTCGGCCGGGGTTCAGCGCATGGTGCGCTCAGACCTGGGCGCGGCCGGGGTGATCTTCACGATCGACACCGAATCAGGCTTCGAGGACGTGGTTTTCATCACCGCCAGTTACGGCCTGGGCGAGACGGTGGTGCAAGGCGCCGTCAATCCTGACGAGTTCTATGTCCACAAGCCAGCACTGAAGGCCGGCAAGTTGCCCATCATCCGACGCAACCTGGGCTCCAAGCTGATCCGCATGGAGTTCAGCTCGACCGAGGAGCGCCAGGCGACTGGCCGCCTGGTGCGCACTGTCGATACCCCGCCCGAGTTGCGCAACCGTTACGCGCTCAGCGACGCCGACGTGATCGAACTGGCCCGCTATGCGCTGATCATCGAGCAGCATTACGGCCGGCCTATGGACATCGAGTGGGGCAAGGACGGTGAGGACGGCAAGCTCTACATCCTGCAAGCCAGGCCCGAGACCGTGAAGAGCCAGGCCAGCGGTCAGGTCGAGCACCGCTACAAGCTCAAGGGTCACAGCACCGTGCTGGCCGAGGGCAGGGCGATCGGCCAGAGGATAGGCACCGGGCCAGTGCGTCTGGTGACCAGTCTGTCAGAGATGGACAAGGTCCAGCCCGGCGACGTGCTGGTCACCGACATGACCGACCCGAACTGGGAGCCGGTGATGAAGCGCGCCAGCGCGATCGTCACCAACCGCGGCGGCCGCACCTGCCATGCCGCGATCATCGCCCGCGAGCTGGGCATCCCGGCGGTGGTCGGTTGTGGTGACGCGACCGAAACGCTGGCCGACGGCGCGCTCGTCACCGTGGTGTGCAGCGAGGGCGACACCGGCTTCATCTACGACGGCCTGCTCGAGACCGAGGTCACCGAGGTCAAGCGCGGCGAACTGCCGTACTGTCCGATCAAGATCATGATGAACGTCGGCAACCCGGCGCTGGCCTTCGACTTCGCACAGATCCCGAACTCCGGCGTCGGCCTGGCGCGGCTGGAATTCATCATCAACACCAACATCGGGGTGCACCCGAAGGCGATACTCGACTACCCCAACATCGACTCCGACCTGAAGAAAGCGGTCGAATCGGTGGCGCGCGGGCATGCCTCGCCGCGAGCGTTTTACGTCGACAAGCTGGTCGAGGGCATCGCCACGATCGCCGCGGCGTTCTGGCCCAAGACGGTGATCGTTCGCTTGTCTGACTTCAAGTCCAACGAGTACAAGAAGCTGATCGGTGGTTCGCGCTATGAGCCCGACGAAGAAAATCCGATGTTGGGCTTTCGTGGCGCTTCGCGCTACATCAGCGGCGAGTTCGCCGATGCCTTCGCGATGGAATGCGAGGCCCTGAAGCGTGTGCGCAACGACATGGGGCTGAGCAATGTCGAGATCATGGTGCCTTTCGTTCGTACGGTGCGACAGGCCGAGCAAGTCGTCAAGCTGCTGGCTGACCGTGGCCTGGCGCGCGGCCAGAACGGTCTGCGCGTGATCATGATGTGCGAGGTGCCGAGCAACGCGATCCTGGCCGACCAGTTTCTTGCGCATTTCGACGGCATGTCGATAGGCTCAAACGACCTGACGCAGTTGACGCTGGGCTTGGACCGCGATTCAGGGCTGGCGCAGCTGGCACAGGATTTCGATGAGCGCGATCCAGCCGTCAAGGCATTGATCAGTCGGGCCATCGCCGCCTGCCGCGCCACCGGCAAGTACATCGGCATCTGCGGCCAGGGCCCGAGCGACCATCCTGACTTTGCCGACTGGCTGGCCGCTGAAGGCATAGGCTCAATCTCGCTGAATCCCGATTCGGTGGTCGAGACCTGGATGCGGTTGGCCTCGCGCTAGCCGCGAGCGGCCATGTCCAGCCCATCTGCCGACAGCGTCGAGAACACGCGGCGCTTCGCCAGCCGCTTGCACCGCCGCTATGCCTTGTTCACGTTGTGCGTGGTGCTGTTCATCGTCGCGCTGGCGCTGCTCGAGCGCAACGGCTGGCCGCGCGGCTGGATAGGCGCAAGCTTCCTGATCGCGACCGTGCTGGTCTATGCCGGCATCGGCTTGATGAGCCGCACCACCGACGAAGCCGAGTACTACGTCGCGGGTCGGCGCGTGCCGGCGATGTACAACGGCATGGCCACTGCGGCCGACTGGATGTCGGCCGCGTCCTTCATCGGCACGGCTGGCGTGCTCTACCTGCAGGGCTTTGATGGCCTGGCCTACATCCTGGGCTGGACCGGCGGCTACTGCTTGGTCGCGGTGCTGCTTGCGCCCTACCTGCGGCGCTTTGGCCAGTACACGATCCCTGATTTTCTTGGCGCACGCTATGGTGGCAGTGCGCCGCGGCTGATCGGCGTGGCCGCCACCGTGCTGGTGTCTTTCGTCTATGTGGTGGTCCAGGTCTACGGCGTTGGGCTGATCACCTCGCACCTGACCGGTTTCAGCTTCGAGATCGGCATCTTCATCGGCCTTGGTGGTGTGCTGGTGTGCTCGTTCTTGGGTGGCATGCGTGCCGTCACCTGGACCCAGGTGGCGCAGTACATTGTGCTGATCATCGCCTACACCGTACCGGTGGTCTGGTTGAGTCTGCACCAGACTGGCTCGTGGCTGCCGATGTCGAGCTACAAGCAGCAACTGGCGGTCGTGACCCAGCGCGAGGCGCAGTTGCTGGCCGATCCCGCCGAGCTCGAGGTGCGGCGCTTGCTGACCGAGCGAGCCGACGATGCCCAGCGCAAGCTGCTTGACGTGCCGGCGGCGATGCTCAGCGATGCTCAATCCTTGGTGCGCGAGGTCGAGCGCATGCGGACTGAGAACGCACCGCTGGCCCTGATCCAGCAGGCAGAGCGACGGCTCGAACGCATGCCGCGCAACGAGGCTGAGGCGCGCGCCGGCTACCAGCGCGAGCAGGACCAGGCCAGGACTCAAGCCCAGCCGCTGGCTGGACTGGCGCCTCAGTCGGGAACGGCGGGCGCTGCGGGTGGCGGTAGCCGTGCCAATTTCCTCGCTCTGGTTTTTTGTCTGATGCTGGGCACCGCAGCGATGCCCCATGTGCTCACACGCTACTACACCACCGCCTCGGTGGCCGACGCTCGGCGCTCGGTGGGTTGGTCGCTGCTGTTCATTGTGTTGCTCTACATCAGCGCACCGGCGCTGGCCGTGATGGTCAAGTACCAAGTCTTCACCGAACTGGTGGGCACTTCGTTCGGCAGTCTGCCCGACTGGATCAGGCGCTGGAGCAAGCTCGATGCCTCTCTGGTGTCGGTGCAGGACATCAATGGTGACGGTCTTGTGCAGTTCGCTGAACTGCGACTGGGCGCTGACATGATCGTGCTGGCCGCGCCAGAGCTGGGTGGCTTGCCGCTGGTCGTGACCTATCTGGTCGCCGCCGGGGGGCTGGCGGCAGCCTTGTCGACGGCGGACGGGCTGCTGTTGACGATTTCCAACGCGTTGTCGCACGATTTCCTCGTTCGAGTGATCAACCCGGGTGCTTCGGCCATCAAGCGGGTGATGATGAGCAAGATGATGGTTCTGGTCACCGCAGTGCTGGCGGCTTGGGTCGCATCGCTTCGGATCGCCAACATCCTGCCGTTTGTCACCGCGGCCTTCTCGCTCGCTGCGGCGACCTTCTTTCCAGCGCTGGTGATGGGCATTTTCTGGCGCCGCGCCAACCGTGCCGGGGCGGTGGCTGGCATGTTGGCGGGGGCTGGCTTGTGTCTTTGGTACATGGCGCGCAACCAAGCCGGCCCGCGTGCCTGGCTGGGCCTGGCCGAGGCTGCCGGTGACGGCCGCTGGTTTGGCATCGACCCGGTCGCGGCCGGGGTCTTCGGCGTTCCGGCAGGCTGTGTGGCGCTGGTGCTGGTGAGCTGCTTGACCGCTGAGCCCGCTGCCGCCGAACTGGCCATGGTCGACGCGCTGCGACGCCCTGGCCCGTTGCCCGACAGCCGCTAATCGATTCGGTCCTCCATCCGCGTTATAATCGCAGGCTTTCCCTTTGCTGCACCAGCGACGCTGCTGGGTAGCTTCCGATTTCCGGAAACCACAAGGAGTGTCCATGCGTCATTATGAAATCGTGCTGTTGATCCACCCGGATCAGAGCGAACAGGTTCCAGCCATGTTGGAACGTATCAAGACAACCGTCACCACAGCCTCTGGCAAGGTGCACAGGGTCGAGGACTGGGGCCGGCGCGCGTTGGCCTATCAGATCCAGAAACTGGCCAAGGCCCACTATGTGTGCCTGAACGTCGAATGCACCAAGGAAACCTTGGCTGAAATTGAGACGGGCTTCAAGTTCAACGACGCGGTGCTGCGCCACCTGACGGTGTCCAAGGCCAAGGCCGAGACCACGCCGTCGGTCATGATGAAGGCGGTCGAGAAGGAAGAGTCCCGCAAGTCGGCGCATCAGCAGGAGGCCGCTGCCTGATTGAGTCCTACGCTGCAGCGCTTGAGCCTGCGGCGTCGATGAACCGGATGGTTCTTTCGGCGCAACTGCTCGAACGAGGCGTCGTGCGCTACACCCCGGCTGGTCTTCCGGTCATCGATTGCAGGCTCCAACACGAGTCCACAGTCACCGAAGACGGGCAGCCTCGCCGGATCTCGCTGGAGATCAAGGCGTTGGCGATAGGGGCGATCGCAAGGCCGATGAGTGCACTGATGCTGGGGCAAACCGCTTTGTACGGTGGCTTCCTGGCATCGGCCCGCAATGGCCGCGGACTGCTGTTTCACATCACCGAACTGACCCCAGGCGCACTTGCACTGCCAACACCAGCGCTCCCGCCATCATCTGATTCACTGCCGACCGCAGTCGGCGACACATAGAAAAGAGGTACACCATGCCCCCGCCAAGAGGTAAAGGTAAGTTTTCCAAAGACCGCAAGCCCAAGCGCAATACCCAGTCGCTGCTGTTCAAGCGCAAGCGTTTTTGCCGCTTCACGGTCGCCAATGTGGTCGAGATCGACTACAAAGACGTCGATGTGCTGCGCGATTTCATAGGCGAGAACGGCAAGATCACGCCGGCCCGTCTGACCGGCACGCGCGCTTTCTACCAGCGTCAGCTGACCACCGCCATCAAGCGTGCGCGCTTCCTGGCGCTGGTGCCGTACAGCGACCAGCATCGCGTCTGAAGGAGCACTGTTCATGCAAATCATCCTGCTGGAAAAAGTGGCCAACCTGGGCAACCTGGGTGATGTGGTCAATGTGAAGTCGGGCTACGCTCGCAACTTCCTGATCCCCACCAAGCAAGCCCGTCGCGCGACCGAAGTCGCGAAGAAGGAGTTCGAGCTCAAGCGTGCTGAACTGGAAAAGATCGCCAGTGAGAAGCTCGCTGCGGCGCAGGCTTTGGGAGACAAGCTCAGCGGCAAGGTCGTCACGATCTCGCAGAAAGCCGGTGTCGATGGCCGTTTGTTCGGTTCGGTCACCAACGCCGACATCACCGAAGGCCTGAAAAAGCTCGGCTTCGACCTGATCAAGTCCCAGGTGCGCATGCCCAGCGGTCCGCTCAAGACTGTCGGCGAGCATCCGGTGCAGGTCGCACCGCACACCGATGTGGTGGTTGAGATCACCATCAAGGTCGTGCCAGAGTCAGCCTGATTCTGGTCTTGCGATCACCTGCAGGGCGGCCAATGGCCGCCCTTTTCAATGGGGGCGGCCAATCTTGTTCAGCGACGTTCCCCAGAATTTCCCCAGCCTTATCCACAGGCCGGCGCTGGCCCTCGCCTTATGATCATCGGTCAAGGTTCAGCCCGAGATCCCAACCCGATGTCTGCCGTTTTCCGTCCGTCCCCTAGCACTTCACCGCCAGATGACGAGGTAGCCCGCCTGCGTGTGCCGCCGCATTCGGTCGAGGCCGAGCAAAGCGTGCTGGGCGGCTTGCTGATCGACAACATGGCCTGGGACCGCGCCGGCGACCAGGTCAGCGACAGTGATTTCTACCGCTACGAGCACCGTGAGATTTTCATCGTCATTGCGGCCTTGATCAACGCCAGCAAGCCGGCCGACGTGATCACGGTGTTCGAGCAGTTGCAAAGCAACGGCAAGGCCGAAGCCTGCGGTGGCCTGGCCTACCTCAACGCGCTGGCCCAGAGCGTGCCCAGCGCAGCCAACCTGCGGCGTTATGCCGAAATCGTTCGTGAGCGCGCTATCCTGCGTAAACTGATCTCGGCTGCCGATGACATCGCCACCAACGCTTTCAACCCGCAGGGCCGGCAGGTCTCGCAGATCCTGGACGAGGCCGAGGGCAAGATCTTCAAGATCGGCGAGGAAGGCTCGCGCAACAAGCAGGGTTTCATCGGCGTCGACAAGCTGACGATGCAGCTGATAGACCGCGTCACCGAGTTGGCCGAGAACGGCGCCGAAGAAGTCACCGGCGTTCGCACCGGCTTCTTCGACCTCGACCGCATGACCGCAGGCCTGCAAAAAGGCGATCTCATCATCGTGGCGGCGCGGCCGTCGATGGGCAAGACCGCGCTGGCGATCAACATCGCCGAAGCGGTGGCGGTCAACGAAGAGTTGCCGGTGCTGGTGTTCTCGATGGAAATGGGTGCATCCCAACTGGCGTTGCGCATGATCGGCTCGCTCGGGCGGATAGATCAAAGCGGTTTGCGTACCGGCAGGCTGCGCGACGACGAATGGACTCGGTTGACCGAGGCCGCTGAACGTCTTGGCAAGGCTCAGCTCTACATCGACGAGAGCCCGGCGCTGAACCCGGCCGAGGTGCGAGCGCGCTCACGCCGAATGGCACGCCAGTTCGGCGGCACGCTCGGCCTGATCGTGGTCGACTACCTGCAGTTGATGAGCGGCACGGGCAAGAGCGACGGCGAGAACCGTGCCACCGAGATCAGCGAGATCTCGCGCGGCCTGAAGGCGCTGGCCAAGGAACTGCAATGCCCCGTGATCGCGCTGTCGCAGCTCAACCGCTCGGTTGAGACCCGCACCGACAAGCGCCCGATGATGAGCGACCTGCGCGAGTCCGGCGCGATCGAGCAGGATGCCGATGTCATCATGTTCATCTACCGCGATGACTACTACAACAAGGAGAGCAAGGAGCCTGGCATTGCCGAAATCATCATCGCCAAGCAGCGCAACGGCCCTGTCGGCACGACCAAGCTCACTTTTTTGAAGCCGCTGACCAAGTTCGACAACCTGGCGCCGGGCAGCAACGGCAGCGGCGAATATTAGCCCCCCCGTAGCGCCTTTGGCGCATTCCACGGCCGACCAGAGGTCGGCCGGTTCGCCAGGCGACCGGGCCTGCGCAGGCAGGCCCGTCCGTCCGGGCTCACCCCCCAGGGGGGCGGACGCTGGTGGACCGGCGGAGCCGGATCCACGGCGTCTGCTGGGTTGGCCGGCGCCGATGGCGCGGCCTTGGTAGCCGCTTGAAGGGTGAAGTGCTGGACGGATGAACAGATGCTGTATATATTGACAGCATGCGACGCATCCCGATTCAGATTTTTCGGCCGACTCCAGCCGATCAGACGTCGCCATTTGTCCACGGATTACCGCCCGAGCCGATCAAGGGCCGTGGCACGACCTGGGAGTTGGCGCACCGGTTCTCCAAGGATGAGCGCGAGGCCTATGACGATGGCTGGGGCACGCTGGAGCAGTCGGTGCAGGCGCAGCCGCTGCCGCCCAGCACCCAGGTGTTCGAGGAGCGGGTCAAGACCATTCTGGCCAGCAACGATTCGCCCGACATCGGCTTCGACCTGTCGATCAACCCGTATCGGGGTTGCGAGCACGGCTGCATTTACTGCTACGCGCGGCCGACCCACAGTTATCTCAACCTGTCACCCGGTCTGGACTTCGAGACCCGCATCGTCGCCAAGGTCAACGCTGCACAGCGTCTGCGAGAGGCCTTGGCGGGCAGCAGTTACAAGCCGACGATGATCAACATCGGCTCGGTCACCGACGCCTACCAGCCGGCCGAGCGCAGGCTCAGGATCACCCGGTCGATCATTGAGGTGCTGGCCGAGCACCGGCATCCTTTCTCCTTGGTCACCAAGTCGGCCGGCGTCGAGCGCGACCTCGACCTGATGGCGCCGATGGCGCGCGCCAAGCTGGCGGCCGTCTATGTGTCGATCACCACGCTAGATCCTGCGCTGGCCAGGTTGATGGAGCCGCGCGCGGCCTCGCCCGAGCGGCGCCTGCTGACCATCCGCCGGCTGGCCGAGGCCGGCGTGCCGGTGGGCGTGAGCGTGTCGCCGGTGATCCCGTTTCTGAACGAGCCCGAGCTCGAGCGCATTCTCGAGGCAGCTCGAGACGCCGGCGCAGCTTCAGCCTTCAGCATCGTGATCCGCCTGCCCTGGGAGGTCAATCCGCTGTTTCAGCATTGGCTGGAGCAGCATTTCCCCGAACGCGCCTCGCGCGTGATGGCGCGCATCCGTGAGATGCGCGGCGGCGCTGACAACAGCAGCCGTTTTGGCGAGCGCATGACGGGCAGTGGTATCTGGGCTCAACTGCTGCGCCAGCGTTTCCAGAAAGCCAGCGCCAGACTCGGTCTGAACCGCGCCAGGGTCGAGCTCGACTTGGCACAGTTCAGACGCCCGGCCTGCCCGCCCGATCTGCCTGCCGCGCAGGCCAGCCTTTTTTGACGCGCTGCCATCAACGGCTGCCGTCGAGCGCCACCGCACGCTGGCGGCAACTCGATCAAGTCGGGTAAGTGCCTGGCAGCAAAATGGTCTGGTCGACCTGCTCGATCCGGGTTCGGCCGCAGAAGGCCATGGTCAGGTCGAGTTCCTTGTGGATGATCTCCAGCGCCTTGGTCACGCCGGCCTCGCCCATCGCGCCCAGACCGTAGAGCATGGCGCGGCCAATATAGGTGCCGCGCGCGCCCAGTGCCACCGCTTTGAGCACATCCTGGCCCGAGCGTATGCCGCCGTCCATGTGCACCTCGATCTGGTCGCCGACCGCGGCGACGATTGCCGGCAACGCGCGGATGCTCGACTCGGCGCCGTCGAGTTGGCGCCCGCCGTGGTTGCTGACGATCAGCGCGTCGGCGCCTGACTCCACCGCGATTCTGGCGTCCTCGACATCTTGAATGCCTTTGAGGATCAGCTTGCCGCCCCAGCGCTTCTTGATCCATTCGACATCGCCCCAGTTGAGCTGCGGGTCGAACTGTTTGGCTGTCCACTCCGACAACGAACCCATGTTTTCGATGCCTTTGACATGGCCCACGATGTTGCCGAACTGACGGCGCGAGGTGCCGGCCATGCCCAGGCACCAGCGCAGCTTGGTCGCCATGTCGAGGATGTTGGTCAGCGTCAGCTTGGGTGGCGCCGACAAGCCGTTCTTCAGGTCCTTGTGGCGTTGACCGAGAATCTGCAGGTCCAGCGTGAGCACCAGCGCAGCGCATTTCGCCGCCTTGGCGCGGTCGATCAAGCGCTCGATGAAGTCGCGGTCCCGCATCACGTAGAGCTGGAACCAGAACGGCACCTTGGTGTGGGTGGCGATGTCCTCGATGGAGCAAATGCTCATCGTTGACAGCGTGAATGGGATGCCGAATTTCTCGGCCGCCTTGGCGGCCAGGATTTCGCCATCGGCATGTTGCATGCCTGTCAGCCCAGTCGGCGCGATGGCCACTGGCATCACTGCGTCGACGCCGACCATCTGGCTCGCAGTGCTGCGGTTTTCGATGTTGACGGCCACGCGTTGGCGTAGCTTGATCTGCTGGAAATCGCTCTCGTTGGCACGGTAGGTGCTCTCGGTCCAGCTGCCGGAGTCGGCATAGTCGTAGAACATCCGCGGCACGCGCTTTTTCGCCAGGATTCGCAGGTCTTCGATGTGGGTGATCACGGTCATGGAGGTCTCCTGAAGGCCAATACTAGCGCGGCCGTCATGCTGCAAGCTCGGTTGCCCGCTGCAAGGCTCCAACGCGAACGCCGAGCAAACGTATGCGGCGGGCCAGATCGACGCGCTTGAGGCACAGACCGGCCGCCTGTCGGATCGCAAGAGCGTCGGCCGTGGGCTGGTCGATCGTCAGATCCCGCGTGACGGTCTTGAAGTCCTCGAAGCGCAGCTTGATGCCGATGGTCCTGCCGACATAGCCTTTTCGCTGCAGGTCGCTTGCGACTTGGTTGGCGAGTTGGGTGAAGATCGCTGTCAGTGCGGTCCTGTCGCGCAAGGCGTGCAGGTCGCGTTCGAAGGTGGTCTCGCGGCTCATCGACACAGGCTCGCTGTGGGTGACAACCGGTCTATCGTCGATGCCATGCGAGGCATCGAACAGCCATGCGCCATAGCTGAGGCCGAATTGCTGAATCAGCAATGCACGGTCTTGCTCGGCAAGTTGGCCAATGGTCTCGATGCCGAGCATGCCGAGCTTGGCGCCTGCCTTCGGGCCAATCCCGTTGACCCTGCGCACCGGCAGGGGCCAGATCCGCTCGGCCAGGTCGTCTAGCGTCAGCAGCGTCAGCCCGTCGGGCTTGTCCAGGTCGCTGGCAATCTTGGACAGCAGCTTGTTCGGCGTGACGCCGATCGAGCAGTTCAGGCCGGTGGCGCGTCGCACGTTGTTTTTCAGGTCCAGCGCCAGCGCCCGAACGCCGCCGTGCGGGTCATGCGCGATCGCATCCTGCGCACCAGCTTGGTCGCTGAGGTCGATGTAGATCTCGTCGATGCCGCGGTCCTCGATCACCGGGGCCAGTTCTGCCACCGCAGCTTTGAAGCGGCGTGAATAGGCGCGGTACTGCTCAAAGTCCACTGGCAGCAGCACGGCCTGAGGCGCCCTCAACGCGGCTTTCATCAATCCCATGCCCGAATGCACGCCCAGGTCTCGCGCTGCATAAGTGGCGGTGGTGATCACGCCGCGGCCTGCGTAGCCATCGAGCGTCGCGAAACGACGCGTACCGTCGGGCAACAGCCCTGGCTGGTGGCGCTTGCCGCCGCCGATCACCACTGCTTGGCCCATCAACTCGGGATAGCGCAGCAACTCCACTGACGCATAGAAGGCGTCCATGTCGAGGTGGGCAATCCAGCGGCGCGGCGGCATCTGTCGATTGTGTGCTGGCTTGCGCGGCGGCGCCAATGACAGCTCGGCCGGGCCGGCCATCAGCGCATCGCGAGTGAGGCGCGCGATGCGGTCGATCGAGGGTGGCAGGCTGCGGTGATAAATGGGCATTTTGCACATATAACCATGGGATGCTTTGCGCCATGAAACCCGAGCTGTGTCTTTGAGGCATCGGACTGCGCCGCGAGCTCATTCTTGTCAAGCGACGACTCACCCGCTACTGCCGACGCGCTGATCGCCGCGATGCGTGAGATGCTGGGGCCGCCGGCCAGACTGGCTGTGGCGCGTGGCTTGCCACATGCGACGCTCGACGACTTGCTCAAGCAGGCGCTGGTCGAGGCCGCTGACCGCAGCCACACAGAATTGCCACCGCACCGCCTCGTCAACCGCATCACCGCCGCCACCGGGATTCACAGGCGCGAGGTCTCGAGCTTGATTGCGGCACTTCGCGAGGGCCGGGCGCAACAGCCTCCTGCGTCGCGGTCGCATGCCAGCGAGTTGTTCACCCACTGGCGGACCGACCGCGCTTACTGCGACCGGCGAGGGTCAGCTGCGGAGTTGGTGCGCCAGGGCCCTGCGCCCAGCTTCGAGTCTCTGGCCCAATGCATCACTCGCGATGTTCACCCGCGCAGCCTGCTCGACGAGTTGCTGCGTCTGGGGATGGCCGCGCACGACACTGAGCTCGACACCGTCAGCTTGCTGCGCGAGGCCTTTGTGCCCAGGGTGACGAAATCCGGATGCTGCAGGTACTGGGACGAAACCTGGGCAACCACCTCCAAGCGGCGGTGGACAAGCTGCTGCGCGACAACCGTCGCCACTTCGAGCAGGCCTTGTTTGCCGACGGCCTGAGTGTGGCCTCGGTGACTGAGTTCCGCCAACTGGTGCGCGACCAGTGGCAGGGTTTGCTCGATGCGCTGGTACCTGTGCTCGAAGCGATGGTTGCGCGAGATGCTGCCGATGGTGCCGCGGACACTGGCTCGCCACCCGAGACTGTCCGACACCAGATTCGACGGGGACGCTTCACCTTTTCTCAAGCACAAGCTGGTTTGCCGGCATGGCCAGTCGCTGCCTCCACAACGCAACCCGTTCGATGACTGCCTCGCTCGCACCGACCCGACCCGACCCGAACCGAAGCGCACGCTGGCGCCGTATTGCGGCGCTTTGCATAGACCGACAACATTGGCAGCTGGGTGGTGATCGCGCAGCGGGCCGGCGACGATGCACCGTCAGACCGCGATGGTGCTGAGCTGGACGGTCTGGTGTCGGCGCTGATGTCGGCGATCCGGTTTGTGGTCGCTGGCGTCACGGTAGATGCCAGCGCAGTCGGTCCGAGTAGCAGCGTCCAGTTGGGTGCCAAGCTGTCGGGCTACACCGGCAGCCTGAGGGTCGAGGGCCTGTAGTCGGCCGACCGCACGCTGCTGCTGGTCAGCCGGATCAGCTTCAACAACTGACGCCGCGCTAGGCGGCATAACGTCGATACTGCTCGCGCAGCTTGTCGTCATAAGCATTGAGCCGGTAGCCTTTGCCGTTGTAGGCGTAGGCAAACCCGGCCCAGTCCCGAGCCGCCAGCAACTCGGCCAAGCTGTGGCCGCTGCGGTCTTTGGTGGTCGACGCGAAGCGGCAGAAAGCGTCGAGCTGGTCGCGCTCATGCCTGCACATGTGCTCGACAAAATCGTCGATCGAGTCGTAGCCCAGTGGTTTCCAGTGGTAGCCCATGATCTGGAACAGGCCCCAGGACGCCGATTCGCGGGCGGCTTCGCGATGTATGGCCTCGGCGCGGGTCAGCCGCTGCCACTCACCGCTGCCGCCGACATAGAACTGCTTGGTCCAGCTTGGGTAGAGGATGTCTTCGTTGCCCGCGGCCAGCGACTGCGGCCGCAGGCCGAGCTTGCTGAGCCGCTGCCAGAAGACATGGCCTTCGAACAGGATCTTGGGCTGATCGCCGACAAAGCCTTTGCCGTTGGACTCGACCTTGTAGACCGACTTCAGCGCCGCGAGCTCGACTTTCAGGTCTTTGGCTGCGGCCTCGAAGTCGGCGTCGCCGATGAAGCGCTGGGCCATCGCCTGCTGCGCCTCGCCGGTCTGCGACAGCAGCATGGTCCAGGTCTTTTCGCCCGCCACGCCGTCGGCGACCAAGCTGTGGGCGCGTTGGAACGCGATCACCGCGCGCTCGGTTTGCTCGTCGAAGTTGCCATTGGCTGTCTCGAGCTTGCCGGTCTTGACTAGCAAGGCCTGCATTCGCGCAATCGCCTCGCGCTCGAGCGACCCGCGTCTGAGCGTGGGAGTCAGCCCCGCACTCGGCAGTTTCTGCAAGATCACTGCGGCCGGCCGCGACGCGTCGGCCAGCGCGACGGCTTCAACCGGCGCTGCGGGTTCTACCGGCGTGAGCAGACTCGCCACCGCGCTCGATGGCCAACCGCCGGGGTCACGCTCGAAGCGCGACAAGCCTGCACCAGCGTCGCGACGCCCACCCCAGCGGTTGCGCGGATCCAGGCCTTCCCAGAACTGGCCCAGCGCTTCGAGCTTGTCAGCGCTTTGCATCAGTTCGTGATGGTCATCGGTGGCCCGAAAGAAGTTCAGCGCGATCGCACACTTGCGCAGATGCGGGCTGTCCATGGTCTTCTCGCGACCGTCTCGCAGATACAAGGCCTGAGTCTCGGGTGTGCGTTCGAGTTC
Organism: Betaproteobacteria bacterium; assembly: GCA_010030205.1. GTDB lineage: Bacteria > Pseudomonadota > Gammaproteobacteria > Burkholderiales > Burkholderiaceae_C > Pseudaquabacterium. The sequence continues at coordinate 20,805 of RGQD01000014.1, forward strand.
GCCGCCGGTGACGACAAAGCCTTGCTCGTCGGCGAACGCCAGCAGCTTGCGTGCGTCCTTCAGGAACGCCGCTTGTTCCAGAAGCAAACTCATTTTTCTGCCCCGGATGTGGTCTGCGCCAACACCTTGTCAAGACTCTTGGACTTGCTGGCACTGCCTTGCGAGCTGCCGAAGTAATAACCCAAAATTTGCGTGACTGCAGCCGACAACACGCCCAGGATGTAGATGATGATGTCTTTTTGTGTGTCGTTGATCCTTTTCACCAGCGTAGACTTGCCATCGACGACCTCGGTGATGTCGCCGCTCCAGTAGACGAACATGCCGAACAACAAGATGGTGGCGAGCAGCGTGAAAGCAGCCAGCGTGGGCTGTATCGCTTTGGCGTACCAGGGCGCATTGGCGCTCATCAGGATTTCGGACTGGATCTTCCGTGCGTCGGCCACGTCGGCCAGAAAGGCCTTGGTTTCCTCGAGCCCGAGCTTGTTGTCCTCGAGTTGCAGGCGCAGCAACTCTTCCTCGTGCTCGGCCTGAAACTGGCGCAGCTTGACTTGGTCTTCCGCGCTGATGGTGGCTTGGTCGAGGTCTACGCCTGTTTTTTCTTGGATAAAAGCCTTACCTTTTACAAGAGCGGCGTTGGCGACCAATCGAAGACCAGAGCTCAACAGCGTGAGGATGAAAGGCGGCATGAAGTTCTCTTTTCAGCGTTGTGGGGCACGGCGCCGCAGGATGTTCCGGCAGCATGGTTCGCCCAGCAACTATAGGTCGTCGATGATGTAATAACGTTCAAAAAGAACGTCTAAAAAGAAGTCAATCCCATGCTCAGCAATGAACCCCTGAACCGGTGGTGGCTGCGGCGGCTGTCGGTCATTCGACGGCGCCGATGATGCAGTCATCGCGCCGCAGCGCCTGGTCGGCGACCGGCGGCCGGCACTGCGACGATGCGTTTGAGCTTGCCGCTGGCGCTCAGTGGCAGGCTGTCGACGCAGCAGATGACGATTCGCGGTGCGGTAGCGCCTTGCGCCAGCGCGAAGTCTGTCAGCACGCGGCGGTAGCGATTGCGCAGCGCTGTGCCGCGCGCTGCACGCGGTCCCAATGTCACCCGCCAATCGCCGTCGGCCAACTGTCGAAGCTGAAAGTCGAACAAGCCGGCCTGGTCTTCGAGCACCGTGGTCAAGGCCAGCGGTAGCAGCGTGACCGGCGAGCCGTCGCGTCCTGGCACGACGAGCATGTCGTCGCGTCGGCCCTGCACCTGCAACACTGGCAGCGCCGATCCGCAGGTGCAGGCTTTGGGCTCTATCAGGATGCGGTCGCCGATGTCGAAGCGGATCAGCGGCTGCACATGGTTGGCCAGATTGGTCAGCAGCGTGGTGTGTGAGACCTGGCCATTGGGCACCGGCCGATGATTGGCATCGACGGGTTCCAGGATCACCCAGTCGGCATTGACGTGCAGTCTCCCCCGGCCGCATTCCCAAGCGATCGGCAGGAACTCAGAGGCGCCGTAGCTGTTGCGCAGCGCGCAGCCCAGGCCTTGCTCGATGCGGGACCGCACCGCCGGCGTCAGCGTCTCGCCACCGGTCCAGACCTCGGCTGGTCGGATGTGCAGCTTGTCCCGCAGGGCAAGCTCAGCCAGCAGCAGCGCGGCAGTCGGGTAGGTCGCGACGATGCTCGGACCGAAGGCCTCGAGCTGTTCAGTCAGTGCATTGGCGGCTTGCAGGATCGAGAAGCTGCGCCAGCGTGACGCCAGCCACGGCTGGGCCTTGCGCTGGCGTTGCACTGACACCTGGCTGGCGTAGTGGCCGCCGGTCGCGCCAACGAAGGCCAAGCGCTCGCCCAGGTAGAGTGGGTCGAGCAGCCTGACCCAGGGCCGGGGCGAGTGGCGCCGCAAGCCCTCGAGCGCGTCGTAGATCGCCATCGCGGCCTCGTCCTGCACGAACAGACCGGGTTGGCCGGTGCTACCCGAGCTCTCCCAGACCCAGTAGCGTCCCAGGTAAGGCTGGCCTACGCGCTGCGGGTCAGCGCAAAAGCTTTGCAGTCCTTCCAGTGTCAGTTCGGGATCGGTGACGTGCTCGGCAAACCGCTGCATCATTGCGGGCTTGTCGGTCACCGGCAGCGCGGTCAGTGGGATGTTGGCTGGATCCAGGCCCTGGAGGGCTTGTCGGTAGTAGCGCGTGCCCAGCGCGGCTTGCAGCAGGCTGGCCCATCGACTGGCCTGGCGCTCGGCGATCTGCCTGGGCGTGGCTGAGTTGGTGGCCAGCACGTCCAGCGCGATGGCCGCCAACTGATGGGATGCGATGGTGGATGGCTTGGCAGGCAGTTCGGGCATGGCGTGATCCGGTGCGGGACCGGCGCCGGGCTGCGTTGCTCAGTCGCCGTTCATCCCCATTCTGGGATCGACAGTCCAGCTTCTGGTTGACGCCTGCCAAGCAGGCCTGCGAACCCGTGCAGTGGCCTCAGCCCAGCCGCGCCCGGTGCCGCGCGACCTGGGCCAGCACCTGGGTCGGTGCGGTGCCGCCGCGCACATTGCGCGCTTCGAGTGAGCCGCGCAGTGTCAGCACGCTGGGTGCGTCGTCGGTGATCAGTGGGTGCAGCGATTGCAACTCGGCCAGCGGCAACTCGGCCAAGTCCAGGCCGCGCTGCAGCCCGAGTTTGACGGCATGCGCCACGACCTCGTGGGCGTCGCGGAAGGGCAGGCCTTTCTTGACCAGGTAGTCGGCCAGGTCGGTGGCGGTGGCATAGCCGCGGCGCGCGGCGGCTTCCATCGCCGCTGGTTTGACCTGGATGCCTGCGACCATCTCGGCCAGGATGCGCAGCGTCGCGGCCAGCGTGTCGACGGTGTCGAACAGCGGCTCCTTGTCCTCCTGGTTGTCCTTGTTGTAGGCCAGCGGCTGGCCCTTCATCAGCGTGATCAAACCCATCAGATGGCCAATCACCCGGCCGCTCTTGCCGCGTGCGAGTTCGGCGACGTCGGGGTTGCGCTTTTGCGGCATGATCGACGAGCCGGTGCAATAGCGGTCGGCCAGGTCGATGAAACCGAAGTTCTGGCTCATCCACAGCACCAGTTCCTCGGCCATGCGCGAGACATGGACCATCGTGATGCTGGCGAAGGACAGGAACTCGATCGCGAAGTCGCGGTCGCTGACGGCGTCCAGGCTGTTCTCGCAAAGCCCTTCGAAGCCGAGCTCGCGCGCCACGGCCTCGCGGTCCAGCGGGTAGCTGGTGCCGGCCAGCGCTGCCGCACCCAGTGGCAGGCGGTTGCAGCGCTTGCGGACATCGGCCAGGCGCTCGGCGTCGCGGGAGAACATCTCCACATAGGCCAGCAAGTGGTGCGCAAAGCTCACCGGCTGCGCCACCTGCAGGTGGGTGAATCCGGGCATCACGGTGTCGGTGTTGGTGGCTGCCACTTCGACCAGCGCGCGCTGCAGGTCGACCAGCAGCAGCGCCAACGCGTCGATCTCGCCGCGCAGCCACAGCCGCACATCGGTGGCGACCTGGTCGTTGCGCGATCGTCCGGTGTGCAGCCGCTTGCCGGCGTCGCCGACCAATTGGGTCAGGCGGGCCTCGATGTTGAGGTGAACATCCTCCAGCTCAAGCTTCCACTCGAAGCGGCCCTCTTCTATGTCCTGGGCGATCTGGCCCAAGCCGCGCTGGATGTCGGCCAGATCTGTCTGGCCGATGATGGCTTGCGCTGCCAGCATGCTGGCATGTGCCAGGCTGCCTTGTATGTCGGCGCGCCACAGCCGCTGGTCGAAACCGACGCTGGCGGTGTAACGCTTGACGAGCTCGCTCATCGGTTCAGAGAACAGGGCCGACCAGGCCTGGGATTTCTTGTCGAGTTGGTTGCCGGACATGGCTGGATGCGCTTCGTCGAGTGGTGGGTCGCCAGCGGGCGCCGGCGAGGCATTATCTGGCGCCACCGTCGGTCCAGGCACTGCTGTCAAGCCCAGGGCATGGCGTCGCTTGCTATCCAGCATCGCAGATCGCGACCGCTTCGGCCCGGCTGCGGTTGCAATGGCGGTCGACCCGTGATCCGATCGAACCCACGGCGACGATGCGATGGTGCCCCGCCCGATTGGGATTTTCCGGTTCGTTCTGCGACCTTCGTTCTCGGGCGCGCCTTCGATGCGGCTGCGGTAGCGCCGCATCAGCTCGACCTGCAGGTGGTTGAGCGGGTCGAGGTAAGGGAAGCGGTGCTCGATCGATCGCGCCAGCGCCGGGTTGCTCTGCAGCCTGTCGGGCTCACCGGTGATCAGCGACAGCGCGTCGTGCGTCGACTGCCATTCGGCGCTGATCGCGGCGAAAACCCGCTTGGCCATGCGTTTGTCCTCGACCAGTTCGACATAGCGGGCCGCGATGCGCAGGTCGCTCTTGGCCAGCACCATGTCCAGGTTGGACAACAGGGTGCGGAAGAACGGCCACTGTTGGTGCATTTTCTGCAGCAAGGCCAGCTTGGCGCTGCGGTCTTCTTCGACGCCGAGAAAGGCCGTGATCGCCGAGCCGAAACCGCACCAGCCCGGCAGCGCCACCCGGCACTGGCCCCATGAGAAGCCCCAGGGGATCGCGCGCAAGTCTTCGATTGTTCGCGTCGCCTGGCCGTCCTTGGGGCGGATCGCAGGGCGCGAGCCGATGTTCAATTCGGCAATCTCGCGGATCGGCGTGGCCGAGAAGAAGTAGTCGCTGAACCCTGGTGTCTCGTAGACCAGCTTGCGGTAAGCAGCGTGGCTGGCCTCGCTGATGCAGGCCGCGGCGGCTAGAAAACGCTTGGGCGCGCCTGACTTGCTGCCGGCGTTCAGCAGCGTGGCCTCCAGCGTCGCCGCCACCAGGGTCTCGAGGTTGCGCCGGCCGATGTCGGGGTTGGCGTACTTGCTGCCGATCACCTCGCCTTGCTCGGTCAGCCGGATCTGGCCGTTGACCGTGCCCGGCGGCTGGGCCAGGATGGCCTAGTAGCTCGGGCCGCCGCCGCGCCCGACGGTTCCGCCGCGGCCGTGGAACAGTCGCAGCGTGATGCCCGGGCTGCCGTCGGTCTGGGTGCGCAGCGGGCCGAACAGCTCGACCAGCGCCAGCTCGGCCCGGTACAACTCCCAGTTGCTGGTGAAAAAGCCACCGTCCTTGTTGCTGTCGCTGTAGCCCAGCATGATGTCTTGCTCGCCGCCGCTGCGCAGCACCAGGTCGGCGATGCCGGGCAGGGCGTAGAACTCGCGCATGATGGGCTCGGCTTGGCGCAGGTCGGCGATGGTCTCAAACAGCGGCACAACGATCAATGCGCTGCGGGCGCCGGCCCGCAGCGCGCCGCCATTCGGCCCGCTCACCAGATCGCATTCCTTGAGCAGCAGCAGCAATTCCAGCAGATCGCTGACCGACTCGGTGTGGCTGATGATGCAGTGGCGCAGCGCCTCGCGGCCGTAGCGCGCCAGCATTTCGCGCGCGGTCTCGAAGACCGCCAGCTCACGCTGCGCGAGTTCACTGTACTGCGCGCCGTGCACCCGCAGCGGCCGCGCATCGTCCAGCAGTCGCATCAGCAGCGTGCGGCGACCCATCTCGTCTAGCGCCGAGTAGTCGTCGTGCAGGCGCGCGGCGCGCAGCAACTCGGCCAGCACCGCCTCATGCTTGTCCGAGCTCTGGCGCAAGTCCAGCGTCGCAAGATGGAAGCCAAAGACCTGCACCGCGCGCATCAGCGGCGCCAGCCGCGGTGCGACGAGCGCCTGGGCGTGGTGCGAGCGCAGGCTGTCGGCGATCACCGTCAGGTCGGCCAGCAATTGCGCCGGCGCGGTGTAGGCGTTTTGCGGTGACACCGCATGGCGCAGCGCCTCGGTGCCGGTCAGCGCCAGCAGCGTGGCCGCGAGCCTTGCGTAGATGCCTATCAGCGCGCGGCGGTAGGGCTCGTCCTCACGGTGCGGGTTGAGGTCGGGCGATGCGTCGGCCAGCGCTTGCATCGCCGGTGTCATGCCGGCCAACATCTGGCTGATCGACAGCTCGGCCCCCAGCGAGTGCACCTCGGTGAGGTAGAAGCGCAGCGCTACCTCGCCCTGGCGTGCCATCGCCGTGCGCAGCGTTTCGGCGCCCACATTGGGGTTGCCGTCGCGGTCGCCGCCTATCCACTGGCCCATGCGCAGAAAACTCGGCACCGCATGGCCTGCCAGCTGCTGCTCGATCTCGGCATACAGCTTGGGGATCTGGCGCAAAAAGGTGCTCTGGTAGTAGCTCAGCGCGTTCTCGATCTCGTCGGCCACCGTGAGCTTGGTGTAGCGCAGCATGCGCGTTTGCCAGAGCTGGGTGATGCGTGCGCAGATCAGCGCCTCGTTGTCGCGCCGTTCCCGGTCGCCGTGCAGGTCGTCGCGCAGGCCCACCAGTTCGGCGATCGCGCGCTCGGCGTCGAGGATGCTCGTGCGCTGCACTTCGGTAGGGTGCGCGGTGAGCACCGGCGAGATATAGGCCCGGGCGAGCGTGCGGGCCACATCGGCGGCGCGGATGTCGGCCCGGTGCAAGCGCTCGAAGGTCAAAGCCAGCGAGCCCTCCTGCAGGTGCCCCAACTGCTCGTGGTGCAGGCGCCGGCGCACATGGTGGCGGTCCTCGGCGATGTTGGCCAAGTGTGAAAAATAGCTGAAAGCACGGATCACGCTGACGGTCTGGTCAGCCGACAGGTTCTTCAGCAAGCGGTCGAGCGCCCGGCCGGCCGAGGCGTCGTTCTTCAGCCGATAGGCCACCGAGAGCTGGCGCACGCGCTCGATCAGCTCGAACCCCGCTTTGCCCTCCTGCTCTCGGATCACGTCACCCAGGATCCTGCCAAGCAAGCGGATGTCTTCCATCAAGGCCTTGTTCCCGGCCGCAGCCTCAGCTGTTCCGAGTCTGTTCCTGGGTTGTTCTGCCGGCTCGCGATGGCCGGCAGCAGAGGGGATGGGTACGAAAGCACGAGGCATGAAAACTCCCTGGAAGTTGCAGCACGGTCGCCGGGACATCATATGGAGCCAATTCGTGGCAACTTGGCTGCTGTAGCGGCTTGCGCCGCGAACCTGGGCATGCGCCACGCCCTGGGCCTGCGCTGCCAGACAAGAGGCACTAGCGATAATCGGGCCACGATGACCGAAAACCGTGCTGAAGCCAGCCTGACCCTGAGCGCGACGGGCCTGCAGATCGCGACCCGCGAGAGTCGGCTGGCGCTGTGGCAGGCCGAGCATGTGCGCGATTTGCTGGCCCGGCGCCTGGGCCTGCACGTCGGTTTGCTGGGTATGACAACCCGCGGCGACCAGATCCTCGATCGCGCACTCAGCAAGGTTGGGGGCAAGGGCTTGTTCGTCAAGGAATTGGAAGTCGCGCTGGAAGAGGGCCGCGCCCACCTCGCGGTGCATTCGCTCAAGGATGTACCGATGGAGCTGCCCGAGGGCTTCGTGCTGGCCGCGGTGCTCGAGCGCGAAGACCCGCGCGACGCGCTGGTGTCGACCCACTTCGCGTCGGTCGCTGCGTTGCCGCAGGGCGCGGTGGTGGGCACATCCAGCCTGCGCCGCGTGGTCCAGCTGATGAGTCTACGGCCCGATCTGCGGATCGAGCCGCTGCGCGGTAACCTAGACACCCGACTGCGCAAGCTCGATGAAGGCGGCTTCGATGCCATCGTGCTGGCCGCAGCCGGCCTGAAGCGTCTGGGCCTGGCCGCACGCATCCGTGCCACCTTCGACGAGCAGCAGATGATTCCTGCCGCAGGCCAGGGCGCACTGGCCATCGAGGTTCGCAGCGACGCTGAAACACTTCGATCCCAGCTCGCCGAGCTGACCCATGTGCCGACCTGGCTGGCGGTGCATGCTGAGCGTGCGGTATCGCGCGCGCTGGGCGGCAGCTGCAGCATGCCCTTGGCAGCGCACGCGGTTTGGCAAGGCCAGACGCTGGTGATCGACGCCGCACTGGGCGATGTCGAACAACCCAGCCGGCCGCTGCTGCGCACCCGGGCTCAAGCCTTGATCGAGCTCTCGGGCGACGCTGTCGCCACTGCCGAAGCCACCGCGCTGGGCGAACTCGCTGCGGCGCAACTGCGCAGGCTGGGCGCCGACGGCTACCTCGCCGCCACGCTGGCCTGACCGGGCACGCAGATGGCTGGCGCCGCGGCGTGATGTCAGCTGCCCCGCCCTGCGTGGTGGTGACGCGGCCCCAACCGCAGGCCGACGAGTGGGTGGTTCAATTGCTGGCCCTTGGGCTGAACGCCGGCGCTTTGCCTCTGCTGGGCATCGCTGCACCTGCCGATGCTGCGCTGGTGTGCGCGGCCTGGCAGCAACTGGCACAGCACGCGTTGGTGATGTTCGTCAGCCCGAGCGCGGTTGAGCGCTTTTTCGCGCTTCGGCCTGTCGGACTGGCCTGGCCACAGCTGGCGATCGCTGCCGGCACGGGTCCTGGCACCCGGCGTGCGCTGCTGCAAGCTGGCGTGCCCGAGCCTTCGGTGCTGACGCCGCCCGAGGCGAAGGGCCAGTTCGACTCCGAGGCGCTGTGGCTGCTGTTGCGCGATCGCCTGGATTGGCCGGGTCGCAGCGCGTTGATCGTTCGCGGTGACGGCGGCCGCGACTGGCTGGCCGAGGCGCTGCGCCTAGAGGGCGCGCGAGTGCACTTTGTCCAAGCCTACCGCCGCACCGCGCCGGTGCTTGACCCGGCCGGCCGCGCGTTGCTGGGTCAGGCCCTGGCCGACCCGGCCAGGTATTGTTGGTTGTTCAGCAGCCGTGAGGCGCTTGGCCATCTGCCGGCCTTGCTACCCGATCGGTCCTGGCGCGATGCCCGTGCTTTGGCCACCCACAGCCGCATTGTCGAAGCCGCGCGGGCGCTTGGTTTCGGCCGCGTTCAGCAGGTTGCGCCGACGCCCGAAGCGGTGACTGAGCTGCTGCGCAGGACCTGACGCCACTGTGCGGCCGCCAGAAGCCCGTCGATACAATGATTGGGAACGTGACCGCCGAAGACAAGCCCGCCTCAGTCCTGTCTGCTGCCAGCCCGCCCGCTGAGGCAGTGGCTAGCGCGGCGCTTGCGCCGGCCGCCGCGCCGGTGGCCGGCAACGGTTGGTGGATCGCGCTGGGTTTGGCGGGCGTGGTCAGCGTTGCGGCCATCACGCTGGCGCTGCTGGGTCAGCAGCGTATCAAGTCGCTCGAGCAGGAGTTGGTGCGGCGGCAGCAGGACAGTCAGGGCCAAGCGATCGAGGCCCATGCGATGGCCAAACAGGCGCAGGAGGCTGCCCGTGCCGCCGAGTCCAAGGTCGGTCTGCTCGAAGCCCGGGTGGCCGAGACCGTGCTGCAACGCAGCCAGCTTGAAGACCTGATCCAGCAGCTCTCGCGCTCGCGCGACGAGAACGTGTTGGCCGATGTGGACGCCGCCGTTCGCGTGGCGGTGCAGCAAAGCGCCATCACCGGCAGTGCCGAGCCGCTGGTGTCGGCCTTGCGCCAGGCAGAAGAGCGCTTGGCGCGGATGAATCAACCCCGCCTGGAGCGGGTGCGGCGATCGCTGGCACGCGACCTGGATCGGGTGCGGGCTGTGGCTTTGACCGACCTCGCCAGCCTGACGATCAAGATCGACGAAGCGGTTCGCACGGTCGATGAGTTGCCCCTGGTGTCGCAGCCTGAGCGCCGTGCTGCTGCTGCGCGGCCGGCAGCATCGGCGTCTGACGGTGCGGCGCCCGGGCCTGGTGCCTGGCTGCCTTGGCTGCAGGAACGCTGGGCCGCGATCGGCAGCCGGATCTGGGTTGAGGTCAGAAGTCTGGTGCGGGTGACCCAGATCGACAAGCCCGAGGCCATGTTGGTGGCGCCTGACCAAGCCTGGTTCTTGCGTGAAAACCTCAAATTACGTTTGCTGAACGCCAGGTTGTCGCTGTTGTCACGTCAATTCGACATTGCGCAAGCTGACTTGCGCGAAGCCCAAGCCGTGCTGGAGCGCTACTTCGATCGCAATGCTCGCCGCGTCGCGCTCACCATCGACTTGGTGCGGCAAGTCACTGGCCAATCGCGTCAACTCAATGTGCCGCGGCCCGACGAGACCTTGGCGGCGCTGGCGGCGGCCCAGGCCGGGCGCTAGGCCGCCAGCCATCGAGCAGCAGATGCCTTGCGCCCATGTCTTTCCTCTGAGCGGCCCGGCGCGGGCTTGCCGGTCCGGGCACTGACATGCGCAGCGTCATCTGGTTGGTGCTGCTGTTCGTGGTGGCGGTGGTGGCTGCGCTGACATTGGGCGACAACGAAGGCCTGGCATCGTTTTACTGGGCAGGGTGGCGGCTAGACTTTTCGCTCAACTTCTTTGTGCTGGCTGCGATCGGGACAGGCTTTGCGGTGGTGACGGCGGTGCAGGCGATCAATGCGCTGGTCGGCTTGCCGGCGCGGGCGCGCGAGTGGCGGGTGCTGAGGTTGGAGCGCTCAGCCCAGGCGGCGCTGCGCGAGGCATTGGCCGAATTCTTTGGTGCCCGCTACAGCCGCTCACTCAAGGCGGCGCAGCGCGCCATCGCTCTGGCGCCGCAGGTCCCTGTGCTTGCCGACGATCACGAGTTTCAGGTGCTGGGGCGTTTGCTGGCCGCTGGTTGCCTGCACAAGCTGCAAGACCGCGTGCGTCGCGACGAGTTGTTGGGCAGCGCGCTGCAAGCTGCCCGTCGCAACGGTGGTGTGGCGGTTGACGATGGTGCGCGCTTGTTGGCTGCCGAATGGGCGCTCGACGACCGTGACGGCCAAAACGCCCAAGCGCTGCTGGTGGAGTTGCAACCTGGCGTGGCACGTCGTACCCAGGCCTTGCGGCTCAAGCTGCGAGCAGCCAGGCTGGAGCGTCGGCCACTTGACGCGCTGCACACGGCGCGCTTGCTGGCCAATCACCAGGCTTTCTCCAAGGCTGCTGCGCAGGGATTGCTGCGCTCGCTGGCGATCGAGGCATTGGACGCACCGCACGATGCCGACCAGTTGCGCCGGACCTGGTTGCAGTTCGACGCTGCCGACCAACGCGACCCCTTTGTGGTGGCCCGTGCTGCGCGCCGCGCCGCTGCGTTGGGCGTGTCAGCAGAGGGCAGGGCATGGTTGCGGCCGCTGTGGGACCGGCTCGACACACTGGAGGTCGAAGGCCGAGCCGAAATGGCGTTGGCACTGGTCGATACTGCCGCAGGCCTGGGGGCTGAATGGTTGCAGCGTATCGAGGCGGCACAGCGGGCATATCCCGCCGAGTCGGCGGTGCAGGCCGCCGCAGGCGCTGTGTTGGCCGAACGTCAGCTCTGGGGCAAGGCGCGTCGGCCGCTTGAGCAAGCCGCCAACGACCCATCGCTAGCCTCCCGAGCCCGTCGCCAAGCATGGCGAGCGCTGGCCCGCCTGGCTGATGAGGAGGGCGACCCGGATCGCGCCAACGCTTGCTACCGCTGCGCCGCAGCGATCGACTGAGTGCAATGCCCTAGAGCATTCATTTTCTGTTTGCCTCCATCGAGCAATGAGAAATTTTCAGAAATTGGCTGTATACTTTTAGGCTGCGCGGCTGTAGCTCAGCTGGATAGAGTACTTGACGAACCAAGGGGTCGTGGGTTCGATTCCTGCCAGCCGCACCATAAAAATCAACGGGTTAGCTCTCACAAGGGGCTAACCCGTTTGACTTTGTGGGCCGGGATGCGTCTCTGAGCGCCGTTCGGTAGCCGTTTGCCGTTCGCTGCCGCCAGCAAGCTCGGTCGTTGTTGCCGTTCTCACTGCTGCCGTGTAGCTCATTGTTGCCCGTGGGCACATCGACGCAGTCGTGCTGCATCGATTCCACGGCGGCGGCGGATGGGGTTGGGGGTGAAGAAATCCAGATTCCCAGACCCCACCACCCGGGGTACACCCCATTCCTCAGAACGAGACCCCTTCTCAGCCTACGCTCTGATCCGCTCGGTCAAAGACGATCTCCAGGACTTAAATAACGTCACGTAAGTGCGTACAGGCGATGCTCCTGGGCAACGTCCTGAGCGGCTGTGTTGGTCCATAGGTCTAAGATCATCCTGAAGGGCCGTAGAAGGCCAATAACCACGCATAGCCTGTAAAGCTGGCAGGTCATGACTTGGGGCGTGTACGGAGCTTCTTCCCTGCCTGTCCGGTGGCTAGAGCAGCTTGTGACATGCCGGCTGACGGCGCTGCAACGGCTCATGAGCCCTACAAGGCTCTGAATCGGCCGTAGAAGCCAGTCGGTAGGCTCCATGGGACCACGGGTGGAGAATGAACCCTGTAGGCTCTGCAAACCCCTGGAACCGCCATGTTCATCCGCCTGTTGATCACCCT
>RGQD01000131.1 GCA_010030205.1 Betaproteobacteria bacterium
GTCGGTGTTGGCCAGCGCCGGGTCGGCGCGCAGCGCCTCGTTGACCTCGACGACCTCGCCGCTGACCGGCATGAAGATGTCGGCAGCGGCTTTGACCGACTCGACCACACCGGCCACCTCGCCCTGCGCAAAGTGGCTGCCGACTTCGGGGAGTTCGACGAACACCACATCGCCCAGCGCATCCTGCGCGTGCAAGGTGATGCCGACGACGGCAGCTTCCTGGTTATCGATGTTGATCCATTCGTGGTCGGCGGTGAATTTGGTGGTCATGGGCAGTTCTGGTTCAGGTTGAGTGAGGCGATCGGATGTGGGCGGTTCGATCGAATGCTGGGGTTGGTGACCCCAGCCCTTGGTTCTAGCGGTGGTAGCGGTGAGGGGTGAAGGGCATCGGCGTGACGCGCATCGGCAGGCGCTTGCCACGGACTTCGGCGTAGACCTCGTGCTGCAATCCAGCATGGTTGGCCGCCAAATAAGCCATCGCCACCGGTTCGTGCACTGTTGGCCCTAGCGTACCGCTGGTCACGCGGCCCAGTGAGTGGCCACGGCTGTCGACGATCGCGCAACCCTCGCGCACCGGCACCCGCTCCAGACCGGTCAGGCCCACGCGCTTGACCGCTGAGCCCAGGCTGAGCTGGCCCTCGATCACATTGGCGCCGGGGTAATGACCGGCACGCGCACCGCCGGGGCGGCGCACTTTCTGGATCGCCCAGGCCAAGCCGGCTTCCACCGGCGTGGTGCGCTCGTCGATGTCGTGGCCGTACAGGCACAGGCCGGCTTCAAGCCTAAGCGTGTCGCGTGCGCCCAGCCCGGCAGGGCGGACTTCGGCCTGCGCCAGCAGCGCGCGAGCCAGTCTCTCGGCTTGTGCGCCTGGCACCGAGATCTCGAATCCGTCTTCACCGGTATAGCCCGATCGAGTGACGAAACAGTCTGTGCCTGCGAGCTCGAAATCGCCGCCGGTCATGAAGGCCAGCGTCGCGATGCTCGGGTTGAGCCGGACCAGCGCCAGCACTGCTTTCGGTCCTTGCAGCGCCAGCAGCGCCTGACCTGGCAGCGGCACAACGTTGCAGCGATGACCGATGTGGGTGATCAGGTGTCGGGTGTCTTCAGCCTTGCGGCCAGCGTTGACGACGAGAAACAGATGATCGGCGCGGCAAGTGACCATCAGGTCGTCGAGCAGGCCGCCCTGCGGGTTGGTGAAGAACGCATAGCGCTGCTTGCCCAGATCCAGGTCGATGATCGCTTGCGGCAGCAACGACTCCAGTGCCGCCGCAGCGTCTTCACCACGCAACTGCAGTTGACCCATGTGCGAGACGTCGAACAATGCGGCGCTGTCACGGCACCAGCGGTGCTCTGCCAGGATGCCGGCAGGGTATTGCACCGGCATCGCATAGCCGGCAAATGGCACCATGCGGGCGCCAAGTTCGGCATGCAGCGCGTGAAGCGGTGTTTGGAGCAGGTCTGTGGACATGGTTCGGATCTTTCGAAGGCACTGCCGTACACCGCCACCGAGGTGGGGGGGAGTTGCCCTCGCTGTCCGCTTTACCTGAGAGATTGGCGGGATGCTGGTTGACCAGGATCTCGTTTGCCCCTTCGGTGGACAGGCCCACATCCCTCGATGCCGCCTGCCTCTCTCCAGTGAGGAACGCCTGAAAATCCAGGCGCGATGTCAGTCCTTTTGCCTGAGCGTTCGGAGGTCTTGCCCCTGCGCCTTCGGCGGTGCTTGGGGTCTGGCCCCTCGCACTCTCTCCTGACATGGCTGGCAGTCTAGCACTGCGTTCCGGAACCCTGTCGACACCCTTCGATTGACAATGTGTGCCATCTTGATCGCCAAGCACCTTTCATCGACCCGCGGCTTTCTGGCCGCTTGCCTGGTATTGCTCGGCCTTGCAGGCTGTGGCGTGGCCTGTGCTGCCGATCTGCCGGCACAAGACTTCAACCCGGCACTTTGTCAGCCCCAGCCTGGTGCGCCCTACGCTCAGACTGCATCGCTGACCGGTCGCCGGGTGATGGTGGCCTCGGCCGACGTTCGGGCCTCGGCCGCTGGTTGCAAGGTGCTGGCGCAAGGCGGGTCTGCGATCGACGGGGCGGTCGCGGTGCAGGCCGTGCTTGGCGTGGTGGAACCTTTTGCGTCGGGGCTGGGTGGGGGCAGTGTGATCAGCTATTTCGACGCTGCCTCCGGCCGGGTGCGCATCTTCGACGGTCTGGCCGCCGCGCCAGCGGCCGTCGGGGTGGCCGGCACCCGTTCGATCTACCAGATGGCGGTTTCATCTGACCTCGAATGCCGCAGCGGCCAGGCCCTTGGCGGCAGCCTGTCGGCCTACCAAGCGCATACCGACATCTCGGGCCGCGCCAGCGGCGTACCGGGTACGGTCAAGGTACTGGACCTGGTGCATCAAGCCTATGGTCGCTTGCCCTGGCGCCTGCTCTGGGACGATGCGATCGGGTTGGCCAGCGGTGGATTCAGGCTCAGTGCCTACCTGTACGCCACGCTCCACAACCTGGGCCAGACGTCCGACGACGAGACTGGCGACATGTTGAAAGTCGGCGGCGTGCCCGCGTGGTGGAACCTGGCCCGCAAGCGCTGGGGTCCGCTGCGCTGCCAGTACCCGGACATCCGGGCCCGCTATTGCGCGCTCGCTGGCACCAAGCCTTTGCCGCTCGGCACGATGGTCACCAATCTTGCGCTCGCCAACACGATGGCGATCGTTCGCGACGGGGGTGCTGCGGCTTTCTACCAGCCCGATGGCCCGATCGCCGGCGCGATCCTGCAGCGATTCCAAAGCGACCTGCGCCATGCCGACGGCAGCCCAAACTGCCACTCGGCCTTGCCCGATCGCTACAACGCTGATGGCAGCGTTTCGACGCCTATCGTGCCGGCGCGCATTCCCAGCCTGATGGCAGCGGCCGATTTCGCCGATTACCGGGCCATCGAACGCATGCCGCTGGTCGGTCAGCACTTTGGTTTCACGGTCTACACGCCGCCAGCGCCGTCGTTCGGCGGCCTGGTCACGCTGCAGTCGCTTGCGCTGCTCGAGCGCAAGAACCTGGCCGGGCTGGCATTCGGGACGGCGGCTTTCTACCACTTCGCCGGTGAGGCGAGTCGGCTCGCCAATGCCGACCGGCGCCAGTTCGTGGGTGACCCTGCTGTGTCGAACGTTGACCAACGTGTTCGCGCCTTGTTGTCCTCGCCATACCTCGACGCGCGGGCGGCACTCGTCACTGACCGAGCATTGGGCGTGGTGGCAGCGGGCAGCCTGGCCGATGGCATCCCGGACTACAGTGCCATCGATTCGGCGCGCTCCGGCGTCAGGTCTAGCCCTATGGCGATCTCCGCAGCTGCCGACGCGGTCGCCGAGGCGCGGTCGGTGCATGACGAGGACTGGAACACCACCAGCAGCCTGGCCATCATCGACGGTTGGGGCAACGCGCTGGCGATGAACACGACCATCAACACCCACTGGGGCGCGCACATCGAGGCCGCCGGCATGATGCTCAACAACGCGATGTCGAACTTCTCGGCCGGCCTGGTCGGGCGCGACGTCAACGGCTATGGGCCCAACAGGCGACCGCGCAGTTCGATCGCGCCTGCCATCGCCTTGGATGCCGGCGGCAGACTGCGCTTGGTCTGGGGAGCGGCGGGCGGCGGTCCCATCCCCGACTACATCGTCAAGACTTTTCTCGGTGACCTGGTCTATGGCCTGGATCTGCAGGCCGCGATCAATGCCGGCAACTGGACTGGCCAGGGCTTGGCGGCATCGGTGTTGCAGCTAGACCGGGGCATCAGCGGTCTGATCCCGGTCTTGCGCGAGCGCCACGGTCATGACGCCAATACCTTGGGTGTCACGGGCCTGAACAGCGGCGTGGCCGGTATCTCGGTGATCCATGATGGCCCAGGTGGGCCGCTGTACCGTGGCGCCGCCGATGCCCGACGGGCCGGTGGTGCAAATGGATTTTGATCGCCAGGCAGGCACTGTGAAGGATGTTTTTTGATAATGATCGACGACCACAAACTGGGCCGGACCCAGATGCGTGTACTGCGCGTACTGCATGCGCTGCTCAATGGCGCGCAGCGCGCGCTGTGGCTGGCACCGATGCTGCTGGCCTCCTGCGCGGCGCCTGCCTTGCAGTACGAAGCGCCGAACCTGCCCGAAGGACCCTCGGGCTACGCCACGAAGCCGGGCTGGGCGGTTTCGCGCTTTGCGGTGGCCGCCGCCAACCCGCTCGCCACCGATGCCGGTTACCAAGTGCTCAAGGCCGGTGGCAGTGCGGTGGACGCCGCAGTGGCGGTGCAGATGGTGCTGGCGCTGGTCGAGCCACAGTCCAGCGGCATCGGCGGCGGTGCTTTGCTGCTGCACTGGGACGGCTTTGCGATGCAGGCCTGGGACGGCCGCGAGACCGCGCCTGCGGCCGCTGACGAACGCATGTTCCTGGGTGCTGACGGCAAGCCGATGCCGTTCGCTCGGGCGGTGGTGGGCGGCCTGGCGGTGGGTGTTCCAGGCGCTGTCAGGATGCTCGAGCTCGCGCACCGCACGCAGGGCCGCTTGCCCTGGGCGCAGTTGTTCCAGCCGGCGATCACGCTCGCCGAACAGGGCTTTGCGCTCAGTCCGCGACTGCATCGGCAACTTCGCGATGACAGCGCGTTGCGGCAAGACGCCCAGGCCGCGGCCTATTTCTACCGCGCCGATGGTCAACCCCATCCGGTGGGCCATCGGCTGCGCAATCCGGCCTTGGCCGAGGTCTTGCGGCGCATCGCCGCCGGCGGCAGCGCTGCGCTGCACCAGGGCACGGTCGCGGCCGACGTCGTCGCCAGGGTTCAGCAGCACGCCACCAACCCCGGTCGGATCACCTTGGCTGACCTGGCCGGCTACGAGGTCAAGCTGCGCGAGCCGATCTGCACCGACTGGAAGGCGCGGTACCGCGTCTGCGGCATGCCACCGCCCTCGTCAGGCCACTTGGCGGTGATGCAGATCCTGGGGTTGCTCGAGCGCATTCCGCCGCTGGCCACGCCCTTGGTCGACGGTGTGCCCAGCGCGGATTGGCTGCACGCTTACACCGAGGCCTCGCGACTGGCTTTCGCCGACCGCGCGCTCTATGTGGCCGATCCCGAATTCGTCTCAGCGCCGGCTGGGCGTTGGGCCAGCCTGCTCGACCCCGAGTACCTGCAGTCGCGCGCCGCGTTGATCGGCCCGCAAAGCGTCCAGCAAGCCCAGCCTGGCCAGCCAGGTGGCTCGCGCAGCGCCTGGGGTTCACAGGCTGACCAGCCCGAGTACGGCACCAGCCACATCAGCATCGTCGACGGGCAAGGCCGGGTATTGGCGATGACGACGACGATCGAGGCGGCCTTTGGCGCGCGCCTGATGGCCGATGGTGGCACCGGTTTGGCCGGCGGTTTCTTGCTCAACAACGAGCTGACCGACTTTTCGCTGGCGCCTGCTGATGCTCAGGGCCGGCCGGTGGCCAACCGGGTGCAGCCTGGCAAGCGGCCACGCTCGAGCATGAGCCCGACGCTGGTGTTCGACCGCCGAGATGGCCGTTTGCTGATGAGCGTGGGTTCGCCCGGCGGCCCGGCGATCATCCACTTCACGGCCAAGACCTTGATCGGCGCGCTGGACTGGGGTCTGGATGCCCAGCGCGCGATCGACCTGCCCAACTTCGGCAGCTTCAACGGCCCGACCGTGCTCGAAGTGGGACGTTTTCCGCGCGCCACGGTCGAGGCTTTGAAGTCTCGCGGCCACGGCGTCATCGAAACCGATTTGACCAGCGGCTTGCAGGCGCTCGAGCGCCGTGGCGACGGCTGGTTCGGCGGCGCCGACCCGCGGCGCGAGGGCGTGGTGATGGGGCAATGAGGGCGGGCAGATTGGCGGGCAGATTGCCAGGCCGATTGGCGGGCGGGCCAACGACGGGCAGTCGCTGCCGAGCTCGTGGTTACAGTCGGGTTTGAGCTAGACCCAGCCACCATGCCCGTCGACACCATCGCCCTGCGCCGCATCCTCCAATCCTGCCGGACGATCGCCGTGGTCGGCTTGTCTGCAGAGTGGCATCGCCCGAGCTATTTCGCTGCCAAGTACATGCAATCGCACGGTTACCGCATCCTGCCGGTCAACCCGCGCTATGCCGGCAGCTCGGTGCTGGGCATGGCCTGTGTGGCGCGGCTGGAAGACCTCGATGAGCCGGTCGACATGGTCGACGTGTTCCGCCGCAGCGAGGACGTCGGCGCGATCGCCGACAGTGCGATCGCGCTGGGTGCCAAATGCTTGTGGCAGCAGATTGGTGTCGTCAACCGCGAGGCCGACGCCCGCGCCCGCGCTGCGGGCCTGGACAGCGTGATGGACCGCTGCGTCAAGATCGAACACGCCAGGGTGTTCGGCGGGCTGCACTGGGCGGGTGTCAACACCGGGGTGATTTCGGCCCGGCGAATGGGCTGAGCCCCTGGGAGCCGCAGCGATGAGCGATCGAAAATTTCAGCCCGAAACCCTGGCGATCCACGCCGGCCAGATCCCCGACGCCGCCACTGGCGCCCGGGCGCTGCCGATCTACCAGACCACCAGCTTTGTCTTTGATTCGGCCGAGCATGCGGCCAGCCTGTTCAACCTGCAGACCTTCGGCAATATCTACTCGAGGCTGAGCAACCCGACGGTCGCGGCCTTGGAAGAACGGGTTGCTGCGCTCGAAGCTGGCCGCGCCGCAGTGGCTTCGGCCAGCGGCATGGCGGCCGAGGCGATGGCGCTGATGACGCTGCTGCAGTCTGGTGACCATGTCGTGGCCGCAGGTGCGTTGTACGGCGGCACGGTGACGATGCTGGCGGTCAGCCTGGCCAAGTTCGGCATCGAGGTGACGTTTGTCGATGCGCAGCGGCCCGAGGCCTTTGCCGCGGCGATGCGGCCCAACACCCGAGCGGTCTACGCCGAGACGCTGGGCAACCCCAGCCTGGTGGTGTTGGACATCGCTGCGGTGGCCGAGGTGGCGCATGCGCACGGCGTGCCACTGGTGGTCGACAACACCGTGCCCAGCCCTTATCTGTGCAACCCGCTGGCGCTGGGCGCTGACATCGTCGTGCACTCAGCGACCAAATACCTGGCCGGTCATGGCACCACGCTGGGCGGCGTGATGGTCGAGGGCGGCAAGTTCCCCTGGGATAACGGCAAGTTCCCCGGCATGACCGAACCGTCGGCGGGCTACCACGGTGTGAAGTTCTACGAGACCTTCGGCGACTTCGGCTTCTCGATGCGGGCGCGGATGGAGACGCTGCGGGTCTACGGTGCATCGCTCAGCCCGATGAGCGCCTGGCAGATTTTGCAAGGCGTCGAGACCCTGCCGCTGCGCATGGAACGTCATTGCCGCAACGCGCTGGCAGTGGCTGTATTCCTGCGCAGCCACCCGCGGGTGGCCTGGGTCAACTATCCCGGCCTGGCCGACCATGCACAGCATGCGCTGGTGCTGCGCCAGATGCGCCAAGTGGACGGCGTGCCGGGTGCCTCGGGCCTGCTCGCCTTCGGCGTCAAGGGCGGGGTCGCGCAAGGGGTGAAGTTCATCGAGTCGGCACGCTTCATGAGCCACCTCGTCAACATCGGCGACACCCGCACGCTGATCAGCCACCCGGCATCGACCACGCATCGCCAACTCGACGAGGCCCAGCAACTTGCTGCCGGCGTGCTGCCCGACATGGTCAGGATTTCGGTCGGGCTCGAGCACATCGACGACATCCTCTGGGACATCGACCAGGCCTTGTCCGCGACGCTGGATTGACGCGGCTCAGACAGCCTCAAAGCAGCCGGCAGTCGCCAGTCGGCAGTCGCCAGTCGCCAGTCGCCAGTCGCGTTAGGCCTGGGTCAGTCGAGCTTCCACTTCCCGCCGACGATGCGAACGATCACTCGGGCGCGCTGGTCCAGTCCGAGGTGGTCGTTCTTCGACATGTTGATCACCCCGTTAGACACCTTCAGGTCGTGCACCGCTTCGAGCGCATCGCGCAGCGCGGCGCGGAACTCCCGGGTGCCCGGTTGCGCGGTCTTGAGCGCGACCGGGATCGCCTGGCTCAGCAACAGGCCTGCGTCCCAGGTGTAAGCCCCGAAGGCCGAGACCGTGCCGGGTCCGTACATCGCTTCATAGCGCTTCACATAGTCCATCGCCTGGGCCTTGGCCGGATGGTCTGCCGGTAGCGCTGCAGCGACGATGACCGGG
Source organism: Betaproteobacteria bacterium (assembly GCA_010030205.1). Classification (GTDB taxonomy): domain Bacteria; phylum Pseudomonadota; class Gammaproteobacteria; order Burkholderiales; family Burkholderiaceae_C; genus Pseudaquabacterium. Next base: position 8,179 of record RGQD01000131.1, read on the forward strand.
CTGGTCGGCACGAAAGCGCCCTCGACGTCCTTGCCGCCAACGCGCAGGAAATCGTTGTTCGCGACGCCGTGGTTGAAGTAGACGCTGCCTTTGTAGCCACGCTCGGCCAAGGCCCGCGCCGGCAGCACCGCCGGGGTGCCCGAGGCGCCGATCACGACCATGTCAGGGTTGGTGGCTGACAGCTTGATGATCTGGGCCGTCACGCTGGTGTCGCGCGAAGCGAAGCGCTCGTTGGCGACGATGCTGATCTTGCGCACAGCGGCGAATTTTTCGAATTCGGCATAAAAGGCCTCACCGAGCGCGTCGCTGAAGCCGATGTAGGCCATCGTCTTCATGCCCCGTTTGGCGGCGTGCTCGAGGATCGCCAGCACCATCATCGTGTCGGTCTGCGGGGTCTTGAAGACCCAGGCCTTCTTGGCATTCATCGGCTCGATGATGCGGGCCGACGACGCGAGCGAGATCGTCGGTGTGCCGCTCTCGGCCACCGCATCGGTCATGGCCAGCGAGTTCGGTGTGGTGGTCGATCCGATGATCGCGTCGACCTTGTCCTCGACGGTCAGCCTGCGCGTGTTGGCCACCGCAGCGGTGGTGTCGCTCGCGTCGTCGAACACGATGTACTCGACCGACTTGCCGCCGATCGTCTTGGGCAGCAAGGCGACCGTGTTCTTCTCGGGGATGCCCAGCGAGACCGCAGGACCGGTGGTCGACAGCGTCAGGCCTATCTTGATCTGTGCGCTGACCGGCAGCGCGCAGCCAGCGAGGAGGGCTAGCGCGACAAGTGAACGGGTGTGGCGGAATGTCATCGGATCTCCTGCGGGTGATGGGGTGGCAACGCAGACTGCGGCGCCTGCGGCTGGGGGTGAGCGATGGGCTGTCAGGCTGCAGCGTCAGTCTATTGTCGGTGACCCGGCGCGGCACCCAGGGCTTGCTGCACGCGAGCCATCGTCAGGGTGCTTGTCGAGCGCCGAGCCACCATGAAAAACGGGCCCGCATCGCGGGCCCGTGTCACGGTATCAACGGCTCAGCGACCGTAGACCTTGCCGAATTGCACCCAGGTCTTGCCGTCGAACTTGGCCAAGCGCTCGCGTTCAACCGGGTAAAAGTCATCCGGCCCAGTCTTGAGGTTCACACCCGGCAACAACATTGGCAGGTTCATGTCCAGGCTGGCGGCTTGCTTCATGATGTTTTCTCGCGTCAGGTTGTCGCCGCACATCTTGAGCACATGCACCAGTGTCTGCGTCACCGAGTAACCATAGACCCCGTTGGCGTCGGCCAGGTTGACGTCCTTGTTGTACTTCTTCATGAACTCGGTCCATTCCTTCATCGCCGGATCGTTGGCCCATTGCGGATCGGTCGGATCCTTGATGAACTGCGAGGTGATGATCCCGATACCGTTTTCCAAGCCTGCGGGTTGCATCACCGAGCTGACCGAGATCGAAACATTGTTCAGGTAATGGACCGGCTTCCAGCCGATGTCGGCGTTCTTCTTGATCACCATCGCCGCGAACTTCGGCGTCGTGATGTTGAAGAAAGTATCCGCACCTGAAGCCTTGAGCGATAGCAACTGGCTGTCAACCGTTGGGTCGGTCACCTCGTAGGTCTCCCTTGAGGTAATCCTTGCCGTAGTCGTCGTTCTGGTACAGGATCGCGATCTTGGCGTTGGGTTTGGTTTCGAGCAAGTGCGCGGCGTAGATCTTGCTCTCGGCCTGGTAGGGCGGCTGCCAGCCCATGGTCCACGGGAAATTCTTAGGGTCACCCCATTTGGTGGCGCCGGTCGCCACGAACAACTGCGGCATCTTCTTGGCGTTCATGTACTTGTGGATCGCCGAGTTTGGCGGTGTGCCCAGCGGGTTGAACACGGCCAGCACTTCCTCTTCCTCGACCAGTTTGCGCGCCTGCTCGACCGTCTTGGACGGGTTGTACGCGTCGTCTAGCGAGATCAGCTTGACCTTGCGGCCGTTGATACCACCCTCGGCGTTGACCTTGTCGAGGTAGGCCTGGATGGTCTTGCCGATCACGCCGTAGGACGAAGCCGGTCCCGAATAAGGGACGATGTGGCCGATCTTGATTTCCTTGTCGTCTGCGCCGGTGTCGTATTTCTTTTGTGCGAAGGCTGGAGACGCCAGCACGGCAACTGCCGTACCGATGGCAGCCCATCGGGCTGCGAACTTGAGTCGGGTCTGCATCATGTTGGTATGTTCCAAGCGAGGTTGAGAGCGAGCTTCAACACAGGCAGTCTGCCCATGTTGCCGGTTTGTACTCTGTTCCGATGCCGTGTTGGCTAGGGATCAACCCGCTCGGCATCAACCCGCGTGGTGCCAAGCCGACTCCGAGCTCTGGCGGTTCTCAGGGCAGGCGCAACACCCGGTCGGCAACCAAGGCGGCGACCTCGGCAGCGTCGAAGCCGAGTTCGGCGAGCACCGCCTGGCCATGCTCGCCGAGGTGGGCGGCAGCGCCGGGTGCTGGCATCGGCTGGCCGTCGAACTTTCCCGCAGCGCGCGCCAAGCGCACCCGACCGAGATCGCCGTGGTCGATCTCGACCAGCATCGCGTTGTGCCGGACTTGCTCGTCGGTCAGCACCGCGCTGCGCTCGTTGACCCGGCCCAGCGGTGCACCGTGCTGGCGGAATGCCTGCTGCAACTCGCTGTTACTGAACTGCGCCATCAAGGGCTCGAGCAGTGCTCGCAGTTCGGCCTGGTGGCGCGATCGCAACGCTATCGTTCGAAAGCGCGGATCCTCGGCGATGTCTGGCCGGCCCAGTGCGCGGCACTGGGCTTCGAACTCGGCTTTTTGAGGTCCCATCGTCGCGACAAAGCCGTCGGCCGTTTTCCAGGGTTTCTGGGTCGCACCCATTTCCGGGTAGGGCGCTGGCGGCGAATCGACGAAGACATGGTTGTACATCGCATCAGGCCACTGGAAGGCCAGCATCGCGTCTAGCATTGCCACCTCGACCTTGCGGCCGCGACCGTCTTGCGAGCGGGCGTAGAGCGCCGCCGTGACGGCTTGCGCTGCGGTCATCGCGGTGAGCTTGTCGCACATCAGCGTGGCGACCAGGCCCGGGTTGCCGCTGTGCTGGTCGCGGTGCGATGCCGACACGCCTGCCACCGCCTGGATCACCGCGTCGTAAGCCTTGTCGCCAGCGGCCGGGCCGTCAGCGCCGTAGCCGGTGATCGACAGCCGGATCAGCCGCGGATTCAGGCCCACTAGTGTCGCGTCGTCCAGGCCCAAGCGGTCCATCACGCCGGGCCGGAAGTTGTTGACCACCAGGTCGGCACGGCGCACCAGCGCGTGCAGGATCTTGGCTGAGGCCGGCGCTTTGAGGTCGAGCGCGATCGAGCGTTTGCCGCGGTTGGCGGCGATGTAGATCGCCGACAGGTCGCCCTTGGCCGGGCCGATCAGCCGGCAGGTGTCGCCCTCGATCGACTCGACCTTGATCACCGAAGCGCCTTGGTCGGCCAGCAGCGCGACGGCCATCGGGCCCGAGATCACCGTCGACAAGTCGAGGATGTGGATGTCTTTCAGAGGTTGGTGCATGCGTTGTGCCATCAGTCGATCGCTAAGCGTGAGAGCCAGGAGCTCCACCGCGTCCACAAGTAAAAACGGGCCCGCATCGCGGGCCCGTGTCACGGTATCAGTTGCTCAGCGGCCGTAGACTTTGCCGAAGAGCACCCAGGTCTTGCCGTCGAACTTGGCCAACTGCTCGCGCTCGATCGGGTAGAAGTCATCCGGACCGGTCTTGACGTTGACACCTGGCAGCAGCATCGGCAGGTTCATGTCCAGGCTGGCGGCCTGCTTCATGATGTTCTCGCGCGTCAGGTTGTCGCCCGCCTGCTTCAGCACTTGCACCAGACCCTGGGCAGCGGTGTAGCCATAGACGTTGTTGGCATCCTTCAGGTCACCGTTCGGCAGGTACTTCTTCATCCAGGCCAACCAGTCGTCCCATTCCTTGCCCTTCTGGAACTGCGGGTCGGTCGGATCCTTCAAGTAGTTCGCGGTGAAGATTCCCACACCGTTCTCAGGACCGGCCGGGACCATCACCGCACCGACCGAAGCCGACACGCTGTTGAGGTAGTGCACCGGCTTCCAGCCGAGCTCGGCGTTCTTCTTGATCACCATCGCCGCGAACTTCGGCGTCGTGACGTTGAAGAAGGTGTCGGCGCCCGTGGCCTTGAGCGACAGCAACTGGCTGTCGACGGTGGGGTCGGTGACCTCGTAGCTGAGCTTGGACAGGATCATCGTCTTGGCCTTGTCGCCCAGACCGTCCTCGAAGCCCTTGACGTAGTCCTTGCCGTAGTCGTCGTTCTGGTACAGGATCGCGACCTTGGCGTTGGGCTTGGTCTCTAGCAGGTGCGCTGCGAACACCTTGGACTCGCTCTGGTAGTTGGGCTGCCAGCCCATCGTCCACGGGAAGTTCTTCGGATCACCCCACTTGGT
>RGQD01000132.1 GCA_010030205.1 Betaproteobacteria bacterium
TCGACGACCAGGGCCAGCCGGCCCGGCTGTGCTCGCAGCGCTTCTATGACGATTGCTTGGCGATGCTGCAGCCCGGCGGGGTGCTGGTGGTCAACCTGCACCACGGCCATCCACGCTACGAGATCTTTCTCGACCGGATCCGGCGCAGCTTCGGCGACATCCTGATCGTCAACGACGGCGAACTCAGCAACAGCATCGTCTTCGCGATCCGGGGCCAGGGCTTCGAGCCCTACCGCCTGGCGCCGCTGCGCCGACCTGCCAAGCTCGACAGTGCGGCAGCGACCCAGCTGCACAGCGCCTTCGCCTTGGTCCGCGCTGCGCTGAAAACCGCGCCGCAAAGCCTGACGCGCTAAGCGACGACCCTCACAGCGTCTCGGCGTACATCCGGATCTTGTCGGCCCGGCTCGGGTGCTTGAGCTTGCGCATCGCTTTGGCCTCGATCTGGCGGATCCGCTCGCGCGTGACGTCGAACTGCTTGCCGACTTCTTCGAGCGTGTGGTCGCTGCTCATGTCGATGCCAAAGCGCATGCGCAGCACCTTGGCCTCGCGCGCGGTCAGGCCGTCGAGCAGTTCGCTGACAACGGCGCGCAGGTTGGACTGCATCGCCGCATCCATCGGCGCGACGTTGTACTTGTCCTCGATGAAATCGCCCAGCGTGGTGTCGCCGTCGTCGCCAACCGGCACTTCCAGCGAGACCGGCTCCTTGGCGATCTTCATGATCTGCCGCACCTTGTCGACCGTCAGGTCTAGCTTCTCGGCGATCGTCGCGGCGTCGGGCTCGAAACCGAACTCTTGCAGATGCGCCCGGCTGACCCGGTTGATCTTGTTGATCGACTCGATCATGTGCACCGGCACCCGGATCGTGCGGGCCTGGTCGGCGATCGCGCGCGTCACGGCCTGGCGAATCCACCAGGTGGCGTAGGTCGAGAACTTGAAGCCGCGGCGGTATTCGAACTTCTCGACCGCTTTCATCATCCTTCTTGGCGTCTAGCGACGAACGCTCGCCCTCGTTCATCTTCTTGTTGATCGCCTTGAGCTCGTCGAGCGGAATCACCGCCTTGAGCTGGATGTCGATCAGCTTGGTCTGCAGTTCCTGGACCGCCGGGATGCTGCGCCCGAGCGCGGCGCTGTAGGCCTTGCCTGCTGCGGCTTCGGCTTCAACCCAGCCCAGGTGGAGCACATTGGGCGGGAACTTGTCGATGAAATGCTGTTGCGGCATGCCGCAGCGGTCGACCGCGATCTTGCGGATCTCGCGCTCGTACTTGCGCACATGCTCGACCTGCGAACGCAGCACCGCGCACAGCCGGTCGATGGTCTTGACCGTGAAGCGCACCGTCATCATCTGGTCGCTCAGCGTCTGCTGCGCGGCCTGGTACTCGGGCGAGCCGTAGCCGTGCTTGTCGAATGCCTTGCGCAGCTTGTCGAAGCTCAGCCGCATCGCGGCAAAGCGCTCGAGCGCCGAGACCCGCATCTCCTCGAGTCGGCGCGTCATCGCCCGGCTGTCGCTGCTGCCGTCGCCGTCGTCCTCGCTGTCGTCGAAGGAGTCGACGTCTTCCTCGGCGACATAGTCGTCGGCCTCGTCGGCGACGACGAAGCCGTCGACGACGTCCGAGATGCTGGTCTCGCCGCTGGCGATCTTGTCGCCGAAGGCCAGGACCTCGGCCATGATCGACGGCAAGGCCGAGACCGCGAGCATCGTGACCTGGCGGCCGCCTTCGATGCGCTTGGCGATCTCGATCTCGCCTTCGCGGGTGAGCAACTCGAAAGAGCCCATCTCGCGCATGTACATCCGGACCGGGTCGGTGGTGCGGCCGAATTCGGAGTCGACCGTCGACAACGCGGATTCGACCGCCTCCTCGGCGTCTTCGTCCGACGCCGTGGTGCCGCCACCGCCAGCCACCAGCAAGGTCGCGGCGTCGGGTGCTTGCTCGTAGACCGCGATGCCCATGTCGTTGAGCATCTTGATGATCGCCTCGATCACCTCGGCGTCGACCAACTTTTCGGGCAGGTGGTCGGTGATCTCCTGCTGGGTCAGGTAACCCCGGGTCTTGCCAATCGTCACCAGCGCCTTCAGGTCTAGGCGCCGCTTTTCGGCCTCCTCATCGGTCAGCGCCGAGACATCCAGCCCGAACTCGCGGATCAGCGCGCGCTGCTTGGACTTGGGCACCTTCATGCGCAAGGGCTTGGCCTTGACCGCCGGGTCAGCGGATTCGGCAATCTCGACCACCTCGGTGATCTTGACCTCGATCTCGATCTCTTCGATCTCCTCGTCGGCGTCGAGCAGCAGATCGATGTCGGCGTCGACGATCAAGTCCACCGCCTGGAGGACCGGCATGGGCGCAGCTTTGCCGGTGACTTTGGGGGCTGTCTTGGCTGCGGCCTTGACCGCCGGCTTGGCCGCAGCTTTGGGCTCTGGCTTGGGTGCCGACTTGGCCACCGCTTTGGGCTCTGGCTTGGCCGCAACTTTGGGCACTGCCTTGGGTGCCGGCTGGGCCGCAGCTTTGAGCTCGGCCTTGGGTGCCGGCTTGGTTGCCGGCTTGGGTGCCGGCTTTGGCGCAGCTTTAGGCTCCACCTTGGCGACCGCCTTGGCCGCAGGCTTTGCAACGGGCTTGGCCGCAGGTTTGTCGGCGCTTTGTGCGCCAGCGCTCTTGGATGCGGCCGGCTTGCTGGCTTTCTTGGCCGCTGCGGCCTGGCCAAGCACGGCGGCCTCCGTGTCAGGGGTCGTGACCGAAGTGGAGGGGATCTTCTTGGCTGTCATGCGATTCCTGAACGGGAGGGTCGAAGGGAGCGTCGGGTCAAGCGAGGCCGGGTCGGGGGCGTCGATCGCCCAGAGCGAACGCTCCGAGCACCGACATCGACATGAAACACCCATGCACTTGGGGTCCATCAACCAGAACAAAAGGTCTGTTCCAATCGACACCGACAAATCGAGACTGTCGGTGTGGCAAACGAATTCAGCAAACGAATTCAGAAACGAATTTACAAACGCCTGAACGCGGGCCGCTTCAGGATCGCAGCGCTTGTTCAGTTTGCTTGTTCGGTTTTGACCCCCTGCCATGCACAGGCCCGGATCGAGCAGGTCGATAATTATACCGTGAAACCGGCTGACCGTCCCGAATTCAGCCGGTTTTCAGGGGTTTTCCAGCAACGAATGCCTCAACCCGCGTCCGGCAGTGGCCTTATTTGGAGGTCGGAAAACCGAACTCAGCGCCCTTGGGTGTCGCGTCGGGCCAGCGCTGCATCACGCTCTTTTGCTTGGTGTAGAAGCGAACGCCTTCTTCGCCGTAGGCATGCATGTCGCCGAACAGGCTGCGCTTCCAGCCGCCAAAACCGTGCCAAGCCATCGGCACCGGGATCGGCACGTTGATGCCGACCATGCCCACCTGCACCCGACGCGAGAACTCGCGCGCGACACCGCCGTCGCTGGTGTAGAGCGACACGCCGTTGCCGTATTCGTGGTCGTTGATCAGCTGGACCGCGCTGGCGAAGTCGGGCACCCGCACGCACACCAGCACCGGGCCGAAGATCTCTTCCTGGTAAATACGCATCGCAGGCGTGGCATGGTCGAACAGCGAGCCGCCGGTGAAGAAACCGGCTTCGAGCCCTGGCACCTTGAGGCCACGGCCATCGACCACCAGCTTCGCGCCTTCCTCGACGCCGATGCCGATATAGCCTTCGATCCGGTCCTTGGCCTGTTGCGTGACGATAGGCCCCATCTCGGCCGCCAGGTCCATCGGGTCCGTCACCTTGAGGCTGCGGGCGCGCGCCGCAACTTTCTCAACAATGGTGTCGGCGATGTCACCCACCAGCACCGCCACCGAGATCGCCATGCAGCGCTCGCCGGCCGAGCCGTAGGCCGCGCCGACCAGCGCGTCCACCGCCTGCTCGACGTCGGCGTCGGGCATCACGACCAGATGGTTCTTCGCGCCGCCCAGCGCCTGCACCCGCTTGCCGTGGTGGGCGCCGGTCTCGTAGATGTACTGGGCAATCGGCGTCGAACCAACGAAGCTGATCGCCTTGACGTCGGGGTGAACGAGCAGCGCATCGACCGCGACTTTGTCGCCCTGCAGCACGCTGAACAATCCGTCGGGCAGGCCCGCCTGCTGGAGCAGCTCGGCCATGAACATCGCGCAGCTCGGGTCGCGTTCGCTGGGCTTCAAGATGAATGCGTTGCCTGCGGCCAGCGCGATCGGGAACATCCACAGCGGCACCATGCAGGGGAAGTTGAACGGCGTGATGCCGGCCACCACGCCCAGCGGCTGGCGCAGCGTGTGGTTGTCGATGCCGGTCGAGACCTGGTCGGTGAAGTCGCCCTTGAGCAGCTGCGGCGCGCCGCAGGCGAATTCAACAATGTCGATGCCGCGCGAGACCTCGCCCTGCGCATCGGTGAAGACCTTGCCATGCTCGGCGCTGATCATCGCGGCCAAGGTGTCGCGGTGCTGGTTGAGCAGCTGCAAGAAGTTGTTGAGCACGCGGGCGCGCCGGATCGGCGGCATGTCGCCCCAAGCCGGTTGCGCGGCCAGCGCTGCGGCCACCGCGGCGTTGACTTCGTCGGTCGACGCCAGCGCAACCTGGCGCGCTACCTGGCCGGTGCTGGGGTTGTAGACCGCTTGCTGGCGGCCGCTCGTCCCGGGCCGTTGGCGGCCGGCGATGAAATGGCCCACGGCATTGGGGTTGGTGAAAGGTTTTGGCGCGCCCATGGCGGTCTCCGGCAAAGTGGTTGGATGGCTGAAAAGTCAGCAAGTCTAGGCCCGTCGGGGTTAGGTCAGCGCTGCAGTGGGCGCATCCGATGCCTTCTTGAGCTCAAGTCACCCCGGCGCGCAGCTTGTGACGCGCTTGCCGCCACTCGCCGCCGGCCAGCACCGCGCCAAGCCGCTCGACCGCATCCCAGACATCGACGAAGCGGGTGTAGAGCGGCGCGACGCCAAAGCGCAGGATGTCGGCACGATCCTGCGCGCTGCCGACCGGGCTGCCAGCGCGGAAGTCGCCGACCACGCCTCGCTCGATCAGCGCCTGCACCACCGCATAGGCCGCACCAAAAGCATCGCTGGTCGGGTCGAACACCAGGCTGACCTGGCTGCCGCGCTGCGCGTCGGCGTCGGGCGAGGCCAGCAACAGGCCGTGGCCGGCGCAGCGATCGGCCACCCGGTCCATGAACAGCCGGGTCAGCGCCAACGACTTGGCGCGCAGCGCAGTCATGCCGCCCAGCGGCTCGGCGGCGAGCAAGGTATCAACACCGCATTCCAGCGCGGCCAGCGACAGCACCGGCGGCGTGCCGCAGATCATCCGCGCGATCCCCGGCGCCGGCCGGTAGTCGGCGGCGAAGTCGAACGGCGCGGCGTGGCCCAGCCAGCCCGACAGCGGCTGCACGCAGCGATCGATCAGCGCCGGTCGGACCCAGGCAAATGCCGGCGCGCCAGGACCGCCGTTGAGGAACTTGTAGCCACAGCCCACGGCGAAGTCGGCGCCGTCGGCGTTCAGCGCGACGGGCAGTGCACCGGCCGAATGCGCCAGGTCCCACAGCGCGAGCGCACCGGCAGCGTGGGCTGCTGCGTTGAGCGCGGCCATGTCGTGCAAGCGGCCGCTGCGGTAGTTGACCTGGGTGAGCATCAACACCGCCGTGTCGGCGCCCAAGGCCTCGGCGATCTGCCCGGGCGAGTCGACCAGCCGCAGGCTGCAGCCATGTTCACGGCACAGCGACTGCGCGATGTAGAGGTCGGTCGGGAAGTTGCTGCGCTCGCTGACGACCACCCGGCGCGCTGGCGCGTCCTGACGCTGGATCGCGAGCGCGGCGCTGAGCAGCTTGAACAGGTTGACCGAGGTCGAATCGGCCACCACCAGCTCACCCGGACCGGCGCCCAGCAGCGAGGCGATCTTGTCGCCGATGCGCGACGGCATCGCCATCCAGCCGGCCGAATTCCAGCTGCCGATCAGGCCCTCGCCCCACTCCTGGCCGATCAGCTGTTGCAGCCGCGCCGCGGCAGCGCGCGGCAACAGCCCCAGCGAGTTGCCGTCAAGGTAGATCAGGCCGCCGCCTTGCGGTAGATGGAACTGGTCGCGCAGCGGCGCGAGTGGATCGGCGGCGTCCAGCGCCTGGGCATGTTCGCGGGTCATCAGGTCTTTCGAAGCCAGGGACCGCACTGGGCGGTGCTGGGCGGCGGTGGGCGAGACCTTCAGACGAACGGCGCCTGCAGGCCTTCGGCCTCGAGCATCGCCTGCACCGCCGGCCGCTCGAGCATGCGGTCAAGGAAGGGTCCGGTATGCGCCAGCGTGCGGGCCGGGCGCTTCATCGCGCGAGTCCAGCGGCTGAGCATGAAGGCATAGGGGTCGAGCGCGCTGTAGCGCTGGCCCAGCACCCAAGGCCCGCCGCTGGCCGCGAGCTGGGCATCGAGCTGGTCCATCAGCGCGTCGAACCGGGTCTCTGCGATGGCCTTGACCTCAGCCGCGCCCGCCGCGTTGCCTGGCAAGACAAATCGGTCGCTGTAGAAGTACAGCGGCATCGTGGCCTGAACCGTGCTCGACATCCACAGCAGCCACTTGTAGAACTGGGCCCGCTCGCCGCTGCCCGGCGGCGGCGCCAGACCGGCGCCAGGGTGGCAGTCGACCAGGTGCAGCACGATCGCGGCGGTCTCGTAGAGCACCAGGTCGCCGTCGACCAGCACCGGGATCAAGCCGTTCGGGTTCAGCGCCAGATAGTCGGCGCGCTTGTGCGCACCAGCGGCGCGGTCCACATAGGCGAGTTCGAAGTCAAGGCCCAGCTCCCGCAGCAACAGGTGCGGCGTCATGCTGGCGTTGCCGGGGAAGTAGTGCAGCTGGATCATCAAGGGATGATCGCACGCGATGCCACGCGACCTCGGTGCGCGTCAGTTCAAGGCCGCATAGGCGCAGGCGGCCAATCCCGCGACGTTCTCACCGCCCATCACGCCGGGTGCCATCTTGTTCATCACGTAGGAGAAGGTCATGCGGCGGTCGCAGTCGACGATCACCAGCGACCCGCCCCAGCCGCCCCAGAAGCAGACCTTGCCGTCGGGGATGTAGGGCAGCTCGGGTATCGGCAGGCCGTAGCCGACGCCCATCTTGAACGGCACGCCCAGCACCAGGTCGACGCCGTGGCTCTGGACCTCGAAGATCCGGTTGATCGTTCGCGGCGACAGCAAACGGATGCCGTCGACCTCGCCGCCCCCGGCCAACACCGACATGATTCGCGCCGCCGACCGCGCATTGCCCTGGCCGTTGGCCGCGCCGATTTCGGCCTGGCGCCAGCCGTCGGTCCAACTCGCACTGGCGTCGGGCAGCGGGTTGCTCAGGGTCTTGAACATCACGCTGGCCGGGTCCAGCGCGCTGAAGTCGAAAGGCAAGGGCGGCGGCGGCACGACATTGGAGACCCGGCCGAATTCGGACGCCGGCAGGCCGATGTGGAAGTCGGCCCCGAGCGGCTGGGCAATTTGCTGCGAAAAGAAGGCGCCCAGGCCCTGGCCGGTGATGCGTCGTACGACCTCGCCGACCAGGTGGCCGTAGTTCAGCGCGTGGTAGCCCGAGGCGCTGCCCGGCTGCCACCACGGCGCTTGCGCGGCCAGCAGCGCGGTGGTCTTCTCGCGGTCGCACAGATCGGCCATCGTCACCGGCTGCTCCCAGCCCGACACGCCCGAGTTGTAGGACATCAGCTGACGCACCTGGACATCACGTTTGCCAGCGGCGCCGAATTCGGGCCAGTAGCGGGCCACCGGCGCGTCGAGATCAAGCTCGCCCCGCTCGACCAGCAGCAGCGCGGTCAGCGAGGTCATCATCTTCGTCGTCGACCAGACGTTGGTGATCGTGTCGGCAGCCCAAGGCCGGCTGCGCGCTTCGTCGGCCCAGCCGCCCCAGAGGTCGACGACGAACTCGCCGTCCAGCGTCACGGCCAGCGACGCGCCGAGGTCGGCACCGCTGGCGATGTTGCTCGAGAACAGTTGGCGCAGGGCTTCGAAGCGGGGCTGGCACTGGCCCTGGGCGTGACGGGGGTCGGTCATGGAAGGGGGTTCTTCTGTTGGAGGGTCAAGCCAAGAGCTTGAGCACAGTCCTGCTGGCGCCGGTGGGTCTGCACCGACCGCTAGGACAACTCAGCGCAACACTTTTTGGAACCAAGCGCCTGCTTGGGCAAGCGCATCATCTGCTTCAGGGATCACGCCTGCACCGGCTTGAAAGACATGCTGCATCTCTGGAAATACCTGCAGACGCACCGACACCCCAGCATGCGCTGCGCGCGTCGCCAATCGAGTGGCGTCGTCGAGCAAGGTCTCATCGCCGCCGACTTGGATGCAAAGAGGGGCCAAGCCTGCCAAGTCGCCATACAGCGGCGCCGCCAGCGGATCGCGGGGCGATGCGCCAGACAAAAACAAGGCGGCCATGCCGATCAAGGCGTCTCGGTTCACCATCAGGTCTGCCGCAGCCTTGGACGCCATGGACTCACCCGTTCCTTCCAAGTCAACCCAGGGCGAAAACACCACGGCGCCACCGGGTTGTGCCAGGCCCTCTCGCTTGGCGGCCAGAAGCAGCGCGAGGGTCAAGCCTCCGCCTGCAGAATCTCCGGCCACCCCTATCCGGGCTGCTGAGAAGCGCTGGTCTAGCAACCACCGATAAGCCAGCAGTGCATCGTTGACGGCAGCTGGGTGCGGGTGCTCTGGGGCCAGACGGTAGTTCACGCTGAGCACCTTGCGTCCACTCTGCACAGCAAGATGCGCCGCCAGCTTGCGGTGTGAATTGGCACTTTGCACCACATAGCCCCCGCCATGAAAGTACAAGACCACTGAATCTTCTCGCGCAGCTTTGGGCCGCAGCCACAACGCGGACAAGCCGTCGACATCGACTTTCGCGATGGCGACGTCCTCTGGCATCGCGCCCACTGTTTCCATCACGGCTTCAGAACCTGCCCGCATTTCTTCCAATGTGGGAGGCGCCGTCGAAGACCCCAGAACCGCTGCTTGATAGGCCCTTACTTGTGCCAAAAAGGCCAGTGCTTGTGGACTTGCCATGGTGCAGCTCTGCTTAGAAGTCAAATGTCGCGCCGACGCCGAAGCTGCGCGGCGGGTTGTAGCCCACCGATCGGGCCGACAGCAGGATCGGCGAGGCGATGAGCATGTTGGTCAGCGCGGTGGTGTTGGTCGTGTTCTTGAGCTGGGCATAGAGCTTCCATGGCCCGGCCGCCGGCCTCAGCGTGGCCGACAGGTTGAGCAGGCCATAAGCCGCCTGCATCGCATCGGTGGTGTTGAACTCGGTGAAATAGAACTTGTCGCGCCAGACATAGTCGGCGCGCAGCGAAGTCTTGTAGGCGCCCATCGACTGGGCCCACTCGGCATTCAGGCCGGCCTGGGCACGCGAGACATTGGCGAGTTGGCGGCCATTGACCGAGACCGGTCCGACGGCGGGCTGGGCGCGCAGGTTGGTGTTGACGAAATCGGTGTAGGTTGGATCCATCAGCCCGACATTCAGGCCCAGCGTCCAGGCCGGCACCGGGCGCAGTTGCAGCTCGACCTCCAGGCCATTGATCTTGGCGGCCGACGCGTTGGTCAGGATCACTGACGCGAGTCCAACCTGCGAGACCTGCATGTCACGGTATTGGCTGGTGAACAGCGCGGCCGCCACGGCGCCACGCTTGTCGAGGAACGAGGTCTTGGCGCCGAGCTCGAAGCTCGTCACGGTCTCGGGTTTGACCGCGGCGGGCTGCAGATTGCCCAGGTTGATCGCGCCCGACTTGAAGCCGTGCGACAGCTTGCCGTAGGCCAGGCTGTCGGGGCTGATCTTCCATTCCAGCGCAAGGCTGCCCGGCACGCTGGACCAGGCGGCGCCGGGCTTGGCGCTGCCGTTCAGTCCGAAGGCGGCGACGGTCTGGTACTCGGTGGCGGTCTTCTCGTCGCGGTTGACCCGCAGCCCGCCTTGCAGCGCCAGCGTCGGCGAGAGTGCGTAGCGCAGGTCGGCATAGGCCGCAGAGGACGTGGTCCGGACCTGGCCGCCGAGCAAGAACTCCACCGGCACCGGGATGTTCATCGCCGCGCCAGGCTGCAGGAAGCCCAGCGGCACCTTGGACTGCACCTTGATGTCTTGCTGCTGGTCGAACTGCAGGTGGGTGGCGCCGATCAGCCACTGCAGGCGGCCGGTGTCGTCAGACGCCAGGTGGGCGTCGATGCTGCGGTCGGTGCTGGCGGTGTCAAAGCGCGTGCCTGCCGTCAGCGCCTCGGTCGCGTCACCGTCGACGAACACCCCAGTCCGGCTCTTGCGGTAGCTCGCCGACAGCGTCAGCGTGTTGGTGCCGATCGGCCGTTCATAGATCGCTTGCAGCGTGTTGACGTCGACCCGGTTGCTCGCACCCTGGCTCTTGGCGGTTCGGGGGTCGCTGCTGGGCACGACGCCAAACAGCAGACCCGAGACCATCACCGGGTCAACCAGCGGCACCAGGCTGGGCCCGTTGTCATGCTCGCGGTGGTAACCGGCGATCAGCCGCAGATTGCTGCCGCCGCCCAGGTCGGTTGCGGTCTGTAAGCGCAGCGACTGCGTGCCCAGGTCATCGAGCCGGCTCGGCCCGACCGTGCTTGGCCCGCCCGGCAGCACCGAGCCATAGGTCTTGCCTGCCAGTGGGTTGTTGGTGTACCCGTCCATGCTCTTGAGCTGGTAGGACAGCCGCGCGCTGGTCGAGCTCTGACCCAGCGGCCCCGAGACAAAGCCTTCGGATTCCTTGCGGCCGTGGTCGCCGAACAGCACGCCGACCCGCGCCTTGAAGCTGTCGGTCGGTTTGGCAGAGAGCAGGTTCACCGCGCCACCTGTGGCGTTGCGGCCGTAGAGCGCGCCTTGGGGTCCGCGCAGCACCTCGACCCGCTGTAGGTCGAACAGGCTGGCGTTCGACGAGGTCTGGTCCGAGAGGTAGCTGCCGTCAGCGTACATCGCCACGCCGGGGTCGCCGCCGGCCGTGAAGAAGATGTTGCCGATGCCGCGGATGAAGGGCTGCGATGCGCCATAGACCGAAGTGAACGACATGTTGGGCACCAGCGTCGCCACACCGGCCAGGTCGGTGACACCGATCTCGGCGAGCTTGGCGCCGCTCAAGGCGGTCACGGCTTCGGGCGTCGCGTCGACCAGTGTCAGCCGCTTCTCGGCCGTGATCACGACCCGTTCCAGCGCTGCCGGCGCGGCGTCCTGGGCCGACGCGATGCGAGGTGCTGCGGCCAGCAACCCGACGATCAGCGCAGTGACGGCATAGTTCAATTTCAGGCGAGGTGCTCTCATGAGGTGTCTCCGGTAGATAGAGGTGCGCGCTTGGCGGTGAGGCTGTCGCGTCTGGATCGGACGAGTCTGGAGCACCGACCACAGGTCAGCTATCTGGTTTTGGCACCGCAGCATCTGAAAACGGACGCCGCCTGGCGTCGGCCGTTTGACCTGGTGGCTGAACCGACGCTCAACCGCCCGCGCGACGCAGCGTGTCGCGCGGCGATTCGCCGAAGCGCTGCCGATAGCGCGCGGCAAACTGCCCGAGATGGGCGAACCCCCACTTCAGCGCCAGATCGGTCACCCCTGTGCCGTCAGCTGCGGTGCTCAGGTCACTGCGCACGCCCTGCAGCCTGAGCTCGAGCATGTACTGCAGAGGCGAGGTGCCGAGGTGCTTTTCGAAGCCCCTGGTCAGCGCCCGCACGCTGACGCCGCCCGCAGCGGCGACGTCAGCGACGGTCGGCAGCTCAGCAGCTCGGGCGTGGATGAACTCGCGCGCGCGCCCGGTCGAGGCCGGCAGCGATGCCGGTTGGTCCATCCGGCCTTGGTGCGAGTTCGGCCAGGCCAGCAGCAACTCGAACAGAGCAGCCTCCTGGAGGCTGCGCTCCAAGCGCTGTGCCGCACGCAGCGGGTAGTTCGGGGTGCCGGCCAGGCGGCCCATCACCCGCAGCAGCGCTGACGACACCGGGCTGCCAGCGGGCACGCGTCGGCTGAACTGCGGCGTCTCGGTGACCGCCGGACCGCCGAGCGCCTGGCAAGCGGCCGCCAGGTCTTGCTGCGTCACCCGCAGGTTGACGATCTCGGCATCGGCCGACATCTGCAATACATAGGTGTCGCCAGGCATCGAGACTGCGGCGTCGCCGGCGTTGAAACGGATGCCAGCCCGGTCGACCTGGCCGCTGCGCAGGTACGAGAACACCCAGAAAGGGTGGTGCTCGTAGACCCGGGTCACCGTCGGCGCGCCGTGGCGGATCGCGCCCAGGTGCAGGTTCGCAAATTCGAAACCCTGGATCGACATGTCCAGACTGCGGCCGGACTGCAACTGCAGACTGTTCGGACCATACATGCCGGCGCAGAAGGCCGCCGCGCGTTCCGGCACCGTGGTCTGGAACAAGGAGACAAAGCGAGAGTTCCATGCTGCCGGCACGCACACCGAGGGTTCTAGGCTGGGCTGGAGGTCCATCGGCCCATTCTGAGGCCATGTCAAGCCCCACGCCACCGGTGTAATCGCGAATGCGCTCAGCGAGTTCGCAGGCGCTCAAGCGCCGACCCGGCGCGTCGCGATCAGTCGCGGAAGTTGTTGAAGGCCAGTGGCACGTCCGCCACGTCTTTGCGCAGCAGCGCCATCGCCGCCTGCAAGTCGTCGCGCTTGGCGCC
>RGQD01000133.1 GCA_010030205.1 Betaproteobacteria bacterium
CTTGCCTGCCTGTAAGGTCTTGGAATTGAAAGTCAGGTACCTCAGGCGATAATAAATTCTAGAGTTTGGCTTAAGAGAAAGTAACTCAATGACTTGCGGTACTCCTGCAAGCAGAGTGATTGTCGAACTCTTATTGGTATATCTCGATTTGGTATATCCATATTCCACATACGCGGTAATTTTTTCAGTGGCCAAAAGGCTGACAGCTATGGACGAGTTCGTCGGCCTACCAAGAATTTGAGTGATGACTGGTTGCCCGACCCCCAGCGCCCGGCGGCTCTTGGTGAAGCACCGTGTCCGTGCGCCGGAGAGAGGCCAACCGGTGCGCGTCTTGCACATCGGGGTACAAAATGTCTTCGGGCTCAAGCTGCCTGCGGTTGCGATTTTCGGGCTGATCCCGAGGCCTGTGCGACGGCACCGTCGGCAGCTGCGCTACTTCCGCCGTGTCGCAGCAGCACGCCGGAGAAGGTCTGTGTCTGTTGATCGTCCTGGATCGTCACTTCGCCATTGACCAGAATGTAGCGGTAACCTCTGGCGCGCTGAATGCGACGCCATTCCCCTCCGGGCAAATCGTGCACGATCTCTTCAGGAAGCACTGCGAGGTTCTGGTAGTCATAGACGATGATGTCGGCCGGCGCGCCCTCTACCAGCACGCCTCTGCCTTGAAAGCCTGCGACTTGCGCCGGCAGGGCAGACAGGCGCCAGTGGGCCTCTTCTAGAGAGATCATGCCGTGCTCGCGGACCACCTTGCACAGCGTTTCAGTGGGGTAGCGACCGGCCGTTAGAAATTTCGTGTGTGCACCGCCGTCCGAGAGCCCGAACAGGACGTAGGGGTCATCAACAATTTCCTTGAGGTACTCGATCTTGCCGTTGGGTGGTGAGGCAAAAAACTCGGTCTCTAGCCGCTCCTCGACGGCGATGTCGAGCATGACGTCGACCGGATCCTTGCCCATTTTTTGTCCAGCAAGGGCCAGGGTGTGGTCCAGCCAAGCCCTGTTTTTCTCAAGTTTGGGGCCTGTGATCACGATGCCTTGGATTGGCCCCGTTGCGGTTTTCGGCAGCTGCTCTTTGAGAGCCTGCCGCCGGGAAGGGTCGCCTAGCTTGAACATCCGCTCCTCGAGCGTGCCCGTGGTCGCGTCGCGCCATGCGGGCGAGTCGTCGAACAGGTTCCAGTCCTCGAACGTAAAAGCGAACCCGGCGTCGGTGGTGAGCCCTTGGCCCACCACGCGAATGCCTCGTTCACGACAACTGCGCAGCCAAGCCAGCACTCGGCGATGGATCTCAGGCCGATGGTCAAATGCCTGCACCACATTCATGATCATCGGACGCCCGCTGATTTCAGCCATTTCCTCGTAGAACGCCTGGTCGCGGTTATTGTTGCCCGAAATCATCAGCATCTGCATGAAGCCTTCGTTGCGCTCCCTCAGGACGTTTGCAAGCGCCCGACAAGTGTCATCGTGCATCACGTCCGTTGGCATGGAGGTGCCGTCGAAGTCGCGCTGGACCGAGGCGGGTCCCTCCGGCAGCATTCGTTGAGCAGACCAGCCGCAGCCTCCGGCGTCCATGGCCTCATTCAGCAAGCGTCGCAGCTCAGTGTGCTCGGCATCGGTCGGGCGTCGGCCCGCCTTGGCGTCCTCAAAGCCCAACACCCAAATAAGCATGGGCCCGATTGGCACGTAGGGCAATATGTTGACTGCCTTCGGCGTGCGGTCAACGCTGTCAAGAAACTCGGGAAAAGTCACCCAGTCCCAAGGCATTCCGGCGGTCATTGAAGCAAGCGGGATGGCCTCGACCCGCGTCATCGACAACATCGAGCGCTCACGCATTTCCGGCCGAACTGGGGCAAACCCGAAGCCACAATTGCCAATCGCCACGGAGGTGATTCCGTGCCAGCTTGAAAGTGTGCAGTAGGGATCCCAGAAGACTTGAGCGTCGTAATGCGTGTGCAGGTCGATAAATCCTGGCGCCACAATCAATCCGGTGGCGTCGATTTCCTCGTCAGCTTGTCCCAGCGGAATTCGGCCGATCTTGCTGATCACGCCGTCCTTGATTCCAATGTCACTGCGAAAGCGTGGCGCGCGCGTTCCGTCTATGACCATCCCGTTTCGAATCACCTTGTCATAACGCATGCGGGTTGCTCCTGGTTGCCGCTGATCGGGGCGAGATTTCTGTCGCGCCATCTTGAACGAACGGTCGCACAAGTCTTGATGCTTGTCAACGGGGCTTGACCCTGCGCCACGTCTCGGCAGACGGACGCACCACAGAAAACAATGCGTTGGACGCCCCCTCCCGTAGCGGCTTCGATGCGTCCGAGTGCTGGCGTCATTTCAATGACCCGTACCGAGGAGAGCATCGGTCATGACGATTAAAAAAAATGGACTCGACTGGGCAAAGAACGTGTCTCAGGCTCGCGCAGTTGACGAGCGCAACAAGGTCGAGCTGAGCAAGCAACTCAAGCGGAGCCAGGCGGCTGAGCTCTTTGCTAACGCCGTACCTGACCGGCATGGGGCGTGCGTCAGCGCGCATCGCAGGGCGCGCAAAATTCAGAGCTTCGGGTACACGGTGCGGCGAATGGCGTCGCAGGTCGTCGAGCCGCAGGTGAAGACCAACATGAACGACGCGGCCGATGCCCAAGCGATCTGCGAAGTCGTGGCGCGACCGACCATGAGGTTTGTGCCGATCAACCCACAGGCCGTCGGCTGCCCACAAGCTCCACCGGACCCCACCACCAAGCAAGGGTGACTGGCGGGATTTCCACACGGAACGACGAGGAACCCTTGGGACTCGTCAAATCCAGGCCGACCACGCGTTGGAGCACACCGATGGCATCGGCCAACTCGACCTTGCCATTGCCGTCGAAGTCAGCTGCGAACAACTGGTACGGCGGGTACGGCGTGACGGGTTGGCCGCCGGCGTTGACGTCCAGACCCACAATCATCTTGAGGATCGCAATCGCGTCCTGCAGCTTCACGGCCTGATTGACCAAGTCAGATGGCGTTGCGTCGGCAACGCTGGCACCCAGCGCCTTGGCCATTGACAGGCTGTCGGTACGTTGTGCTTGGCTGGACTGGGCCGTAGCAGCCACCTCCGGGTCACCACCGCCGCATGCAACCAAGCTAACAAGGGCTAGCCATTGCGCCAGAACGGCCAAGACTTTCTTGCGCATCACGATCCGATCAGTGAATGGCAATGACCCCGCAGGCGATGCGCCCACCCGAGTTGCCGGTAGGCTGGGTGCTGTAGTCGTCGGGTTGGGCATGGACGATCACCGCGCGGCCGACCACGCTGGCAACGCCGTCGGCAATGCTCAAACCAGTCAGCACAAATTTCTGGTCGGCCACGCCTTGGCCATCAGCCTTCAGCGAGGGCAGGTCGCCAGCGTGGTGCGGGGCACTCTGTGGTCCATGCGGCTTGCCGTCGGGATTGAAGTGGCCGCCAGCGCTGCTGCCGTCGGTGCTTGCGCAGTTGCCCAGCTCGTGAACATGGAAACCGTGCTCCCCATTGGGCTTGAGACCGCTGACCTTGGCAACGACCGTCATCTGGCCGTCCACCGTGCGGAACATCACGATGCCCCGCACCGTGCTGCCCTGGGTCGGCGTCAGCGAAGCCATCGCCATGCCACCCGCTCTTGCACCCATGGCGTGGTCATGACCGGGTCCGGCACACCCGCTCAAGCTCAGAAATGCAGCGGTGATTGCCGTCAGAAAAATGATCTTTGACATGGGTTGTCCTACGCGGTTGACAAGATTCGAACTATAGAGTGAATCGTCGGAAGTACCGACTGAGCACCCGAAATTTTCAGGCGCGCTCGATATCGGTTACCGCGTTCCACATGGCGGTGGGCTCGTCAGTCGTGATTGGCCCACTATCAAACCTCCCTTTTGCGCATCAACCCTGGGCCGACGGTGTCGGCTTCGGGCAGTTCGTCTACATGGCGGGTGCTGTGCTTGTCAGCCAGGAGCCGTTGCCGGGGGACGCCGAGCAGGTAAAGAAACTTACAAAGTAAGCAATCTAACTGAGCTAGTCCACAATGCCCTGATGCGCTCAAAGCACCAGGTCTACGTCGTCGAGTTGTCCAAGGATGTTTTGTTCGAGGCCAAGTTCATCAAGTCCAATCCCGACTACGTGACGGGCATGCCCTGTGTGTATGTGGGGATGACGGGGTTGGACCCAGACTTGCGCTTTGACAACCATAAGGCGGGCATCCGGGCCAACAAATTCGTCACACGCTATGGGCTGCGCTTGATGACAGAGCTTTTTGAGCACCTGAACCCCATGCCTTATGGCGATGCGCAGTACATGGAGGTGGACCTGGGCATACAGCTGCGGTTGCAGGGGTATGGGATTTGGCAGGCCTGAACCTGGGTGACATGAACCAGCCGTGATCGGCGTCTTCGCGACAGAAATCTCGGCGGGTTATCAAAGCCGGTGGCGCGGGAAGAGGAGCTGTCGGCGTGACCATCGCAATGGTGATGTTCAACCCGACAGACCGATGAGCGTCAGCTGCCGTTGATAATATGTGTTGAATCTTGCCCGCGCCGATGGTAGTCGCGAACCTTGTATTTCGAGTCGGCTTCGTCGTCATCTCCAGCCCAAGGACTTTCCAATGACCGCAGTGACCATCAACACCGTGCTTGGCCCGATTGCCCCGGCTGATCTGGGCTTTACCCTGATGCACGAGCACGTGATGGTGGCCGCCAGCGGCCTCTACCAGAGCTATCCCGACTTGCTTGGCCGAGACCCTGAGGCCCGTGCGATCGAGTGTCTTCGTCGGGCGAAAGCGGGCGGCGTCGATACGCTTTTGGACGCCACCACTTTTGATCTTGGCCGCCATGCGCCACTGTTAGCTGCGGTCTCAAAGGCCTCGGGCGTGAACATCATCAACGTCACCGGTTGGTGGTTGGATGTGCCGCGCTTTCTGCGTGGCGTCGGGCCCAATCAGATGGCGCGAGAGTTTGTGCGAGACATCCGGGAGGGGTTTCGAGGCACCGATATCAAGGCCGGCATGCTCAAATGTGCTGCCGATTTCGAGGGCGTGACGCCGCCGCTTGAAACCATGGCACGTGCGGTGGCACGGGCCCATCTTGAGACTGGTGTGCCGATCATGGTGCACTCCCATCCCGGCATTCAACTCGCGCGGCGTCAAATCGAAATTTTTAGAGAGGAGGGGGTAGATCTCACTCGGGTGAAGATCGATCACTCCAACGACACCACCGACATCGAGTACCTGACTTGGATTCTCGACCAGGGCTGTTACCTTGGTCTGGACCGTTACCCCGGTCGGTTGGTGAGCCCAAACATGCGCACCAAAACGCTCAAGAAGCTGATGGATGAGGGCTTTGGCGACCGCCTCTGCGTCTCACACGACTGCATCTGCCTGCATGTCCACAACGAACGCCCCGACGGTACGGTGCCCGATGAACACGACTTCTTGCGGCACAATCCCGACCAGTACCTGTTCATGCACAGGCAGGTGATTCCGCAGTTGCGCGAGATGGGGGCGACCGACGCCGATATTCACCAACTGTTCGTCGCGAACCCTCGTCGCTTTCTGGCGAACGCATGAGTTGAAGAGGGAAGGGCTGGCCAGCATCTTGGTAAAAGCCTTGCCCGAGCCGGTCATGATCGAATTGCGCAGGGATGAGCGCGATCGCCGTGCTGCCATGCTGCACCTGTGGTCAGCCGGTTCCCACGTTTTGCCGCGGGTGCCAAGGCAAGCATGAGACCACAAGCATGTTGCCTAAGCCTCAATCCCTCAGGCCGATGAACAAGCGACTTCGTCGCCAGGCCTGCCCGGCAAGCGCGGCCATCGCATCCATTTCAAGGCCGATCTGCTCGCTGCTGACGATCAGGTTTTCCTGTTCGACAAAGGGTTGAGCTTGCGGGCGTCTGTTTTTGGCCCCGAAAGGTCGAACTGGCCCAGCGCGTTGAAGATCGGCGCGGCCAGCAGCATCACCAACAGGACCCGGATGATGTGATGCGCCGTCACGAAGGCCACCTCGGCATGCAGGGCCAGTGCAATCAGGCTCATTTCGGCGAGGCCTCCGGGCGAATAGGCCAGCAGCACGGTCACCGGTTCAAGCTCGACCAGCCGGCTGACTAGTACCGCAAATGCCACCGTCCAACCCAGTAGCAACGCGGTGGAGCCTATCGACAACTTGATGATGCGGATCACCGTGGCCGCCGGCGTGCCCAAGAACCGGCAGCCGATCACCACACCCAGGATCAATTGCGCAAAGTTGACGATTTCGGACGACGGCTTCAGGTCGGTCCAGCCGGTCAGGTGAACTGCCGCACTGGCCAGCATCGGGCCCAGCAGGTACTTGGCCGGCAGGCGAAGAACATGGCCCAGCAGTATCCCCACCAGCCCGCAGCACAACAGCAGCAGTTCGGCCCACATGGGGGTCTCAAACATCGACACTGCGCCGCCGGTCCGGCTCAACGAGGCGCCGGTCATCCACTGGATAGCGAATGGCAGCGACATGACGATGAGCAGGATGCGCACCGAATGCACCAGCGCGATGGTGTGGCCGTCACCTCCTTGCTCTTCGCCACGCTCGATCATCTCGACCAGGCCACCGGGCATGCCGGCAAAGAAGGCGGTGGTGCGGTCAAAGCCACCAAAGCGGCGGAAGTACCAGACCGCCGTGATGCCTGACAGCAGCAGAAAGGCCAGCAAACCCAAGGTGGCCGGCCACCATTGCTGTACCTGCCCGAACAGCCGGGGCGTGAACGACGCACCCATCATCACGCCGATCACCATCAGCATCGGCGGCCGGATCATCGGCGGCGCGGCCACCTTCAGCTTCATCAATGACGCCAGTGTGCAGGCCACCATGGCGCCCAACATCCACGGCAGCGGAAGCTTTGCCGCCACAAACAGGCTGCCGCCGCCAACGCCGATCAACAACGCTAGCGCAAAGCGGGAATACGGAAACGCGTCGAGCTTGAGCTTGGCCACGACATCCTGCAAACGGCCCTTGACCACGTTCATGTCACCTTAGGCGGGTCGTTGGACTCGGCCGGAATCCACCGCCAGCACTGCGGCGGCTGCGAGTGTGATGAATCTTGTTGTTTTCGGCATTTGCGTTTTCCTGAAATTCGGTTTGACCTGGTCCGTTACGCCGAGCTGCGCGTTGCTCGAACTGGAACTGGCTTGGCAACGGCTTGCGCGCGCAGCAAAACCACGACCATCATAGATTTTGCCAGTTGAAAGTTACAACCGGCGGCAGTCCGGAGAGCTCAACCTGACAGGCCGATCAAGTCCAGCGCCTGCCATCTCCGCGAAGTCGTCGGCCACTTTCTCTCAACAGACCACAGAAAGAAAAAATCATGAATTGGGCCGTAACGCCAAACCAGTTCACCATCTAGGCTGAGGCCCTCGACGAGGTCGTCGGAGGCAACCCGACTGGGCATGAGTTCATGCCAAGCGCGCAAAGGGTCTCGCGCTGTCGCCGCCGGTGGAGTTGCTGGTCTGATGCGACTTCGGCGCTACCGCTAGGCTCGACAGTCGAAGTCGCTTGGCTAGAAGACTGATTGACGAAGCCATGGCGCAGACGTTTTGCGCGTTGTTGCATGGTCAGTAGCCCGGTTGGCGCAAGGTGCCCATCGCGAACAGCGGGCGATGATTCTCAGGCTGACCGAAACGGTCAAATCAGACGCCCACAATTTGTCGCTCGCTCGCTGTCTGTAGCGGTGAAGCGCAACGGGCTCGCAGGCGCCTGAGAAATGCCACAGTGAGGGCATCGTGTTGATTCAACGATTTCAATGTTTACAAAGGATATACTTATTTTTTCTGGCAATTGCAGCCAGCCGCCAAGGCCTAGATTGGACTGACGCGTTTTGATGTTCATTCGACTCCCTCTGCTGGCCCTCGCCGCGCTGGCAACCCTGTGCCTGTTCATCGCGGGCTGTGGGCAATCGGTGCCCGCCGATGCGCCGTCGTCTTCCGCAGGTCAGGTCGTCAATGCGACCGCCGGCCCTAAGCTGACGACCTACGCCGCAGCCCGTGTCGCCGAGCAGGTCAGCTTTGGCGCGACGCCGGCGCTGCTGAGCAGTCTGGCGCAGCGCGGGCTCGACGGCTGGATCAGCGATCAGATCGCGCTGCCGGTCTCGCGCATGGACGCGCCGGCCTGGGTTGTCGACTACAACGACCAGAACCAGGCTGAAAGAGACCGAGCCTTCCAGTGGAAGGACCGCGCCCTGGTCCAGTTGCCCTTGACCGCGCCAGACCAGCTCAGGCTGCGCGTGGGCTGGGCGCTGCTGCAGTTCGTGCCGGCCAACAGCGGCAACGCCTACGGGCAGGTCGAGTACTTCAACCTGCTGCAGCGCCACGCTTTGGGCAACTACGGTGAGTTCCTGCGCGAACTGTCGGTGCACCCGGTGATGGGCAGTTTCCTGGACAACGTCCAGAACCGGCCCAAGTCGGCGCAGTGCCGGGACTGCGCGCCGAACGAGAACTTTGCGCGCGAGTTGATGCAGTTGTTCTCGCTGGGCGTGGTGCAACTCAACCCCGACGGCACGACGATGCGTGACGCCAAGGGCAAGGCGCTGGAGACCTACGAGCAGGACGATGTGGAGGAACTGGCGCGCGCTTTGACCGGTTGGCGCTTTGCGCCCAGCAACGTTCTGCTCGGGTCGAACGGGATCAACGCCGGCAAGCTGATGGTGCCCGAGGACTGGGCTTCAGCCCACGACCGCGGTGCCAAGAAGATCCTGGGCACGGACTTCCCAGCCGGACGCGAACCCCCCCAGGAACTCGACGCGGTGGTGGCGATGCTGATGAAGCATCCCAACACCGCGCCGTTTGTCAGCCTGCGCTTGATCCAGCACCTGGTCACCAGCAACCCGACGCCTCAATACATCGCGCGTGTTTCTGCGGTGTTCCGCGACAACGGTCGGGGCGTGGCGGGCGACATGAGAGCCCTGGTCAAGGCCGTGCTGATCGACCCCGAAGCCCGGCGCGGCGATGTCCCAGGCGTCGATGCCAGACGCTTCGGCAAGCTGCGCGAACCCTGGCTCTGGTTCATGGCGACCTTGCGCGGACTGGGCTGCACCCAGCCTCTTGTATGGCCAGGCGGTGGTATGGCCGGGCCGCGGGTGCAGTTCCCGTTCACCGCAGCCAGTGTCTTCAGCTTCTACCTGCCGACCGACCGGGCGCCTGGCAGCAACCTGCTGGCGCCCGAGCAAAAACTGCTCAACACGGTCGAACTGACAGCCAGGCTGGGTCAGCTCCAGGGCTTGCTGATCGACCCCGCCGCCAGCGCCGCTGCCGGTTGCGAGGTCGCCTCGCTGGGCCGCAGCTATGCCGAATCGCCCAAGGCCTATGTCGACCAGTTGAGCAGCCGATTTTTTCGAGGCGCGATGCCGGCCACGCTCAGAAGCAACCTGATGGAGTTGGCCGCGGCTCAACCCAGCTGGAGCGGGGCGTCGTCGGTCGATCGTCCGGTCGAAGGCGCGGTGGTGCTGCTGCACTATGCGCTGACCAGCCCATTTTTCGGGGTCATGAAATGAAGCGTCGAGCTTTCGTGCGCATCGGCGCCACTCTGCCATTGCTGGGCGGCGTGGGCGCCGCCAGCCTGCTGGGCTCTTTGAGTCTGCCGGGCAGCGCCGCGGCCAGCGATTACCGGGCGCTGGTCTGTGTCTACCTCAATGGCGGCAACGACGGCAACAACACGCTGATACCACGCGACGGCGCTCATGGCGATTACGCCAGCGCGAGGCCAGACCTGGCGCTGCCCAAGGACAGCCTGGCCAAGCTGGACGGCGCGAGCATCGGCCACAGCTTCGGCCTGCACCCGGCACTGGCACCGCTGGCTGCGCTCTACAACCAGCAAAGACTGGCCTGGGTCGCCAATGTCGGGCCGCTGATCGTCCCTGCCACTGGCGAGCAGGTTCGTGACCGTGCGGTCGCCGTGCCGCCATTCCTGCTGTCGCACAGCGACCAGGCCGACATGCAACAGGGCTGGATGGGCGATGCCGACGCCAGTGGCTGGGCTGGCCGGTCGCTGGAGTTGCTGCCTGCAAGCCTGAAGCAGCCGCTCAGCGCGGTGACGATGGACAACAACCGGACCCTGGTGCTGGGCCGGCACTCGAGCGTTGCCTTCATGCAGGGCGGCGGCGGCGCGCGCTGGTGGGGGCGTGCCGATCTGGCCCAGCCCGAGTCCTATTGGGCGCAGTCGATCAACCGCATGGCGCAGTGGCAGTTCGCCAATGACTACGAGGCCGAGTACGCCCGCAGCTTCAACAGCAGCGTGACCGAATCCACTGTGCTGACCAAGGCCTTCTTGCAGGCGCGCGAGCCCCAGGCCGATTTCGGCGCCGATCAGCTCGGCTCGTCGCTGAAGTCACTGGCCTCGGTGCTGCCGGTCTTCAAAGCCATGGGCTACCGGCGTCAGGTATTCCTGCTGCGCTGGGGCGGTTTCGACACCCACTCGGCCCAGCGCGGCAGCGGCGTGGGGACGCAAGACAGCCAGTTCGCCGTGCTGGCCCAGGCTTTGTCTCTGCCTTCACTGGTGCTGGGCGGCGTTGACGATGCCGACCGCGGCAGCGAGGGACGGTTCGTGCCCGCCGTTGCCACCGACCAGTTCGGCGCGACGCTGATGCAATGGATGGGTTTGCCGGGCTCGGCCTTGCTGGAAGCTTTTCCCAATCTCGCCAATTTCCCGCAGAAGAACCTGGGATTCATGGCGTCATGACGCATGACCGTGGCGCTGTTGCTGCGCCATCCGACAGCCCGTCGATGCCCACATGAGCTCGGTGACAGGCACGAGCGGTGACGACAAGCTGCTGGGCACCGAAGGCAACGACCAGATCGACGGCCAGACCGGCGCCGATCTCATCAGCGCGCTGGGTGGCAATGATCACCTCTCGATCGGCGACGACGGCGCAACCGACACGATAGACGGCGGCACGGGCTGGGACGGCTTGAGCCTGCGTGTCGACGGCGCCACGCTGCGCATCGGGGCCGATGCGCATATCAAGGGCATCGAGCATTACGATGTCCAGCCGCAGGCCGGATCGGCACTGGATCTGGCAGGCAGCAAGGGCATTCAGTCGGTCATCGTCTTCGATGCACTGTATGCCTCGGCCGCCACCACCAACGCCTTCGTCTCGGCCAACGGCAGCGGGCGCTACACGCTCGACGCCAGCGCTGTGGCGATTGGCCACAGCATCAACCTCTATGGCGCCGCAGGCAACGACACGCTCACTGGCGGCGCGGGCAGCGACTATCTGGGCGGCAACGGCGGTGACGACATCTTGGACGGCGGCGCTGGTTTCGATGTCGCGCAGTACAGCTTCGGTCAGGCCGGGTTTGTAGGCCTGAGCCTGAGCGGCGACGCAGCGTCGGGCTGGACCTTGAGCAGTGGTGCAACGGCATTGCTCAAGCTGCAGGCCGACACCACGACCGGGCAGTGGAGCGTCACGGATCTTCGAGCCACGCCGGCGCCGAACAGTTCTGGGTTCGGCGTGGACAAGCTCGTCGGTATCGAATCGATCGCGCTGGATGGGCAAGACGACAAGGGTACGGGCTACCGGGAGGCCAATCTGGCCATCGGGGGAACTGTGGCCGCGCCGACGCTGGCGCTGCGCGACGTCGCGGGCAGCGCGGGCAACGACACGCTGACCGGCACGGACGAGCGCGACCAGATCAACGCGTTGACAGGATCCGATGTCATCAGCGCGCTGGGCGGCAATGACAACATCAGCGTCAGCGACAACGGTACGACCGACACCATCGATGGCGGCGCGGGCTGGGATGACCTGAGCCTGCGCATCGATGGCGTGCCCTTGTCTTTTGGCGCCGGCAGCATCTCGGGTGTCGAGAGTTTCCACCTCGACGGCAACAGCTTCACTGGCACCCAATCGGTCGCGGTCTTGGATCAGCTCTTCGCGCGAGCGACGAGCTCCAACGTCTACATCAACGGCTGGGGCGGCAACGCCAGCTTCACGATTGACGCCAGCGCCGTGCTCTCGGGCCACTCGGTCAACCTCAACGGTGGCAGCAACAACGACACGCTGATCGGCGGTGCCGGCGATGACTACTTGAGCGGATATGCCGGAGACGACAGTCTTGTCGGGGGCGCGGGCAACGATGTGGCCCGCTACGACTTTGGCCAGGCCGGCTTGACTGGCCTGAGCCTGATGGGCGATGCGCTGTCGGGCTGGACGCTGAGCAGCGGCGCCACTGCCTTGCTTAAACTGCAGTCTGACACCGTGACGGGCCAGTGGACTGTCACGGACCTTCGAGCGACACAGGCGACGAACAGCGCCGCATTTGGGGTGGACAAGCTCACAGGGATCGAGTCGATCGCTGTGGACGACCAGGACAGCAGCGGTTGGGGTTACCGCGCTGCCAATTTGCGCATCGGAGGAACAGCGGCTGCGCCGACGCTGGCACTGTGCGACGTCGCAGGCACAACAGGCAACGACACCTTGACCGGTACCGCTGGCAACGACCAGATCAACGCGTTGACAGGGTCTGATGTCATCAGCGCGCTGGGCGGCAACGACAACATCTCGATCAGCGACGACGGCGCGACCGACACGATAGACGGCGGC
>RGQD01000134.1 GCA_010030205.1 Betaproteobacteria bacterium
ACCTCGCCGGCGCCCAGCCGCATGATCGAGCCCTTGCCGAACTGTTTTTCGATCTGGGCGAGCGCCGCGGCCAGGGCTTTGGCTTTTTCAGTGTTCAAGGCTTTCACGGGTGCGTCCATCGCGGCTCTCCTGGTTGGAAGCGCTGATTGTGTTGGAAAACTGTACGTTTGTACAGTACTGTTTGAAAAATTCATCAGGGCAATCACTCCGATGAACCTGATGCATTCACCCGCTGTTGCGGGCCCTGCTCTGCCTAAAATCAAATTCTACGGAAGCCCTGTTGGAGGGCGTCGCGAAGCAGGGGACCCACGATGCGGATTCTGATCGCTGAAGACGACCAAG
Source organism: Betaproteobacteria bacterium (assembly GCA_010030205.1). Lineage (GTDB taxonomy): Bacteria > Pseudomonadota > Gammaproteobacteria > Burkholderiales > Burkholderiaceae_C > Pseudaquabacterium. The sequence continues at coordinate 343 of RGQD01000134.1, forward strand.
TGCTTGCCGACGGATTGTTGCGCGCTTTGCGCGCCACCGGCTATGCCGTGGATCAGGTGGGTAGCGGCAGCGAGGCCGATGCCGCGCTTGCCACCCATGAGTTCGATCTGGTGATCCTCGACCTGGGGCTGCCGAAGATGCACGGATTTGAGGTGTTGCGCAATCTGCGTGGTCGCGGATCTTCGATGCCGGTGCTGATCCTGACAGCGGCTGACAGTGTCGAGCAGCGGGTCAAGGGACTGGACCTGGGCGCTGACGACTACATGGCCAAACCCTTCTCGCTGCAGGAGCTTGAGGCCCGGGTGCGCGCGCTGACCCGCCGCGGCTTGGGCAGTGCCAGCAGCGTGATCAAGCACGGCCCCTTGACTTTTGACGCCACCGGCCGGGTCGCTTACATCGCAGACCAGATGGTCGAGTTGTCCGCGCGAGAACTCAGCCTGCTCGAGGTTTTGCTGCAACGAGCGGGCCGGCTGGTCAGCAAGGACCAATTGGTCGAGCGGCTGTGCGAGTGGGGCGAGGAGGTGAGCAACAACGCGATCGAGGTCTACATCCACCGCTTGCGCAAGAAGATCGAGCAAGGGCCGATTCGCATCGCCACGGTGCGTGGCCTGGGTTACTGCCTGGAGAAAATCCCCGCCTGATCTCGAGGCCTGGCTGGCGCCAGGCCCTATGCTCGCGCTCGCCATGTCTTTGCCCAACGAGCCCGAACCGCGACCGAAAGAGCAACGCTCGCTGTTCGGCGAGATTCTCGACTGGATGCTCGCGCCGCTGCTGCTGCTGTGGCCGATGAGCGTGGCATTGACCTGGCTGGTGGCACAAAACGTTGCGAGCCGGCCGTTCGACCGCGATCTGGCCGAGCTGGCGCGCACGGTGGCGCGTCAGGTCGTGATTGCACCCGGCAGCGCAGACCAGGCCACGGTGATCCGGCTGCGTCTGCCCGAGGTGGTGGCCGAGGTGTTGCGCACCGACGATGCCGAAAAAGTGTATTTCCAGCTGCTGGGCGCGCGCGGCGAATTCATTGCTGGCGAGCGCGACCTGCCTGTGCCCGACGAGCCTGCCGGTCCGGCGCAGGCTTTGAAATACCGTGACGACGAGGTCCACGCCGACGCGGTGAGGGTGGCATACCTGTGGCTGCCGGGCACCGGGAAGCCGGGTGAGACGGCGCCGCTGGTGCAGGTGGCCGAGACGCTGGACAAGCGCTCTCGCTTGGCCACCGAGATCATCAAGGGCGTGATCGTGCCGCAGTTCGTCGTGCTGCCTTTGGCGGTGCTGCTGGTTTGGTTTGCACTGGCGCGGGGCATCAAGCCGCTCAACGAGCTGCAGCAGCGAATCCGCCGCCGCGAAGCCAATGACCTCAGCCCGATCGCCGAGCGCGATGTGCCCGAGGAGGTGGCGCCCTTGGTCGGCGCGATCAACGACCTGCTGGGCCGGCTGGACCAGTCGATGAGCGCACAAAAGCATTTCTTGGCCGATGCGGCGCACCAGCTCAAGACACCGTTGGCAGGCTTGCGCATGCAGGCTGAACTGGCGCAGCGCGAAATCGACGCCGGCGAACACGACCCGCAGGCGCTCAAGCGCTCGCTCCAGCAGATCGCCCATGCCAGCGAGCGCGCGGCGCACATGGTCAACCAGTTGCTGGCGATGGCCAGGGCCGAGGCCAAGATCCTGGCCCGCCCGCCTGAGCCGGTGGATCTGGCCGAGCTGGCGCGCGAGACGGTACGCGACTTCGTGCCCCGGGCCATGGACAAGCGGATCGACCTCGGTTACGAAGGCCCGGACCCGCAGCAGCCCGCTGCGGGCCGGCGCCAGATGCTGGGCCAACCCACGCTGGTGCGCGAACTGGTGCGCAACCTGGTCGACAACGCGCTGCAATACACGCCCGTCGGCGGCACGGTGACTGCGCGCGTGATGGACGATCCTTTCGGCCAGGTCGTGGTGCTGCAGGTGGAGGATACTGGCCCGGGCATTGCTGAGGCCGAGCGTGCGCTGGTGCTGCAGCCGTTCTACCGCGCGCTGGGCACCAACGTGGACGGCAGCGGGCTGGGGCTGGCCATCGTCAGCGAGATCGTGCAGCAGCACGGCGCCGAACTGGCCATCGCCGATGCCCGGCCGCGCGGCAGTGCGGCAGCGCAGGGCATGGGCCCGGGCGCCTTGATCACCGTGCGCTTCGCACTCAGCAGGGCGTCGGGTGAGGTGGCAGGACCGGTTAGCGCGACGCCGGGCGCCACAGCTGGCGGACCAGGCTGAGCAGCCTTGCGTCGTCCTCGCCACCGTAACCCGCGGTCAGCGCGGCCTGGAACATCGCCGCAGCCTGGGTGCCGAGTGTCGGCGTGATGCCCGCGGCTGCCGCCATTGCCAGCGCCAGCGCCGAATCCTTGGCCAGCAGCGTGGTGTGGGCGCGCGGCGCGAAATCGCCTGCCAGTGCGCGGGTCATGCGGTCGGCGCAGATCCAACTGTGGCCGCTGGACTGCTCGATCACCGCCAGCGTCTGCGCGCCATCCAGCCCCAGCTGCTGAGCCAGCGCGATGGCCTCGGCCGCAGCCGCCAGATTGGTCGCCGCCAACAGGTTGTTGACCAGCTTGGTGCGCGCGCCGTCGCCCGGCCGCTCGCCGACGTGGAAGAGCCGAGCCGCGACATGCCGCAGCAGGCGCTGATGAGCAGCCCACAGCGCCGCAGGCGCGGCCACCATCAGGCTCATGCTACCGTCCCGGGCACGCGCCGGACCGCCCGACATCGGCGCGTCCAGGCAGCCCAGTCCAGCCTCGGCCAGCCTTGCGGCCAGCCGCTCGACGTCGGCCGGCCCGATGGTGGGGCACAGCATCACTGTGGCACCGGGGGGCAATGCCGCAGCGGCGCCGGCCGGGCCGAACAGCACGGCCTCGGTCTGCGCCGCATCGACCACCACCACGATCAGCAGCGCGCAGCCAGCGGCCACGACCGCCGGCGAGTCGGCCAGTTCGGCGCCCGCTGCAGCGGCCAGCGCGTGGCGCGTGAGGTCTATGTCGTGCACCCGCACCGGCTGGCCGGCGTCGCGCAGCCGCAGCGCCATCGCCAGCCCCATGTTGCCGATGCCGATGAAGGCGACGGGGGTGTGCAGCAGGGTCATCTTCAGATCTCCGAGTCGGCAAATGGTGTTGCGTCAAGCGGTCGCAGCGGAACCGGCCCCGCCGGGCCGCAGGCGCATCAGGGCCAGGGCTACCTCTGCATCAGACCGCGGCTGCGGGCGATCGACATCAGCATGCCCAGCGCCACACCAAGGGTGACCATCGCGGTGCCGCCATAGCTGATGAATGGCAACGGCACGCCCACCACCGGCAGGATGCCGCTGACCATGCCCATGTTGACGAAGGCATAGGTGAAAAACCCGAGGCTCAATGCGGCCGCCAGCAGGCGTGCGAACAGCGTGGGCGCATGCGCCGCAATCCACAGTCCACGCAGGATCAGGAAGCTGAATCCCAGCACCAGACCGACACCGGTCAGCAGGCCGAACTCTTCGGCGAACGCGGCGAAGATGAAGTCGGTGGTGCGTTCGGGGATGAACTCCAGGTGGGTCTGGGTGCCGCTCATGAAACCCTTGCCGGTGATGCCGCCGGAACCGATCGCGATCATGCCCTGGATGATGTGAAAACCCTTGCCCAGCGGATCGGTGCTGGGATCGAGCAGCGTGCAGACGCGTTGCTTCTGGTAATTGCGCATCCCATGCCATTGCACCTCAGGCTGGCACAGTGCATCGCCGCTGACCACCAGCGCGGCAATCGCCAGCGTGGCCAGCAGCGTGACCGGCACGATCAGGCGCCAGGACAATCCTGCAAAGTAGATCACATACAGCCCGCTCGAGAGCACCAGCAGCGCTGTGCCCAGATCAGGCTGCTTGACCACCAGGCCCACCGGCGCCAGCAACAGCAGGCCTGCCACCAGAAAATCGAACAGGCGCAGCTGGCCTTCGCGTTTCTGGAACCACCATGCCAGCATCAAAGGCATGGCCAGCTTGAGGATCTCGCTGGGTTGGATCACCACCCCGAGGTTGAGCCAGCGGGTAGCGCCTTTCTTGGTGACGCCGAACAGCGCGGTGGCCACCAGCAGCGCAACGCCCACCGTGTAGAGCGGGACGGCCAAGCTCAGCAGTCGATGCGGCGGCACCTGGGCGATCAGGAACATCAGGGCTGCGGCCAGCAACATGTTGCGGCCATGGTCGACGAAGCGGCTGCCGTGGTCGTAGCCCACCGAGTACATCGTCACCAGCCCCAGACTGGCCAGCGTCAGCACCACGGCCAGCAGCGGCAGGTCGAAGCCCGACAAGATGGGCCGCAGCCGAAGCAGCGGGCGCTTGAACGGGCTGTTCACGGCAAGCTCCTGGCCTGTGGCCGGCCGCTGGCGGCCGGCTTGGTCAAAGTGGACGACGCTGCGCTGGACGCGGCGTTGGGCGGGGTTGGCGTGCCGCTCTGCGAGGACGGTGCCAGCCAGGACAGGCCCATGTCGGCCAGGCTCAGACCGGCGGTCTGGCGCGACGCGCCGATGGGCGCCACGCTGCGGCCTTCGCGGGTCGCGGCCATGTCCTCCTCGCTGGGCCAATGCCCTGCCAACAGGTAATCGAAGACGCGGCGGGCGATCGGCGCGGCCGCCGCCGCACCGAAACCGGCGTTCTCGACGATCACGGCCAATGCGATCGTCGGTGACTCGAGCGGCGCAAACGCGGTGTAGAGCGAGTGGTCGCGTTGGTACTCCGACAACTTGGCGGCGTTGTACTTCTCGTTGGCGCGAATGCCCACGGCCTGTGCGGTGCCGGTCTTGCCGCCAGTCTTGTACGGCGCACCGGCAAACACCCGCATCGAAGTGCCTTCCTGCGTGACGCCGTGCAGCGCGCTGTTGATCAGCGCGACATGCTCAGGCTTGAAAGCCAGCGGGCTCAAAGCCTGGCCAGCCACCTTGGTCACGGCATGGCTGACCACATCGCGCACCTCGCGAACCAGGCGAGGCTCGAAGCGCAAGCCCCCCGAGGCCAAGGTGGCGGTGGCGGTGGCCATCTGCAGCATCGTGAAGCTGTTGTAGCCCTGGCCGATGCCCAGCGAAATGGTCTCGCCGGCGTACCATTTCTGCTGCTCGGGTTTCTTGTAAGCGTGCCTCTTCCAATCGGTTGATGGCAGCAGCCCGCTGAGCTCGCCGTCCAGGTCGATGCCGGTTTTTCGTCCCAGGCCCATCGGGTCGAGCTGATCGTGCATCAGGTCGACCCCCAGCTCGTTGGCCAACGAGTAAAAATACACGTTGCTCGACTGCACGATGGCGCGCCGCATGTCCACCCCACCGAGACCGACATCGCCGTGGCTGCGGAACTCATGCCCGCCGAACATATAGCTGCCGCTGTCCTGGATGATCGCGCTGGGGCTGCGTTTGCCGGTTGTCAGTGCGGCCATCGCCAGAAAGGGTTTGAAGGTGCTGCCTGGCGGGTAAGTGCCTCGCAGCGCCCGGTTGAGCAGCGGCTTGTCCAGGCTTTCGTTGAGGCCTCGCCAGCTCTCGAGGTCGATGCCGTCGACAAAGAGGTTGGGATCGAATGCGGGTTTGCTGACGAAGGCCAGCACCTCGCCCGAGCGCGGGTCGATCGCCACCAGCGCGCCACGCCGATCGCCAAACATCTGCTCGACCAGCGCCTGCAGCTTGATGTCGATCGACAGCACCAAGGTATTGCCAGGTGTGGCCGAGTGGCTTTTCAAGCGCCGGACGGCGCGGCCTCCGGCCGAGGTCTCCATCTCCTCGAAGCCCGTGATGCCGTGCAGCTCGCGTTCGTAGCGCTGCTCCAGGCCCAGTTTGCCGATGACGTCGGTGCCTCGGTAATTGGCCAGCACCTCGTCATCCCAGTCTTCCATCAGCTTTTTCTCGGCGCTGTTGATGCGGCCGATGTAGCCGATCAGGTGGCTCCCCACCTCACCCGCCGGGTAGCTGCGGAACAGTCTTGCGCGCACGTCCACGCCCGGAAAACGGAAGCGCTGGGCGATGAAACGCGCGACCTCCTCGTCACTGAGCTTGGTGCGGATCGGCAGCGATTCGAAGCTCTTGCTCTCCTCTTGCAAGCGCCTGAAGCGGCGGCGGTCGCGCGGCGAGATCTCGACCACCAGGTTCAGGCTGTCGATCACCGCGTCGAGCTCACCGATCACTTTGGCAGGCGTGAGCTCCAGCGTGTAAGCCGAGTAGTTGGTGGCCAGCACCACGCCATTGCGGTCGACGATCAAACCGCGGTTGGGCACCACTGGCACCACGGCAACACGGTTGGCTTCGGCCTGCAGCGCGAGTTCCTCATGGCGAAAGACCTGCAGCCAGACCAGTCTGCTCACCAGCAAGGCGAAGCAGAGCAGCACAAACAGCGCCGCAGTGATCAGCCGGGTGTTGAAACGTTCCAGTTCGCGCTCAAGGTCCTTCAACTCAGTCATGTCGAGACCTAGAGCGGACGGTTCTGGTCAGGGTTTGGTGCCCGGCGCTGTGGCGCGAGCAGCAGCTTGACCACCACGGGCCACAACGCGGCCTCGAGCAAGGGCGCAGCGAGCAGCCACCAGCCCGGGAACATGCCGCCGGCGATCAAACGCGCGAACAAGGATGCGGCATGGCCGGCGACAAATATAGGCAACACATGCAGCGCCTGCGCGCGCAGTGAAAACCACAGCACCCGCCGGTGTGCGGTGATGGCCAGAAAACTGAGAATAGTGTAGGCCAACGCATGCTGGCCCAGCACTGCCGCCTGGTGTACATCCATCACCAGCCCCACGACAAAAGCCAATCCGACGCCGACCCGCCGAGGTTGGTGAACGTTCCAAAAAACCAGCACCAGCGCCAGCAAGTCCGGTGCCGCGGGGTGGCGGCCCAGCGGCAGCATCTCCAGCAGCATCGCGGCGACCAGGGTCAGCGCGATGAACCAAGGGTTGACCGGTAACAGCAGCTGGTCGGACCCGCGCGGCATGATCATGACCGACCCCCGCAAGTGGCTTGCCGCGTCATCGGGATGCGCCTTCGGCGCTGCGGGCCGCAGGCCGTCCGGGCAAGCCGGAACGCGTGGCCGCCCGGGTCGCCGACTTGTCGAGCCGCGGCGGATCGGGCCGCGCAGGCATCTGTGCAGCCATGGGCTCGAGCACCAGCAGGTGGCGCACACCGTCCATCCCTGAGGCCGGTGTCAGCAGGATGCGCGCGAAGCCGACGTCAGACCGGCGGTCGACCCGCGACACCGTGGCCACAGGCAGCCCTGGTGGATAGACGCCATCGACGCCGCTGGTGGTCAGCGTGTCGCCGACCAGCACATCGGCATTGCCCGCTGCCGCCCTCGGTCCCGCCGAAAGCAGCGCCACGCTGCCGGCTGCGCGTGTTGAGCACCGGTATTGCTGCATCGCGGTCGGTCAGCAAGGTGACCGCCGCGCTCAAGGGGTAGACCTCGGTGACCTGACCCAGCACGCCGGCCTCATTGACCACCGGAGCGCCGGCCACCACACCATCGCTGCTGCCCCGGTTGATGAACAGCTTGCGCGAGTAAGGGTCGCCCGCTTCGTACAGCATTTCAGCGGCGATCGACCGGACTTTCAGTGCCGGTTTCAGGTCTAGCAGTGCGCGCAGGCGGTCGTTCTCGGCCATCAACTGGTCCATCCGACTCGCCCGCTCGGACTGGCGTGCGAGCTGGGTGCGTGCCACGATCTCGGCGGTCTGCGCAGTCCTGATGCCTTGCAGGTAGCTCAAGGCGTTGGTACCCAGTTCGACCGGTGTCTGCAAAGACTGCTGCATGGGCAGCAGCGCCGTGGCCAGCGCCGCGCGCAGCGGCTGGGTGATTCGCCAGCGGCTGTCGGCGGCCATCAGAAACACCGCCAGGGCCGAAAACAGCATCAGCTTGGTCAGTGCGGACGGCCCTTGGCGGAAGAATGCCGGCGGGTTGCGGTCCATCGAGCCGAGCGACATCGTCGGTCAGCCGCCCGCTGCCAGCCGACTGAGCCGGCTGAGCCAGCCAGTTGCCCGGTCTGCCCGGGCTAGCGCGCTGCGGTCGCTGCTGGTGCGCCCGGGCCGAGAGAAGGCGCCTGGCCGCACCGGGCTTACTCCGACGTGAAGATCGACCCCAGCCGTTTCCTCGGCCAGCAGGCGGTCGAGGTCACGCAGCAGCGCACCGCCGCCGGTGAGCATCATGCCGCGCTCTGCGATATCGGCACCGAGCTCCGGCGGGGTCTGTTCGAGTGCGTTCTTGACAGCTGAGACAATTTGGTTGAGCGGGTCGGTCAGCGCCTCCAGGATTTCATTCGACGAAATCGTGAAGCTGCGCGGTACACCTTCGGACAGGTTGCGGCCCTTGACCTCGATCTCCTTGACCTCGCTGCCGGGAAAGGCCGAACCGATGCTCTTCTTGATCAACTCGGCTGTGGGCTCACCGATCAACATGCCGTAGTTGCGGCGGATGTAGTTGATGATGGCCTCGTCGAACTTGTCACCACCGACCCTGACACTGCCCTTGTAGACCATGCCGCCTAGCGAGATCACGCCGACTTCGGTGGTGCCGCCACCGATGTCCACGACCATCGAACCCGAGGCCTCGGACACCGGCAGTCCGGCGCCGATGGCCGCTGCCATCGGTTCTTCGATCAGAAACACGTCGCTGGCGCCGGCGCCCAGCGCCGATTCACGGATCGCGCGGCGCTCGACCTGGGTCGAGCCGCAGGGCACGCAGATGATGATGCGCGGGCTCGGTCTGAGCAGCGAGCGCGGGTGGACCATCTTGATGAACTGCTTGAGCATCTGCTCGGTGACGGTGAAGTCGGCGATCACGCCGTCCTTCATCGGCCGGATGGCCTCTATATTGCCGGGCACCTTGCCGAGCATGGCCTTGGCTTCTTTGCCGACGGCCTGGATGGTCTTCTTGCCCTGAGGGCCGCCTTCATGGCGGATGGAGACCACCGACGGTTCGTCGAGCACGATGCCCTTGCCACGCACATAGATCAGCGTGTTGGCGGTACCGAGGTCGATGGCCAAGTCGGTGGAGAAGTAGCTGCGCAGGAAACCGTACATGGGACTGTCAGGCGATCAGGTCAATTGACAGGATGTGGCCGCTCGAAGCATGCGGCCGCCTGTCGGCTGGTGGTGGTCTGGAACGGGCCCGGCTGGCGCGACAACGCAGTGCAGCGGGCAACAAGTAGGAACAAAGGCTCGAGTGGGCCAAGTTGGGAAGGCGTGAGTCAGCAATGCTGGTGTCAAGGCTGTCGGATAACCATAGATAATAACCCATCATCCTGACGTTTTCTCGGCAGGAAACTCGTTTCTGGACACTCCGCCCCCATGGCCTTGACCCCGCAAGACGTCAGCCGCATCGCCCAGCTGGCCCGGCTTGAACTATCTCCTGACGAAGCGCCGGATATGCTGGCCCAGCTCAATGGTTTTTTTCGGATCGTCGAGCAGATGAGCGCCGTCGACACCAGCGGTGTCGAGCCGCTGTACACGCCAATGTCGGCGTTGCAGTCGGTGAGCCTGCGCTTGCGAGAGGACCGGGTCACGGAAGCCGACCAACGCGAAGCCAACCAGCGCAGCGCACCGATGGTCGAGGACGGACTGTTCCTGGTACCCCGGGTGATCGAATGACACTGCATCAAATGGGCGTGGCCGAGCTGGCCCGCGCGCTGGCCGGCAAGTCGGTCTCGAGCGAAGAACTGACCGAGCACCTGTTGGCGCGTATCGAGGCGCATCGCTCGCTAGGCGCTTTCCTGCAAGTCGATGCCGAGGGCGGACTCGCTGCGGCGCGCGCCGCCGACGTTCGGCGCGCAGCCGGCGACGCTGCACCGCTGCTGGGCATTCCGATCGCGCACAAAGACATCTTCGTCACCACCGCGCATGTCACCACCGCTGGATCGAAGATGCTGGCCGGCTATCGCAGCCCCTTCGACGCCACCGTGGTGGCGCGGCTGGGCGACGGCGAGCCCGGCGGCGTGCCGGGCGCTGGCGCGATCAGCCTAGGCAAGCTCAACTGCGACGAGTTTGCGATGGGCTCGGCCAACGAGAATTCGGCTTTTGGCGCTGCGCACAACCCCTGGGACCTGAGCCGCGTGCCGGGGGGCTCGTCGGGCGGGTCGGCCGCGGCGGTGGCCGCGCGATTGCTGCCTGCGGCGACCGGTACCGACACCGGCGGCTCGATCCGCCAGCCGGCCAGTTTTACCGGCATCACCGGCATCAAGCCGACCTACGGCGTTTGCAGCCGCTACGGCATGATCGCGTTCGCCTCCAGTCTGGACCAAGCGGGTCCGCTGGCCCGGTCAGCCGAGGACTGCGCGCTGCTGTTGTCAGCGATGAGCGGATTCGATGCGCGCGACGCCACCAGCGCTGAGCGCCCGCCTCAGGACTTTCATGCCCAAATGCTGCAAGCGCGGGTCGGTGCGAGCGCGGCGCGCCCGCTGGCCGGGCTGCGCATCGGCCTGCCCGAGGAGTTCTTCCCGGCCAGCCTGTCGTCTGACGTGGCCGCCGCAGTTCGCGCTGCGCTGGCCGAGCTTGAAAAACTCGGCGCCACGCTGGTCGGGCTGAGCCTGCCGCGAACCGAGCTGTCGATCCCCGTCTACTACATCATTGCGCCGGCCGAGGCCAGCTCCAACCTGGGCCGATTCGACGGTGTGAAGTTCGGCCACCGCGCGGCGCACCATGGCGACCTGACCGACATGTACCGCAAGACCCGCGCCGAGGGTTTCGGCCCCGAGGTCAAGCGCCGCATCATGATCGGCACCTATGTGCTGTCGCACGGTTACTACGACGCCTATTACCTGCAGGCGCAAAAGCTGCGTCGCATGATCGCCGACGACTTCCAGCACTGTTTCACACAGTGCGACCTGATCGCTGGCCCGGTCGCACCGAGTGTGGCCTGGCCGCTCGGGCGCATGGCGGAAGACCCGGTCCAGACCTACTTGGCCGACATCTTCACGCTGCCGGCCAGCTTGGCGGGGCTGCCGGGCATGAGCGTGCCAGCGGGATTCGGTGCTCACGGCATGCCGGTGGGCTTGCAGCTGATCGGCAACTACTTTGCCGAAGGCCAGTTGCTGCACGCCGCGCACGCGCTGCAACAGGCCACCGATTGGCATCTTCAGGCACCTCCATTGACATGAACAGCGCCCCATTGATCCGCGGTTACGAGGTCGTCATCGGCCTGGAGACCCATGCGCAGCTGTCGACCCGCAGCAAGATTTTCTCCGGCGCATCGACGGCATTCGGCGCCGAGCCCAACACCCAGGCCTGTGCGGTCGATCTGGCGTTGCCTGGCACGCTGCCGGTGATGAACCGCGCCGCCGTCGAACTCGCGATCCGGCTCGGGTTGGCGGTGGGTGCGAAAGTGGCCCCGGTGTCGATCTTCGCGCGCAAGAACTACTTCTACCCCGACCTGCCCAAGGGCTACCAGATCAGCCAGTACGAGACGCCGGTGGTCCAGGGTGGCAGCGTCAGCTTTGTGCTGGCCGGCCAGCCTCGGACGGTTCGGCTGACCCGGGCCCACCTTGAAGAAGACGCCGGCAAGAGCCTGCATGACGACTACCACGGCGAGGATGGTCGCCCGTGCAGCGGCATCGACTTGAACCGTGCCGGCACGCCGCTGCTCGAGATCGTCACCGAGCCCGACATGCGGTCGTCAGCCGAGGCCGTGGAGTACGCCCGCGCCTTGCATGTGCTGGTGATGTGGCTGGGGATCTGCGACGGCAACATGCAGGAAGGCAGCTTCCGATGCGACGCCAATGTCTCGGTGCGGCGCCCCGGCGCGGCGCTGGGCACCCGGCGCGAGATCAAGAACCTGAACTCGTTCCGCAACATGGCGCAGGCGATCGACTTCGAGATCAACTGGCAGATCGACCAGATCGAGGACGGCTTGGCGATCGGCCAGGCCACCGTGTTGTTCAACCCTGACACCGGCGAGACAAGGGCGATGCGCAGCAAGGAAGACGCGCACGACTACCGCTACTTCCCCGACCCCGACCTGCCGCCGCTGGTGATTGCACCCGACTGGATCGAAGCGGTTCGGGCCACCCTGCCCGAGTTGCCGGCGGCGATGGCGCTGCGCTTCCAGCAGCAGGACGGCTTGGCCGTGGACGACGCCGCAGTGATGACGCAAAGCCTGGCCTTCGCGCGCTTCTACGAAGCCGCGCGCGACGACTGCGGCGCGCCGAAGCTGGTCGCGAACTGGTTGATGGGCGAGTTCTCGCGCCGGCTCAACACCGA
>RGQD01000135.1 GCA_010030205.1 Betaproteobacteria bacterium
GCCAGCAGGCTGGCACCTACAAGCGTTCAATCAATAACTGTACACGCCTTGCTTGGTCTTACGGCCCAAACGACCGGCCGCGACCATTTCTTTGAGCAAGGGGCAAGGGCGGTATTTGCTGTCGCCGAATTCTTTGAGGTAGACCTCCATCACGGCCAGGCACACGTCCAGGCCGATCATGTCGGCCAGCGCCAGCGGACCGATCGGCTGGTTGCAGCCCAGCTTCATGCCGGCGTCGATGTCTTCGGCCGATGCCAAGCCTTCGGCCAGCACGAAGAAAGCCTCGTTGACCATCGGGATCAGGATCCGGTTGACGACAAATCCCGGTGCGTTCTTGACCGTGATCGGCGTCTTGCCAAGCCGGATCGCCAGCGCTTTGACGGCGTCGTGGGTCGCATCGCTGGTCTGCAGGCCGCGGATGATCTCGACCAGCGCCATCATCGTCACCGGGTTGAAGAAGTGCATGCCGATGAAGCGGTCGGGTCGCTGCGTGGCCGCTGCCAGCTTGGTGATCGAGATCGAACTGGTGTTGGTCGCCACCAGCGTCTGGGCCGGCAACAACGCGTCGAGCTGTGCCAGGATCTTGCGCTTGAGGCCTTCGTTTTCGGTCGCTGCCTCGATCACCAGCTGCGCTGGCAGCAGGCTGCTGTAGTCGGTGCTGACCTGGATCCTGGCCATCGCTGCGGCTTGGTCGGCCGCGCTGAGCTTGTCCTTCTTGACCAAGCGTTCCAGGCTGGCGGCGACTTGCCCCAGGCCGCGCTCAACAGCGGCCGAGTCGATGTCGACCATCACCACGTTCAAACCGCTGACGGCGCAGGCCTGCGCGATGCCGTTGCCCATGGTGCCGGCGCCGATCACGCCGATGGTCTGGATGTCCATGCAGATGCTCCTTTGTTTGATGCTGCAGCGCAGCAGCTTAACCGCTGGCAGGCCCTCAGGCGCCAGCGCTGCCGTGGCTCAGGCGCCTGGCAACCAGAGGTGCGAGCCCCGGCGCTGCGGGTCGACATGGATTTCAAGTGCCAAGCCCAGTTGCAACGCCAACTCCTTTGCCAGCCACATGTCAAGCCCACTGCCGGACTGGACAGGCTGCGCAGGCCCGCGGATCGCCTCAACGCCAGGTTGACCCGCGATGTCGACAGCGCCGACCTCATGGGTCACGGTCACCAGCAGCCCTTGGACACCATCGCGCGCGCTCGCCCGAACGGCCAGTTCGACCCGGCTGTGAGCCGGCGAGTCTTTGAGCGCCTGGTTCAGCAAGTGCCACAGCATCGACTCAAGCTTGTGCTTGTCGGTGTGCACGCGCGCGTCCTCAGAGCCCAGCAGATCGATACGGTCCGACGCGACCTGGTTGAGCAAGTTGGCAAGCCAAATTGTGTTCACTGCAGCGCTCCGCGCCAAGCGCGTACTTCATAGCGAAGACCATCGATCAAACTGACAGAAGTGCGACAAGCGTGTGACGTCTGTTGCAATAAAAAGATTATTTAACTGTTTTTATCGTTTATAGTACTTTTGGTAGTTGACGTCTATGGCGGGTGTCGCGCTGAGGCCTGAGTCGTCACGTCGCGTCGACTAGACGGTGGCCAGTCAATGGATCTGCTGTGCGGCAGTGGGCGTGCGCTTTGTGTGCTGTTGGCGGTCATTGGGCGGTGCCCGGAGAGAGCGCTTCGGCGCGCCAAAGCGCTTGGTGCCTGAGACGCGGCGATCTCAGGCAGACCAAGCCGGCGCGAGGATTACATACGCGTGAGATTTTAGGTGGCAATAGTATATATTATTTTATTAATGTAGCGTCAACTTAGAGTGAGTTGAATAAAATGGTCATGTTTCTTATATCAAGCAAGCCGACATCGTTAAGGAAAAAAATGAAGATTAATATTTTATGTACTCTCCTGTTGAGTGGTTTAACATCCCTAGCTCATGCGGCGGATATTGCCCAAACGGTCGGTCCTCTGGAAAATTCAACCAGTATCATGATGCGCTGTGCCATCATTGCAAAAAGTATCCATTCGATACCCGTTCCGGCTGGCCAGGCCGAAGCGCTGATGGCCGAGCACCACAACCAAGTGATGACCAAGGAGCACGCTGTGGCAGCGGCGAACAAGTCCTCGGCGGCAAAACCCAAAGAGATGGATGCCGAACACTTGAAGACCATTTCGGCGGAGCAAAAAGCCTTTAAAGATAATATCAGAGTTAAGCAACGCGAGCTGAGAAAATGCGGTGAGGAGTATTTGAAGACACATGCTGCTGCTGTAGCTTTGGCCAAGCGTGTGTCGACCGCCATTGCCGACCCGAAGAATCAACCCAACGACGACGACAAGAAAATCGGGGCCGCTCTGATGAGTTTCACGACGGCCGGTGAAAATCTCTCTACAGAGGTCGGAGCACTGTCTAATAGCGCAGTCCATCAAATGTACGTTTCGCGCACCATCCGGAAATATTTCCTTGGCCATGACATCAGCGCCGACTGACCGGAGATAATAATGAGAAATTATATTTCATTGCTGCGCAATGTCCTGCTGATTGCCTTGACCGTGCTGTCGGCGACGCTGGCTTTCGCAGATAATGAGTTTTGCTGGAAAGATTCCTATGGCCGTGGCGTAGGCACCATTCCAACCCAATGCGCGGCCGGTCAAGAAAACCAGGCTGGGCTTTGCTACAAGACTTGCAATACCGGCTACAGTGGCGTCGGTCCGGTCTGCTGGTCAGCGTGCCCCGCCGGCTATACAGACATGGGCGCTGTCTGTCATATCAACAAAGCGCTCACCCAGGATGTCAGCTGGGAATGCACAGCATGGTGGCCTGGTTGGATGGGGGGTGCCTGCAGGTGGAAAGATAGCCGCTGTCCGGCAGATTACACGAACGTCGGGCTGTTTTGTGCATTGACCTCAGCCGGCAAATCGGCGCCGGCTGGATTTTCAGGCACCTTCCTCGATCCGATGAAGAATTCCTACGGTCGCGGCGCAGGAACGATTCCAACAGGTTGCGACTCCAGCAAAGAGAATGACGCCGGCCTATGTTATTCGAAATGCAATGCCGGTTATGCCGGGGTCGGCCCGGTCTGCTGGGGTCAAGCACCGACCCTCGGCACGCCGCCCACAAAATGGGTGGAGTGCGGGATGGGCGCCGCAGCGTCGTCAAAGGTATGTGGTTCGATAATATTCGACCAGGTCAGCTCTGTGGGTACGCTGGCTTTGACCATCGGCTCGATGGGTAGTTCTACAGCGTTGACCGCAGGCATGAGCGCTCCGGAAAAAGCGACGCGGCTCGCCAAGCTCAAGCAACAGTATAGTGAAATGAAAGTCGCGTTTGAACTTCTGAAGAAAAACAACAAGAACATTGTAACTGCTTATGAAAGGGCGGGCGACCTAAAAACTCTGTATGACGCGAATGAGTCGGCAAAAGATGCTGTGACGGAAGAGGACATGGCTCGGGTCGCTGCCAGTATTGCATCAATTCTAGATCCAACTGGGGCCTCGGCGACGGTGGCTGCATACACCTACCCCAAGTGCAGCAAATATGTTTCAGCCGCGTCCACGCCTGCGCCCACGCCCACGCCCACTCCGGTAGCAACGACTCTGAGTTGGACTGAAATGGGTGGGGCTGCAGTGGACATCGGCGTTGGCGCCAATGGCACGGTTTGGGTCACGAATGCTGGCGGTAATATCTACCGCTGGACTGGCAGCGCTTGGACTCAAATGCCTGGCGGCGCGTCGCGGGTGGCGGTCGATCCACAGGGCAATGCCTGGGTTCTGAACTCGGCGGGTGGCATCTACCTCTGGAAGGGCAGCACCTGGGAGCAGAAACCGGGCGGCCTGTCGGATATCGGTGTGGGCGCCAACGGCACGGTCTGGGGTGTCAATTCAGCGGGCAACATCTATCGTTGGACTGGCAGTACCTGGACGCAAATGCCTGGCGGCGCATCTCGCGTGTCAGTTGATCCGAAGGGCAATGCCTGGGTTGTCAACTCGGCGGGCGGCATCTACCTCTGGACGGGCAGCACCTGGGTGCAAAAACCAGGTGCAGCCAAGGACGTGGCGGCATGCCATAACGGCGATGTCTATGTCATCGGTACCGACAACGCGCCGTACAAGTGGAACGGTTCGAACTGGGACAAGAAGAGTGGCCCCGCTTTGTTGAACATTGCCTGCGATGCGCAAGGCAAGCTGTACGGCACGACGACCAGCCAGTCGATTCAGCGTACGAACTAGTGCCGCAAGCGCCACTGCGGCCTCCAAAGGCCAGTGGCGCACTTCGCGCTGTCAGCGCGAACCGGGTTGCTGTATTGCCGGCAGCCCGGTTCTTGCCGACTTGGACGCTGAAAAGCCTTGTTATGACGGCGGCCTGGCTGACGGTTTTGCGCGTCAGCAAGCTACTGAGCGTGGCAATGGATCGCATCACCTCATCGAGTCGATCTGGCTCCACCAAGGCGGTCTGGGTCGGCGCGAACTGCGGCGACCTCAAACTCCAGTGAATTCAGCTGCTTCAGAGCAGGTTGGGCCAGGCATCCGGTTCACCAAGCCAGAATGGCTAACCATCGCAACACCTGCTCGGCAGCGGACAGGCCCCTCTCCGCCCTCACTTTCGGTTGCCTCATGAATAGACATCTTCAGCGCTTGTCGCTCGCATTGGCCGCGGCCTGCGTCAGTTTTGCAGTCCACGGTCAAGCGGCAAATCCACTGTTGGATCGAGCCGCCGTCGAGAACATCGTCAAGGAGTACTTGCTCAAAAATCCGGCGCTGATCCGCGATGCGATGGCCGCGCTGCAAGCGCAGGAAGAGGCCGAGCGTGAGCAACTGGTCGCGGGTGCCTTGAAGAGTTTCAGGGCCGAATTGGACGCCGAGACCGACGCACCGGTGGGCGGCAATCCGAAAGGCGACGTGACGGTGGTCGAGTTCTACGACTACAACTGTGGTTATTGCAAGAAGGTTGCGCCGGTGTTGACGGAGTTGCTAAAGCGTGACGCCGGCGTTCGTGTCATTTACAAGGAATACCCCATCCTCAGCCCGCAGTCCATGGTTGCGGCCAAGGCGGCGCTGGCGGCGCAGCGGCAAGGCAAGTTTGTCGCGATGCACGAGGCTTTGATGCTGGCCCCAGGCACCGATGAGGCCACTGTCAAAGCGTTGAGCGAGCAGATCGGGCTGGACCATGACCGCTTGCAAAAGGATATGCAGGACCCCTTGCTGGAGCGCGCGATCCAGCGCAACCATGGCCAGGCTGGCGCGATGAACATCAACGGCACGCCAGCTTTCGTCATCGGCGAGCGCCTGATCCCTGGTGCGGCGAGCCTCGAGCAGTTGCTTGACCTGGTCAAGACCGAACGCGACCGGCAACTCAGCGCTGCCTTGCCGCCCAAGAAAGACTGAAGCCGTCGGGCTGAGTCCCCTCGGGCATGTCGATTCGATCGCTGGCCTGGATCTTTCTGGCTGTTCTTGCCGGATGGGGTCCGATGCAGGCTGCGGCCGCAGATCTGATCCGCGAGCGAGGTATTCTCGTGGACCCGGGCGGTGAGCTGAGCTTCGAGCAAGTGCAGCGCCAATCGTTCTCGCCGGTCGGCAAGCTGCTCACCCAAGGCTTCACCCGTTCCACGCTGTGGCTCCGCATGGTCGTGGACCCGGCCGAAGCCTCGCAGCAGGTGTCGCTGCGTGTTCTGCCGGCAACGCTGGATGAGGTGGCGCTTTTCAGCGATGGCGCGCCGAGCAAATATGGCCCGCTTGGTTTGCGCATCGGTCTCGAGCAGCAGCTCGATCCGGACGAGGTGGCGCCCAGGCTGGGGTCTCCTCGGGCACGCCGACCGCCACCGAGGCGACCCGCCCCAGGTCGGCGTCGCGGGCTTCGGTCGAGATCACCGTGCCCATCGCCACATGGCCGATCTGCGCCGCGTCGGCGCCGCTGCGAGCGGTCGCGGCCTTGATCGCTGTCGTGGCGAGGTCGATGGGCGGGCTGTCTTTGAGCGTGCCGCCAAAGGTGCCGATCGCTGTGCGGGCGGCGCTGACGACATAGATGTCACGGGTTGTGCCCATAGATTTGCTCTTCAAGAGGGTTTGGACCAGAGGGTTTGGACCAGAGGGATGGACGGGCGCGAGCACAGGCCCGGGAGTTTGCTGCGGGCTGACAACCAGGACTTCGTTTCGTCAGCATTTGCGCACGCGCAAACTGCTGCGATGGGCGGGCGCTGTGAACGTCACGTTCGCGACCTTGGGGTTGCGGCATGGGTGATTGAATTTCTGACCAGTGGCAAGCCAAAGGTTGTCGCGCAATGCGCAACCCCAGGACGCCCGTCACCGCCAGACCAGGAGAAACCCGATGTTCGCTGAACCCTCTGCCCGCACCCGCGAGCTGCTAGACAGGCTCAATGCTTTTTTCGACCAACACATCTATCCCAACGAAGCGCGCCACCATGAAGAACTTCACGCGCGCCGCAAGCTGGGCACCGAATGGCAGCCCTCCACGCTACTCGAAGAGCTCAAGCCGCTGGCGCGCGCTGCTGGGTTGTGGAACATGTTTCTGCCGCACAGCGACCGTGCGCCCACAGGCCTGAACAACCTCGATTACTCGCCGTTGTGCGAGGTGATGGGCCGTGTCAGTTGGTCGGGCGAGGTGTTCAATTGCTCGGCGCCCGACACCGGCAACATGGAGACCATCGAGCGCTACGGCACGCACGAGCAGAAAGACCGCTGGCTCGAGCCGCTGCTGCGCGGCGAGATCCGCTCGGCCTTCCTGATGACCGAGCCGGCGGTGGCCTCATCGGATGCCACCAACATCCAGACCAGCATTACACGCGATGGCGACCACTATGTCATCAACGGCACCAAGTGGTATTCGTCGGGTGCCGGCGTGTCGACCTGCGCGATCTTCATCGTGATGGGCAAGACCGACCCGGACGGCGCGCGCCACGCCCAGCAGTCAATGGTGCTGGTGCCGCGCGACACGCCCGGCGTGACGGTGCTGCGCCACCTGAGCGTGTTCGGCTATGACGATGCGCCGCATGGCCACATGGAGGTGGTGCTCAAGGACGTTCGGGTGCCGGTGGCCAACATCCTGCTCGGTGAAGGGCGCGGATTCGAGATCGCCCAGGGTCGCCTCGGGCCCGGGCGGATCCACCACTGCATGCGCTCTATCGGCGCTGCCGAGCGCGCGCTAGAGCTGATGTGCGACCGGCTGCAGAACCGCATCGCATTTGGCAAGGCTTTGTCTCAGCAGTCGGTCTGGGCCGAACGCATCGCCGACAGCCGCTGCATGATCGACCAGGCTAGGCTGCTGACGCTCAACGCCGCGCACCGCATGGACGTGGCGGGCAACAAGGTCGCGAAGGCCGAGATCGCGATGATCAAGGTGGTCGCGCCCAACATGAGCTGCAAGGTGGTCGACTGGGCGATCCAGGCCTTTGGTGCTGCCGGTGTCAGCCAAGACACCTGGCTGGCCGAAGCCTATGCCCACCAGCGCACAGTTCGCATCGTCGACGGCCCTGACGAAGTGCACCGCAACGCGATTGCCAAGTTCGAGCTCGGCAAGCGCGCGCCGGCCAAGAAGGCTGCCTGAGCCCGGGCGGCCAGGGCGACTCAGTCGATCCTGGCGCCTGACTTCTTCACGACGTCGGCCCAGATCGCGAGCTCGACCTTGATCTGCGCCGTGAATTGCTCAGGCGTGTTGGTGATCGGATCCCAGCCCAGCGCGGTCATGCGCTCATGGATGTCTGGCATCTTCATGATCTTGCTGAACTCGGCGTTGAGCCGGTTGACGATGTCGCGAGGCGTGTTCGCGGCGACAAACATGCCGTACCAGGCCGAGACCTCGAAGCCTGGCACCGTCTCGGCCACCGTGGGCACGTCAGGCATCAGGGCATGGCGCTTGGGCGTTGCGACACCGATTGCGCGCAAGCGACCTGCCTTGACTTGAGGCGCGACGGTCGAGTACTGGTCGAACATGAAGCTCAGCTGGCCGGCAATCACGTCGTTGAGCGCCGGACCACTGCCTTTGTAGGGGACGTGCTGCATCTTCACGCCCGCCATCGTCGCGAGCATTTCGCCTGTCAGGTGGTTCGACGAGCCGTTGCCGGCCGAGCCGAACGTGATCTCGCCGGGTTTCTGCCGGGCCAGCGCGATCAGCTCGGCCACGTTCTTGACTGGCACGTTGGGGTTGACCACCAGGATGTTGATGTACTTCACGACCAGCGAGATCGCGACGAAATCCTTGATCGGGTCGTAGGGCAGCTTGCTGTAGAGGTTCGGGTTGATGGTGTGCGTGCCGGTCGTGCCTAGCAAGATGGTGTGGCCGTCGGGTGCAGACTTCGCGACCGAGTCCGCCCCCAAGCCGCCACCGGCGCCACCACGGTTGTCGACAACGACCGGCTGGCCCATCGCCTCGGACAGCTTGGCACCGATGGCGCGGCCGAGGATGTCGGTCGGGCCGCCGGCCGGGAAGGGCACGACCAAGCGGATCGGTTTGTTTGGGTAAGTCTGTGCCTGCGCGTTGCTCAGCAGCGCGAACAGCGCGACAGCGGCGCATCGAATCAGCAGTTTCAAGTGAGGTCTCCCGGCGCCGAGCAGGTTCGGCCAGTGATTGGATGAAGGCTTTGTAGGGCGTATTGTGCTGGCCTGTTGTGCAACGGGCAGCTGTGCAACGGACTGCTGCGAGTGGCGGCGCAGGCCTTCAAATCTTGGTGCGTATGAAAATACCAATTTTGTAGCTTGCGTCGGCGCACACAGGCCCGTAGAGCTCGGAAAAGCCACCGGCACTGCCCAGCGATGCCACCATGTCGGTGACGTTGGATCGGCACTGCTTGGCGTCAAACGGCAGCTTGTCGGCGGCCATTTTCATCGCGGCGATGGCCGCGAGATAGGGCAAGAACGGCGTCAAGGCCTGAGCCCCGGGGGCCTCTTGATAGGCGCGAAAAGCTTCTGCTTGCGCGACGATGGCCTCACCCTGCGTCTTGGCTTCGGTCCGCTGGCGTGGTGCAAGGTCCGCATCCTTGGCGTGGCGGTAGACCAGAATCCCCAGCAAGTGCATGGGCTCGGCATCCAGCACCGCATCGCGGATCTGGCTGTTGAGCTTTCTGCGCTTGAAAAATTCGAACATGGCTCACTCCTGGGATTTCGTCGGGCCGCCTTCGATGCGGGTTTGCGCTGAACTCGCCGGCAAGCCGACGACGGATGGCGTGGCCACTGCGTTGCTGAAGGCGTTTGTCTTCGTTTTTTACAAGCTTCAATGGCGCTTCGATCAGGCACGCTAAGCCCTATTGTCCGGCACGTTGATGCGCAACAAGGCGTGCGAGGGCTTGAAGCCGTCTGGCAGCCCTTGCATCAGCGTCGTCTGCGTCGATGCCGATGTGATGGGTGTCTGCGGTCAGGTCGGGGCCGCAGTGCTGCGCGCGGCGGCCAGCGTTTGGTGGAAATGCGAGATCGCCCCTTCGAACAGGCCGAAGGTGAAGTGTTCGTTGGCCTGGCTGGCCAGGCCTTTCTGGATCGCGCAGATCACCTCGCGGTCTTCGGCGGCGCCAACCTCGCGAACGAAATCGGCGTCGCGCAGCGCGGCTGCCCTGGCTTGGTCGTCGGCGCCGCGCACATCGGCCAGCGTGTAACTGATCTCCAGCGTTCGTCCCACACCCATCGGTTCGAGCACCACCAGGTTGGTGTGGCGCGACAGCATCGTGACGAGCACGTTCGGGAACAGCTGGTACACATAGGTCAGCAGGCCGTCCACTCGGCGCTCGGCCGGTGGCACGTCGGCCAGCTTGCCGATGCGCCGGAACGGGTAGGTCACGCGGCAGTGGCGCCCGAAGGGCTCGATCAGGTTGAGGTTGTCGAAGCCGTAGGGGTAGAAGCTTTCGCGGTGCGTCGACCGGATGTGGTAGCCCTCGATGAAGCCTTCGAGCATCACCTTCCAGTTGGCGTCGACGACGCGCTCACGCGTGGCGAGCAGCTCGTATTCAGGTGGCAGCAAGGAACGGATCTCATCCAGTGACGCGTCGCTGTCCGACGGCCCGTCCTGGGTGATGAACACCAGGCCCAGACGCTCTTGCACCTGCACCGGTACCAAGCCATGGCAGCTCTTGTCCAGGCCAGGGAAGCCATGCGGGTCTGGCACCTGACGCAACTGACCGTCCAGCGCGTAGGTCCAGCCGTGGTAACGGCAGGCAAAGGCCGGCGCGTTGCCGATGCCACTGGCGACTTGCATGCCTCGGTGCCGACAGGCATTGCGGAACGCGCGCACCACGCCGTCCTTGCCGCGCACGGCCAGCAGCGGTGTGCCGGCGGCTTCGCGCGCCACGTAGTCGCCGGGCTTTGACAGTGCTGCCGACGGGCAGAACGCCGTGGGCGTGCGGCGCATCACCTGGCGGATCTCGGTGTCAAGCACGGTGGTGGACAGGTAGTTGTCCACCGGCTCGCGCCACACCGCGGGCGCCAGGTCGGTGGTGCGCTGGGCCATGTGGTCCAGCACGCGCTGGGCCACCTGCTGGTCATTGGCGAGCATCGGCATGTCAGGAACTTTCTGGTTGCGGTGAATGTCTGCGAGCCTGGATCGCAGGCCCGCGCCGTGCCTGCGTCACGATTGTTCGATCTGGTACGAGAACACGCCGTTGTCTAGCACCGTGACGCCGCGAGCGGGCGCGGCGACGCGGAACGAGGCATGGCCCGGCGTGCCCAACCAGATCTCGATGCGCATGGTCTCGCCCGGGTACACCGGCGACGTGAAGCGCGCTTGGTAGCTTCGAAACCGCGCTGGGTCGCCGCCGCACAAGGCTTGCAGCAGCGCGCAGCCGGCGATGCCCCAGGTGGCTGCACCGTGCAGGATGGGCCGGTCGAAGCCGCCTTGCCGCGCCACGGCGGGGTCGGCGTGCAATGGGTTGAAGTCGCCTGACAGGCGGTAGATCAGCGCCGCTTGGGGCAGCGTCGGCCAGTCCATAGATAGGTCCGAGGCGCGATCTGGGATGGCGGCAGCGGCCGGGCCGGGTGCGGTGGGCCCGCCAAAACCCCCGTCGTCGCGGCAGACCATGGTGTTGCTGACGCTGCACAGCAAGTCGCCGCTGGCTTGGTCGCGCACGTCGCGCCGGGTGTAGATCAACATGCCTTTGCCGACGCCTTTGTCGACGATTCGCTCTATCGTCATGCTGCCGACCACTTCGCCGCTAGACGGGAAAGGCCGGTGGATCTCTATGCCTTGCTCGCCGTTGAGCAAGCGCTGCCAGGTGATGCCGAGCTCGGGATGGGCCTTGGGCCAGAAGCCCGGATAGCCCAGCACGCCGCCAAAAGTGGGCAACACCTTCAAGTCTTTCTCGTAGACGAAGCCGAGTTGATCCTCGTTCAGCGGATCGGCGCCCAGGCCCAGGCCCAGCGCATAGAGCATCACGTCTTTCTCGACATAGCGGTGAGCGATCACCGGGATGCTGAAATCGCGCAGCAGTTCGTAAGCGACTGTCATCAGACCGGGTCCCAGCAAAAGACATCGGCGCTGCGGTCGAGCGGGAAGAATGAGTTCTTGAAGGCCGGCAGCATGTGCTCGGCCATGGACTGCGGCGTCCAACCCTGTTCGCGCTGCACGCTGCGTATCGGCCGCGGCTGGCTGAACAGAAAAATCTCGTTCTTGCGCGAGCCGAAGATCTGACCCGTGACATCCTCGGACAAATCGCTGGCCAGGAACACCGCCAGCGGCGCGACTTTTGCGGCCGTCATGGTCTTGACGCGGTCGACCCGCAGCTTTTCCTCGGGTGTGTCGGTCGGTATCGTGCCGATCAGCCTGCTCCAAGCAAACGGTGCGATGCAGTTCGACCGCACTTTGTAGCGAGCCATGTCCAGCGCGATCGACTTCGACAGCCCGACCACGCCCAGTTTGGCAGCGGCGTAGTTGGCCTGGCCGAAATTGCCGACCAAGCCTGACGCCGAGGTGAAGTGCACGAAGCTGCCGTGCTCTTGCTCGCGGAAATAGGTGGCCGCTGCGCGCGACACGTTGAAGTAGCCCGTCAGGTGCACATCGACCACCATCTCCCAGTCGACATGCGACATGCGGTGGAAGATGCGGTCGCGCAGGAAACCGGCGTTGTTGATCACGGCGTCGAGACGTCCGAAGTGGCTGACGGCCTGTTCGATCATGGCCTGTGCGGCCTTGGCGTCGGTGATGCTGTCGTTGTTGGCGACGGCGCGTCCGCCCGCGGCCACGATCTCGGCCACCACCGCAGCGGCAGGCGTCTCGAGCGTGCTCTCGCCTTCGGGGCTGACGCCGAGGTCGTTGACGACGACAGCCGCACCTTCGGCAGCGGCCAGCAGCGCGATTTCTCTGCCGATGCCCCGGCCCGCGCCGGTCACCAGCACGACTTTTTCTTGCAGACATCCAGCCATCGTGTCGTCTCCTTGTGAATGGGTCAATCGCATAGCCTACGGGCTCGTCTGGCGCTGCGCGCACAGGGTATGCCCTAGTAGTGGTGTTGCACCTAAGCGCCCGCGTCAATCTGAGGCGGCACCCTGGCGCAGCGCCGGGGTTTGCCGCAGTC
>RGQD01000136.1 GCA_010030205.1 Betaproteobacteria bacterium
GGCGATGGCTTGCGAGGGCCGCGTTGGCCTTTTCGCGGTAGGTCGAGGCCGCGCCGCCGCGGCCACAGAGGCCGGCGATCTGACAAATTCTTGAGTTGACATAGGCGACGTCATCAGGTTCTGATTTTTCGCGTGGCTGATCGTCCGCCAGCATGGCCAAATGCCACGCTTTTTCGACATCACCAAGGTTGGCCATGCACCAAGCGGTATCCACCGTGATGAGTGAAATCTCGGCAATGCCCGAGGTGCTCTCTTCGATCTCGATAAATATTTTCAAGGCATCAGCGTAGCGTTTTGACAAGGTCAGTATCAAACCGTTGAGCATTTGCGACAGGATTTTGAGCGACGTATTGCCGATCGCGGCATCGTAGTTGAGTGAAGACGATAACTCCATCGCGGCGCGCCTTGTCTCGCCTGAGTCTTGGATCTCAAAGGTGTCAGCTAAGCGGGCATTGGCCGCGCGCATGGCCGCAACGTTGTAGAGCATGGCGCTGATGGTTGTCTCATCGCCTTCAACTGCCGCGCGCTGTCGAGCTTGCTCATACCAGGGTTTTGCCGCATCGAAATCATTGGCCAGATGAAAGGCTGCGGCCAATACCAAAGCTGCGCGTGCCATCGCTTGATGGTCCTGCGCCTGAGCCGAGGTCAGCGCCTGCTCCAGATGGACGGCCATCGGCTCGTACTTGTACTCAAACATTTCGAGGTGCGCCATCCACGCGGCACAACTGGGCAGTGCTGAATCGATCTTCAGCGCGACAGCCAGTCCATAGGCGCGCTGGATCCTGTCGTAGGCATCGCGAGGTCTTTTCTGGAAGAAGTGCAAAACCCCTTCGGCGAGCATCAGCCAGCAGGCGACTTCGGGGGGGATCTCATGGCCGAACTGAGACCTGACAACGGTGATGGACGTCAGCGCTTCAGCGGCACTGCCTTGCCGCGCAAAGTGCGACGCTGCCCGGCACAAGGTTCTGGCCCACAGCACAGGATCTCCGGTGCTGCCGGCTTGGAAATTCAAGCTGGCGAGCAGCCTGGAATCCATGGTTTCACCTGCTGAGCAAAGCCGATGTCGCGGCTTGGTAGCGGGCCGCGGTGGTCTCGGCAATTTGTTGGGGCATTTCGGGTGCTGGTGCCCGCTTGTTCCAAGGTGCGCCAGCCACTTGCGCAGTTTCCAGCCAATCACGCAGGAACTGCTTGTCGTAACTTGGGGGGTTGACCCCTTCCTGGTAAGACGCCAGCGGCCAGAACCGCGACGAGTCTGGGGTGAGGATTTCATCCATCAAGGTCAGCGTGCCATCCGCTGACAAGCCGAATTCGAACTTGGTGTCAGCGATGATGATGCCGCGTGTCAGCGCATAAGCGGCGGCTTCGCGGTACAGCTGAAGCGAGATGTCGCGTACGCTGGCGGCCAAGTCAGCGCCGATGATGCCGGCCATGCGAGCCCAGCTGATGTTCTCATCGTGCTCGCCCATCTCGGCTTTGGTCGCGGGGGTGAAGATCGGTTCGGGCAGTCGGCTGGCATTCTTCAGACCTGGCGGCAATGCGACGCCGCAGACTTCGCCATTGTGCTGGTACTCCTTCCAGCCTGAACCGGCGAGGTAGCCTCGCACCACGGCTTCAACCGGCAGCGGCTTCAGGCGCTTGACCAGCATCGCACGACCGATGACCTGCGCGACCTCGTCTGGCGCGACCACGCTCTCAGGTGCCTCGCCGGTGAGGTGGTTTGGCACGATATGGGCCAGCTTGTCGAACCAGAACAGCGCCATCTGGGTCAACAGTTGACCCTTGCCTGGAATCGGCTCGCCCATCACCACGTCGAAGGCAGAGATGCGGTCCGAAGCCAGTATCAACAGCCGATCATTGCCGACTGCGTAGTTGTCACGGACCTTGCCGCGGGCCAGCAGCGGCAGCGAGCGCAGGTTGGATTCGAAGAGGGCTGGGGTGCTCATGGCGAGTGTCTCGGGCATCATTGCGGCGGTCTGCGGATCGCCCGATTGTGCCCTTCAGCCACGCCAGCCCCCAGCCTGATCGGGCGCTCCTGGCGCACCCGATCAGCCGGTTCTCCGGCCGATCTGACCCGTGCCGACCGACAGGCTCAGGTCACCAACTGGGCCAACTCGCCACTGGCATAGCGCTGGGCCACGGTGACGAGCGGCAAGGCCTTGATCTTGCTGCCCTGGCCTGAGCAGCCGAACTGCACATAGCGCTGCAGACAGATCGCCTTGGCGGCTTCACGCGCGGGTTTGAGGTAGTCGCGCGGGTCGAATTTGCTTGGGTTCTCGGCCAGGTAGCGGCGGATCGCACCGGTCATCGCCAGCCGGATGTCGGTGTCGATGTTGATCTTGCGCACGCCGTACTTGATCGCTTCCTGGATCTCTTCGACCGGCACGCCGTAGGTCTCTTTCATGTCGCCACCGAACTGGCGGATCTCGGCCAGCAAGTCCTGCGGCACGCTAGAACTGCCGTGCATCACCAAGTGGGTGTTGGGGATGCGGCGGTTGATCGCCTTGATGCGATCGATCGCCAGGATGTCGCCAGTGGGTTTGCGGGTGAACTTGTAAGCGCCATGGCTGGTGCCGATGGCGATCGCCAGCGCGTCAAGCTGGGTGCGTTTGACGAAGTCGGCGGCCTGCTCGGGATCGGTGAGCAACTGCTCTCGCGTCATCGTCGCGTCGGTGCCGTGCCCATCCTCTTTGTCGCCCTTCATGGTCTCTAGTGATCCCAGGCAGCCCAGTTCGCCTTCGACCGTGACGCCCAGGCGGTGCGCCAGGTCGACCACCGCGCGCGTGACGTCGACGTTGTAGTCGTAGCTGGCGATGGTCTTGCCATCAGCCTGCAGCGAGCCATCCATCATCACGGAGCTGAAGCCCAGGGCTATCGCGCCCTGACACACAGCGACGCTCTGGCCGTGGTCCTGGTGCATCACCAAGGGAACGTTAGGCCAGGATTCGACTGCCGCAGAAATCAAGTGCTTGATGAAGTGCTCGCCGGCGTACTTGCGGGCGCCCGCGCTGGCTTGCAGGATCACCGGGGCGTCCACTTCGGCAGCGGCCGACATCACCGCCTGGACCTGTTCGAGGTTGTTGACGTTGAAGGCCGGGATGCCGTAGCCCATTTCGGCGGCGTGGTCCAACAGTTGGCGCATCGAGACGAGTGGCATGGTCTATCCTGGTCGAGAGGGTGTGAAAGCGAGCAGTCTGGCGACGCGGCACCAGAGTTGTTGAACCCATGCTGTGTCGGCGTGCGCATGGCTGGGGGATTCTAGCGATCGCACTTCCAACGCAAGCCCCAAATGTCAATTGCCAAGCTGCGATCCGCGTGGCCGATTTCATGCAGCGCCGGATCTCGTCGCTGGACGGCTTTCAGCCGACCCGGCAGACCTTGAGCATGTTGGTGCCGCCGGGATAGCCCATCGGCTCGCCGCAGGTGATCGCGTAGGTGTCACCAGGACGCAGCACGCCGCGCTCGACCAGTGCCCGCTCGGCCTCGGCCAGCGCAAGGTCGCGGTCACTGTGCGCGCGCATCAGCAGCGGGCGCACATTGCGGTACAGCGCCATGCGCGCCTGCGAGCTGGGTTTGGAGGTGAGTCCGAAGATCGGTACATGGATGTTGTGCCGGCTCATCCACAGCGCTGTCGAGCCCGATTCGGTCAGCGCGACGATGGCTTTGCAGCCCAGGTGGTAAGCGGTGAACAGTGCGCCCATCGCGATGCTTTGGTCGATGCGGCCGAACACACGATCGGTGAAGTTGGCGTCCAGCCGCACGTCCTCGGCCCGCTCGGCTTCGAGCGCGATCTGCGCCATCTGCTCGACGGTTTCCACCGGGTACTTGCCGGCGGCGGTCTCGGCCGACAGCATCACCGCGTCGGTGCCGTCGAGCACCGCGTTCGCCACATCGCTGACCTCGGCGCGCGTGGGCACCGGGTTGACGATCATGCTCTCCATCATCTGGGTCGCGGTGATCGCGATCTTGTCCATCTCGCGCGCCATGCGGATCATCTTCTTTTGCAGCGCCGGCACGGTGGCGTTGCCGACTTCGACCGCCAGGTCGCCGCGCGCGACCATGATGCCGTCGCTGGCGCGCAGGATGGCTTCCAGCTGCGGGATGGCCTCGCTGCGCTCGATCTTGGCGATCATCGCCGGCTTGTGGCGCCAGGGCTCTCCCGCGACGTTGGCCAACTGGCGCGCCATCTCCATGTCGGTGGCGTTCTTCGGGAAGCTCACTGCCAGGTAGTCGCACTGGAAGGACATGGCGGTCTTGATGTCCTCCATGTCCTTGCCGGTCAGCGCCGGCGCTGTCAGTCCGCCGCCCCGTTTGTTGATGCCCTTGTTGTTGCTGAGTTCGCCGCCGACCTTGACGATGGTGTGGACTTGCTCGCCTCGCACCGCATCGACTGTCAGCACGATCAGCCCATCGTTGAGCAGCAAGGTGTCACCGGGTTTGACGTCGCGCGGCAACTCCTTGTAGTCCAGACCCACGCCGTCCAGGTTGCCGGGCTCGGTGCGGGCGGCGTCGAGCACGAAATGCGTGCCGTTGACCAACTGCACACGGCCTTCGGCGAACTTGCCGACCCGGATCTTCGGGCCCTGCAGGTCGGCCATGATGGCCACCGGCTTGCCAATCTTCTCGGCAATCTGGCGCACCAGTGCGGCGCGGTCGATGTGGTCTTGTGCTTTGCCGTGGCTGAAGTTCAGCCGCACCACGTCGACGCCGGCTCGCAACAAGCGTTCGAGCACTTCCGGGTCGCTGCTGGCAGGGCCGAGGGTGGCGACGATCTTGGTAGCACGCGGCATGGTTCGGTCCGGCTGTGGAGTAAACCTCGATTATCGGTGTCGCTGATGTTTCGGCTGCTCAGGCCGCGGATTCTTTCACCGGCCCGGCGTCCCTTGATTCGGCGGCGTCGGCCACCGCAAGTGCCGTCATGTTGACCAAGCGCCGCATCGTCGCCGAGGGTGTCAGGATGTGCACCGGCGCGGCAGCGCCGAGCAGAATCGGGCCTATCGTCACGCCGTTGCTGGCCGTGACCTTGAGCACGTTGAACAGGATGTTGGCCGCGTCCAGGTTTGGCAGCACCAGCAGGTTGGCCGAGCCGGTCAGCGTCGCGTCAGACAGGAAGCTCGCGCGTATGACCTCCGACAGCGCAGCGTCGCCCTGCAATTCGCCGTCGCATTCGATCTCGGGCGCCCGTGCGACGAACAGGTCGCGCGCGGTGCGCATCCGGCGCGCCGATGCCCGAGGCGAGCTGCCATACATCGAGTGCGACAGGAACGCCACCTTGGCCGGCATGCCGAAGCGACGTACCTCGGCAGCGGCCATCAGCGCGATGTCGGCCAGTTCCTCGGCGCTGGGCTCTTCGTTGACGAAGGTGTCGGTCAGGAACAGCGTGTGCTGCTCGAGCAGCAGCGCATTCATCGCCGCCATCGTGCGGGCACCGGTCTTCAGGCCTATGACTTGGCGCACATGGTCGAGGTGAGCTTCATAGCGGCCGACCAGGCCGCAAAGCATTGCGTCGACCTCGCCGCGTTTGAGCATCAGCGCGGCGATCAGCGTGTTGCTGCGTCGCACTGCCGCTTTGGCCGCTTCGGGCGAGACGCCTTCGCGCCCCATCAGCTGGTGGTACAGCTCCCAGTAGCTGCGAAATCGCGGGTCGTGTTCAGGGTCGCAGACCTCGAAGTCGGTGCCTGCCGTCAATCTCAGCCCGGCACGCTCGATACGCATCGCGATCACGGCCGGTCGGCCGATCAGCACCGGTCTGGCCAGCCTCTCTTCGAGCACGACTTGCACTGCGCGCAGCACACGCTCGTCTTCGCCTTCGGCATAGACCACGCGCGCAGCGTTCCCGGCGCAGGCAACGCGGGCGGCAGCAAACACCGGTTGCATCACCATGCCGGTCTGGTAGACGAAGCGGGTGAGTTGCTGCCGGTAGGCTTCCAGGTCGGCGATCGGTCGCAACGCGACGCCAGACTCGGCAGCGGCCTGGGCCACCGCTGGGGCGATTCGCAGGATCAGCCGCACGTCGAAAGGCGTGGGAATGATGTAGTCGGGGCCGAACTTGAGTTCCTTGCCGGCGTAAGCTGCGGCGACCTCGTCGCTCGCCTCGGCCTTGGCCAGTGCAGCGATCTCGCGCACGCAAGCCAGTTTCATCGCCTCGTTGATCGTGGTGGCGCCGCAGTCGAGCGCGCCGCGGAAGATGTAAGGAAAGCACAGGACGTTGTTGACCTGGTTCGGGTAGTCGGAGCGGCCGGTGGCGACGATGCAGTCAGGCCTTGCGGCCTTGGCGAGTTCGGGCCGGATCTCGGGTTCGGGGTTGGCCAGCGCCAGAATGATCGGCTTGCTGCCCATGGTCTTGACCATCTCCGGCGTCAGCACGCCGGCTGCCGAGCAGCCGAGGAAGACATCGGCGTCAACGATCGCGTCGCTCAGCGTTGTGGCCTCGGTACGCTGGCAATATCGCTGCTTGGTCTCGTCGAGGCTGCCGGCGGTCACGTCGGCGCGGCCTTCGCGGATCACGCCTTTGGAGTCGCAGACGAAGATGTTCTCGATCTTCGCGCCCAGGCTGACCATCAGGTCGAGGCAAGCAATGGCCGCAGCGCCAGCGCCTGACACCACCAGCTTGACTTCGCCGATGGTCTTGCCCACCAGTTCGAGCGCGTTGAGCAGCGCCGCCGACGAGATGATCGCGGTGCCATGCTGGTCGTCGTGGAAGACGGGAATTTTCAGCCGCTCGCGCAGCTTGCGCTCGACGACGAAGCACTCGGGCGCCTTGATGTCCTCAAGGTTGATACCGCCCAGCGTGGGCTCGAGCGCGGCGATGATCTCGACCAGCTTGTCTGGGTCGCGCTCCGCGAGTTCGATGTCGAACACATCGATGCCGGCGAACTTCTTGAACAAGCAGCCCTTGCCTTCCATCACCGGCTTGGCCGCGAGCGGACCGATGTCGCCCAGACCCAGCACCGCGGTACCGTTGGTGATCACGCCGACAAGGTTGCCACGCGATGTGTATTCGGCCGCCAGGCTGGGATCGCGCTCGATGTCGAGGCAGGGATAGGCCACGCCCGGCGAGTAAGCCAGGCTCAGGTCGCGCTGGTTGGACAGCGGCTTGGTGGGGGTGACGGAAATCTTGCCTCGCGTCGGGCTGCGGTGGTAGTCGCGCGCGGCCTCGCGCAGCGTATGTTCGGCGGGGGACAGGGGCTTGTTCATGACAGCGAAACCTTGGACGGTGGTTGACACCCCCGAGGTTACGCCTGATTCGGGCTGCGCTGTGCTGGTGCAAGCCCCGGCTTGCGCTGTGTCGTTGCCGTTCAAGCGTTGGCGCGCTGCGCCAGGATGTCTAGAGCCGGCAGGGTCTTGCCCTCGAGCATCTCCAGAAAGGCACCGCCGCCGGTGGAGATGTAGCCCAGCTCGCTCGCAATGCCGTACTTGGCGATGGCCGCCAGCGTGTCACCGCCCCCGGCGATCGAGAACGCCGGGCTGGCCGCGATCGCGCGCGCAATCACCTCGGTGCCATGCGAGAAGGCGTCGAACTCGAATACCCCCACCGGGCCGTTCCAGACGATGGTGCCTGCGGCCTTGAGCTGAGCGGCCAGGAGCGCCGCGGTCTTGGGTCCGATGTCGAGGATCAGGTCGTCATCGTCGACCGCATTGGCGTCCTTGACAGTGGCCGGGGCGTCGGCAGCGAAGTGCTTGGCGCAGACCACGTCGACCGGGATCGGCACGGCCGCACCGCGCGCGGCCAGCGCTGCGATCACGGTCTTGGCGGCGTCCAGCAGGGCGGGTTCGGCCAGGCTCTTGCCGATCTTCAGACCCGCCGCGAGCATGAAGGTGTTGGCGATGCCGCCGCCGACGATCAGCCCGTCGACCTTGGCTGCCAGGCTTTGCAGAATGGTCAGTTTGGTGCTGACCTTGCTGCCAGCGACGATCGCCAGCAAGGGGCGTTTCGGTGCGCTGAGCGCTTTCGTGATCGCGTCGACCTCGGCTGACAGCAGCGGCCCGGCGCAGGCCAGCGGGGCGAACCTGGCGATGCCGTGGGTCGTGCCTTCGGCGCGGTGGGCGGTGCCGAAGGCATCGTTGACAAAAATGTCGCACAGCGCTGCCATCTTGCGCGCCAGCGCCTCGCTGTTCTTCTTCTCGCCCGGGTTGATCCGGCAGTTCTCGAGCAGCACGACCTGGCCGGGTTCGACCTGAACGCCGTCGACCCAGTTCGAGACCAGGCGCACTTCACGGCCCAGCAACTCCCCCAGTCGCTGAGCGACCGGCGCGAGCGAGTCCTCGGGATTGAACTGGCCTTCGGTGGGCCGACCCAGGTGTGAGGTGACCATCACCGCCGCCCCGGCGGCCAGCGCCATCTGAATGCAGGGGACCGATGCGCGGATCCGAGTGTCTTCGGTGATGTGGCCTGCGGCATCCTGCGGCACGTTGAGGTCGGCACGGATGAACACGCGTCGGCCGGCCAGCTTGCCTTGGGCGACGAGCTCGTCGAGTCGGAGGATTTTCATGGTCAGCACAGAGGAGGGTTGGGAAGGCCTGGGTTCAACCGGCAAGTGTGGCAGATCACCAGCCCGGCCCCAGGCGCAGCATCAACATCACGCCCGTGCCGACGATGATCGTGCTCAGCATGTCACGCCGCCAGACGTACCAGACCACCGCCGCTGCCGCGCCGAACAGCCGCGCGTCGGCCCAGCTGGTGATCAGCTGCCCCTGGTTCATCACCAGCTCTGGCGCGATCACCGCCGCCAGTGCGCCGATCGGCGCGTAGCGCAGGCCCTCGCGCAGCCAATCGGGCAGCGGCAGCTCGCGCGAGGGCAGGATGAAGAAGCCGCGCGTCAACAGCGTGATCAGCACCATCCCGGCGATGGTCAAGAGGGTCTGCCAGTTGTTCATGCGGCGTCCCGTCGGGCGCGCGCAAACCCTGCCGGCGATGTGCTGCGGTAGATCACGGCGCGCTGGCCGGCCGAGGTGGTCGGGTGCGGTCAATCACCGCGCCCACCACCACCGCCGCTGCAATGGCCACCAGCATGTTGAGCCGGAGCGGCAGCGCGAACGCCGCGACCGCCGCGCTGCCGCCCACCAAGGCGGGCAGCCAGGTGCTGCGGTCCGACAGCAGTGAGCAGGTCATCGCCAACAGCGCGACGGTGCCGGCGAAGCCCAAACCCCATTGCGCTGGTATGTGATGGCCCAGCGCGATGCCCAGCAACGA
The DNA here is from genome assembly GCA_010030205.1 of Betaproteobacteria bacterium. Classification (GTDB taxonomy): domain Bacteria; phylum Pseudomonadota; class Gammaproteobacteria; order Burkholderiales; family Burkholderiaceae_C; genus Pseudaquabacterium. The sequence continues at coordinate 9,191 of RGQD01000136.1, forward strand.
CCCCAGATGCCAGGAGCCGGCATTGACCAGCACGCCACCCCAGAAATAAGGGATCTGCTCTGGCGAGGGTCTGGGTTCTGGGAAGCGCTGCATGAACAGCACGTAGTTCAGATCGGCGGCGAAAAAGGCCATCCGCGCGCGGCGGCCCAGGGGCAGGTGTGCCAGGTAGGGCCGCCAAAGCGCGCTGAAGACTGCGAAGCGTAGGTTCAGGCAGATGGCGGTCGCCCACACCACCCAGATCGGCGCGCCGCTGGCGATCAACGGCGCGACGGCCAACTGCGCCGTGCCCGAGAACACCGTGACCGACATCAGCGCGGCCAGCCAGGGGTCCATGCCGCTCTGGACCATTGCAACGCCCGTCACCAAGCCCCAGGCGCCCAGTCCTAGCGCAACCCCGCCCATCTCGCGCGCGCCGCGTCGGTACTCGGCATGTCGTATCAGGGCTTGCCATGGACTCATGCGTTGGATTGTCCGATGTTTGGCCTTGCAGGCTGCCGGCCTGGACCGGTTCAGCGGCGGACCAGCGCTCGCAAGTCGATTTCCCAGCCCTTGAGCTTGTCGACGGCCCGCCGGCGCTGCGATGCCGTGCTGCTGTTGTGCAACTTGGCCATCAGCGTGCAGTTGGACTCCATCAAGCGCTCAGCATAGGCCCGGTATTCGCTGCGCGGCGACTGCGAGAGCTCGGCCCCCAGCCTGCGCAGCCCGGCTTGTACGGTGGCCGAATCGATGTACTCGGCCTGCCACAGTCGAAGGTTTCGCACGATGTCGAGCTGGCGCTGGCGTCGTTCGGTCAGCCAGCGCTCGGGATCGAAGGGCGATGCCGCGAGCTCGGCTGCCAGCAAACGGCGCTGCGCCTCGTCGAGCTTGCCGTACAGCGATTCGGCCCGGTCCAGCGAGCGCTCGAAGTTCAGCTTCTGGCGCTCGGCCAGCGTCGGCTGCAGGTATTCGGCCACAGCCTCTTGGTGCTTCTTGGCCTGTTGCCGCTCCAGGTGGCGGATCTGCTCGGGCGACAGCGTTCGGACCTGCTCGGCCAACGCCGGTAGGGCCTGCTCGTAAGCGCGATCGAGGCGCTGCTGCCAGGCGTTGACCGTGCTGCAGACCTGGGCTGGGGTGATTTTGTCCACGACCAGGGTCTGAGCGGCAGCCAGCGCTTGGGCGTAATCGGGCAATTGGCTGGCACGATGCCAGGCAAACCAGTCTTCGAGCGCCGTCTTGACGCGCGGCGACTGTTCGGCGTTGAAATCCACATAGCCATCGAGCCACCAGTAAGCCAGCGTCGGGCCCTGGTTGTAGCTCAATTGCAGCGCGCTGCAAGCCGCCAGCAGCGGCAGCAACAGGATAATCCAAGCTCTCAACCGCATCAGCACAGGCATTCTCATGGCATTGGATATCGTGATCATGGCAGCGGGCAAAGGCACCCGGATGAAGTCAAGCCAGCCCAAGGTGCTGCACCGCTTGGCTGGCAAGTCCTTGCTGGCCCATGTGCTGGCCACCACCGCGACGCTGGGCGAGCACCGCTGTTGGGTCATCACCGGCCACGGTGCCGATGCGGTGGAGTCTGCCATCGCCGGCACGGGTGCGCAGGCGGTGCGCCAGATCCCGCAGTTGGGTACGGGTCATGCGATCGCGCAGGTGGCGCCGAAGTTGGCGGACCAGGGCACCACGCTGATCCTCAACGGCGACGTGCCGCTGATCGAGGCCGGCACGGCGCGCGCGCTGGCCGAGGCCTGTGACGGCCAGCGCCTGGCACTGCTGACCATCCATCTCGACGATGCGACGGGCTACGGCCGTATCCTGCGATCGGGCGATCCTGACGGCGGCCGCGTGCTGGGCATTGTCGAGCACAAGGATGCGAGTGCGACGCAGCGCGAGATCTCCGAGGTCTACACCGGCATGATGGCTGCACCCACCGCGCTGCTCAAGCGCTGGGTCGCCGCTCTGAACAACGACAACGCCCAGGGCGAGTACTACCTGACCGATATTGTCGCGATGGCGGTGGCCGACGGCGTGCCGGTGGTCGCCACCCATGCTCGTGACGACACCGAGGTCTTGGGCGTGAACAGCCCGCTGCAGCTCGCCGACCTGGAGCGCCGACTGCAGCGCCGCCAGGCCGAGGCGCTGATGGAGGCAGGCGTGCGGTTGGCCGATCCTGCGCGCTTCGACCTGCGCGGCACGCTCGCCACAGGTCGCGACGTCGAGATCGACATCGGCTGTGTCTTCGAAGGTGCGGTGATGCTGGGCGACGAGGTCCGCATCGGTGCACACTGCGTGATCCGCGATGCGGTGATTGCGGCTGGTGCGGTGATACACCCTTTCAGCCACATCGAGGGCGCCCATGTTGGGGCCGCTGCGTTGGTGGGACCGTTCGCGCGGCTGCGTCAGGGCGCCGAACTCGGCCCGGAAGTGCACATCGGCAACTTCGTAGAGGTCAAGAACTCGACCCTTGCCAAGGGCGCCAAGGCCAACCACCTGGCCTACCTCGGCGACGCCACCGTCGGCGAACGGGTGAACTTCGGCGCTGGCAGCATCACCGCCAACTATGACGGCGCAAACAAGCACCGCACGGTGATTGGCGATGATGTGCATATCGGTAGCAACTGCGTGCTGATCGCGCCGCTGAACATCGGCGAGGGCGGCACTGTGGGTGGCGGCAGCACGGTGAGCAAGAGCACGTCCCCAGGAGACCTGACGGTGGCGCGAGGCAAGCAGGTGTCGATCACGGGGTGGAAGCGGCCCGCCAAGACGGCCAAGTCGGGCAAGGGCTGAGGCCCGCAGCGGCGCCGACCTTGCCGCTCGTCAGTCGGCTCTCGGCTCCAAGCAGGTTGCCGCCAGGCACAAATCTTCCCAGGCGCGGGCCTTGTCGGTGGGCTGGCGCAGCAGGTAAGCCGGGTGGTAGGTCACCACCACCGGCACGCCGCGCCAGCTGTGCAGCCGGCCGCGCAGCTTGCCGATCGGCTCGTCGCTGCCGAGCAGCGAGCGCACCGCGAACGCGCCCATCGCGATGATGACCTTCGGCTGCACCAGCGCGACCTGTCGCTGCAGGAAAGGCTGGCAAGCGCAGAGCTCGTCGGCTGTTGGGTTGCGGTTGCGCGGTGGCCGGCACTTCACGGTGTTGGTGATGAACACTTGGCGTGCCGCATCAGCGGGTTCGGTGGCGTCGCGACTCAGACCCAACGCCCGCAGCATGCGGTCGAGCAGCTGACCCGAATCGCCGACGAAGGG
>RGQD01000137.1 GCA_010030205.1 Betaproteobacteria bacterium
GTCATCGTCGAGAACAAGGCCGGCGTGGCGGGCGTGCTGGCGGCCGAGTACGTCGCGGCTCAACCGGGCGACGGCAACACGCTGCTGATGGCCCACATCAACAGCCATGCGCTCGCGCCCAGCCTGCAGCCCAAGCTGCGCTACAACATCGAGCGCGATTTCACGCCTATCGTGCTGGTCGGTGTCACGCCCAACCTGTTGATCGCCGGCTCGGCCCAAGGTGCGAAGACCGTCAAGGACGTGGTTGCGCTGTGCAAGGCCAAGCCCGGCGCGGTGAGCTTCGGCTCGGCAGGTTCAGGATCGGCCCAGCACCTGGCACTCGAGATGTTCAAGCTGCGGGCCAAGGTCGACGCGATGCATGTGCCGTACAAGGGCAGCGGGCCGCTGTTGACCGACCTGATCGGCGGCCAGATCCAGTACAGCTTCGAGACCATGACGGCGGCCACGCCGCATGTCAAGAACGGCCGGGTGGTGGCGATCGCGCAGACCCGTACCAAGCGCGCCAAAGGCCATCCCAATGTGCCGACGATGCAGGAAGAAGGCTTCGACGGTTTCGAAGCCACGACCTGGTACGGCCTGGCCGGGCCGGGCAAGCTGTCGGCCGGCATCACGAACAAGATCAACCGCGATGTCAACACCATCCTGGCGATGCCCGACGTGCAGGAAAAACTCGACACCTACGGCGCCGAAGACGGTGGCGGCACGCCCGAGAAATTCGCCCAGTTCATCCGCAGTGAGCAGGAGAAGTGGGCTCGAGTGGTCAAGGACGCCAACGTGAAGATCGAAGCCTGATCGTCGTGGCGCGCCGAGCGCGCCGAGGTCGGCCGGGGCTGGACCAGCGCCGAGAATGCAGCCATGACCCGAAACTCCCAAACCGGCCCAGCCAGCAACACAGCGCTGTCGAGCACCGCCTTCGCCACCTTGCTGCTGATCGCGCTGATGATGGGTGCCAACCATGTCGCGGCGCGGCTGGCTTTCAACCACGGCGTGGATGTCGCCACCGCGGTGTGCTTTCGCAGCGCCATCACCGCAGCGGTGGTGGGCCTGCTGCTGGTGCTGCAGCGAGTGCCCGTGCAATTGACCACACGCCACAAACGGGTGCTGCCGGTGATCGGCTTGTTGGTGGCTGTGCAAAGCCTGTGCCTGTACGCCTCGGTCGCGCGGCTGCCGGTCGCATTGGCGCTGCTGGCCTTCAACACCTACCCGTTGTGGACGGCGCTGTGGGCGCGTCTGTGCTACGGCCATAGACCCGAGCCTCGGGTGCTGCGGGCGATGCCGGTGATGCTGATCGGGCTGGCGCTGGCGCTGGATGTGTTGGGCGCAGCGTCCGGCCTGGGCATGACGGCGCATTGGGGGCAGATCGGCATCGGCGTGGCGTTTGCGCTCACGGCCGCTGCGACATTCGGCGTCGTGCTGGTGCTGACCCAGCACGAAGCGGCCGACCTAGACGGCCGCCTGCGCACCGCCAGCACGCTGACCATCGTCGCAGTGATCGCGCTCGCTGGCGTGGCCTCGCAAGGCGGTTTTCACCTGCCGCAGGCAGCGACAGGCTGGTGGGCACTGGTCGCGTTGACAGCGCTGTACGGCACCGCTTTCACGATCATGTTCACCGTCTTGCCAAGGCTGGGCGTGGTCGGCAACTCGGCGATCATGAACATCGAGCCGATCTTCGCGCTCGTGCTGGCCTGGGCCATCTTGGGCCAATCCATCGCCGCGTCACAAGTCGGTGGCGGCTTGCTGGTCGTGACCACCGTGGTGTGGTTGGGCTTGCGCAAACGCTGAGCTAGGCGCGGCGGCGAGCGCGAGCCAGATCGCCCAGCTGTGCGCGTCGGGCTGCTCGGCGCTGCGCTGAAACCCGAGCTCCTCGGCCAAGTCGAGCATGTGGTGGTTCTCGCGCAGCACGGTCGCCACCAGGCGTTGGGTCCCGCGGTCGCGCTGAAAAGCGATCAGCTTGCGCATCAACAGCGTGCCCAGGCCTGCACCTTTGAGTTCGGGGCGGATGATGATGCCAAACTCGGCATCGCAGTTGTCGGGGTCGGCGGTCGCTCGCACCACTCCCAGGGTCTCCTCGCCACCGCCCGCCACAGGCGACGTCGCAATGAAAGCCATCTCACGCTCGTAATCGATCTGGGTCAGACGCGCGAGCTCGCTGCGCTCGATGCTGCGCCGGCTGTAGAAGACCCGCAGCCGCACGTCGACCGGATCCAGCCGCGCCAGGAATGCCAGGTGCTGAGCTTCGTCCTCGGGCCGGATCGGTCGCAGCGTCAGCGCGCGGCCTTGCCAGCTCAAGGTCTCGACCAGCTCGCCGGGGTAGGGCCGGATCGCAAAGCGGGCCGCACCACCGGGCGCCTCAGCACTGACACGGATCCTGGCGTCGAGCGCGATCACGCCGTTGGCATCGACCAACAGCGGGTTGATGTCAAGTTCGGCGATCTGCGGCACCTCAGCCAGCAAGCGCGAGACCGCGGTCAGCACGCCCACCAGCGCTTCGGTGTCAGCGGGAGGCACGTCGCGCCAACCCGCCAGCAGTCGGGACACCAAGGTGCGATGGATCAGCGCGCGGGCCAGCGGTGGGTTGAGCGGGGGCAGCGCCACCGCGCGGTCGGCCACCACCTCGACCGAGGTGCCGCCCTGGCCGAACAGGATCACCGGGCCGAACAAGGGGTCGATGCTGGCGCCGACGATCAGCTCGATCGCTCGCGGACGCCGCACCATCGCCTGAACGCTGAACCCCGCCAGCACGGCATCAGGCCGCGCCTGCGCCACGCGGCGAAGCATTGCCTCAGCAGCGTCGCGCAGCGCCGCTGCGTCGGGCAGGTCGAGCACGACGCCGCCGACATCGCTCTTGTGCGAGATCTGAGGCGACAGCACCTTCAGCGCCACCGGAAATCCGATGGCTTGGGCAACGCGCACCGCGTCATCGGCTGTGGCTGCGGCGATACGCGTGGTCACCACCGGCACGCCGCAGGCCGCGAGCAGCGATTTCGCTTCAGGTTCGCTGAGCCAACTGCGGCCTTCGGCCAAGGCAGCGCCGACGATTCGGCGCACTTGGCCCAGGTCTGCCGAATCGCCGGGCGCACCGGCTGGCGGCGCCTCGGTCAACTGGGCCTGGTTGCGCCGGTAGGTCAGCAGCATCGAGAACGCCCGCACAGCTTCCTCGGGTGTGTCGTAGCTCGCGATGCCGGCTTGGTGAAACAGCTGCCTGGCTTCGGCCACGCCAGGACCACCCAGCCAGCAGCTCAAGACGCGGTTGGGCGCAGCCGCCATCACGGGCACCAGCGCGGCAGCGATCTGTTGGCTTGGCACGATCGCGGTCGGCGCATGCATGAACAGCAAGCTGCCGCTGTCGGTGTCAGCCAGCAAGGCCTGCACGGTTCTGACATAGCGCTGCACTGGCGCATCGCCAATGATGTCGACCGGGTTGGCATGCGACCAGTTGGCCGGCAGCCAGGCGTCCAGCGCCTGCAGCGTCGTCGGCGACAGCTCTGTCAGCGCCACCCCAGCCAGCGCAGCGGCGTCGGCCGCCATCACCCCCGCGCCACCGCCATTGGTCAACAAGGTCAGGCTGTCCTGCGCGTCGACCGCGACCCGTCTGGACGGCCCGCTGAAATGCGTCAATGCTTCGGCGGCGATGAACAGGTCTTGCAGGGTGTCGACACGCAACATGCCGGCACGCCGGATCGCAGCGTCGAACACCAGATCCGACGCCGCCAACGCACCGGTGTGCGATGCAGCAGCCTTTTGGCCCTGGGCCGAGCGCCCGGCCTTGACCACCAGCACCGGTTTGTTGCGCGCCGCTGCGCGCGCCGCTGACATGAACTTGCGCGGCGCATCGATGGACTCGATGTAGAGCAGGATCGCCCGGGTCTTGGGGTCGCTGGCCAAATAGTCGAGCATGTCGCCGAAGTCGACATCGGCGTGTTCACCCAGCGAGACGCATTGCGAGAAACCAACACCACGGCCCTGGGCCCAGTCGAGCATGGCCGTGACCAGCGCACCCGACTGCGAGACCAGCGCGAGCGCACCGGGTGCCGCGCTGATGTGGGCAAAGCTGGCATTGAGCGCGATGTGCGGCGCGAGCAATCCCAGGCAATTGGGCCCGAGGATGCGCAGCAGGTGGCGACGCGACGCCTGCTGCATCGCCTGCTTTTGCTCGGCACTCAGGCCGGCGGTCATCACGACAGCGGCCCTGGTGCCGCGCGCCCCCAGCACATCGATCAGTTCGGCCACGCTGGCCGGCGGGGTGCAGATCAGCGCCAGGTCGGGCGCGGACGGCAGTTCGGCAACCGTCGGGTAGACCGCGACGCCGTTGAGCAGCGCGCGCCTGGGGTTGACCGCATACACCGCGCCGGCATACCCGCCCGCTGTCAGATTGCGCCAGACCGTCGCACCCAGGCTGGCCGCGCGGTCAGAAGCACCGATCACGACCACTGACCGGGGGTCGAACATCGAATCGAGGTGGCGGATGCTCATGGCTGGCCACCAGCATAGGGGCAAGCCCGCGCCGCCGGCGTGGGCAAAGGATGACGCAGCACAGACCGAACGACGAAAATTGCACAGGTGTCATGACCGCTTTCAGCCCATGACCGCATCCGTCGTGACTGAGCGCTTTGAATTTTTCGTTCGCGGCGGACTTGGCAAGCCTTGGAATTTCACGATCCATCGCAATATGACAGAAACCTTCATCCTGTGGACATTCTCATGAACCTCAAACGAGTTCTCGTCGCGCTAGGTCTTGCGCTGCTGGCATGGTCAGCATTCGCGCTGCCAACGCTGGAAGCCGTCCAAGCCGCAGTCGGCCAAGGCAATTACGTTCAGGCCGAGACGATGATGGGCGAAGTCGTTGCGGCCAAACCCAACAGTGCGAAGGCGCACTATCTTTACGCCGAGATCCTGGCGCACAACAAGCGCTTTGACCAAGCGACTGCGCAAGCTGCGCAAGCCAAGTCGATCGACCCTTCGCTGAAGTTCACCCAACCCGAGAAATTCCGGGCCTTTGAGCAACTGCTAGAGCGCGAACAGAGCGCGGCCCAGAGCGCCAGAACTGCCAAGGCCACACCGGCGCCCGAGCGCAAGGTCGCCCCAGTGGTGGCACCGACACCGGCGCCGAACAGTTCGCTGCCTTCATGGGTCTGGGCACTGGGCGGCGGCGCCGCTGCGCTGCTGGCTTGGCGTCTGTGGACCGGCAGGCAGCAAGCAGCGGCGAACGCTCAGGGCGGCAACTACGCTGCGCCAGCAGCTGGAGCCAACAACTACAGCCAAGCCTATGCACCAGCGCAAGCCGCTGGCTACGGCGCACCTCAGGCTGCTGGCTACGGCGCGCCTCAGGCGCCTGGCTACTACCCGCCGCAGCAAGCCCCTCGCAGCGGCCTGCTGGGCACCGGGGTGGCGGTGGCTGGCGGCGTGGCTGCGGGCATGCTCGCCGCAAAGCTGTTCGAAGGCCATGGAGATGGGGGCAGCGCGGGCCATGCCGCCGCACAGGGTTCGAGCCAAGGGCTGACGCCCGGCCTGTTCGACGACGCGCAAGGCAACGGCTCAGCAGCGCAGGAATTGCAACAGCGGCCTATCGATTTCGGCAACGGTCAGGACTGGGGCGGCGACGACGCTGCACCGGCCAGCGACGACGGCTGGTAAGCGCTAGCGGGCCAACGCGCCCGCTGCTCGCAAGATCCTCGGGGCTCAGCGGCGCTCAGCGCTGACCGAAGACCCGTATCCATTCGACGCCCTGGTTGAAAGCGGCATCGATCGCGGTTTCCTCGGTCAGAAAGTTGCCGGGCTGCATCGCAATCACGCGCGGCCGGCTCGGCCAGGCATTCCTGGCCACGACCAGCGCAGGCGCGAACTTGCCGCTGTCAACCGCTCTCGCGCTGCACTGCAGTTCATAGTCCGCGTGGCGGAATGTCTTGGTTGCGCTCACTGTGCCCGCCCGGGAAGGTCAAGTCCGCGCTTTCACCCGCCGCGCAAAGGTTGCAGATCTGGCATCAGTCTCAACCGGCGCCATCTTGCTCTTGACACGCACTGTAGTCGATCGGCCGGTCGCGCCCTTGCGAGCGACCGGTTCGCGCCCATCAGGACTGGCGTTGACCCATACTGCCGCGGCGCCCTCGCCCAAGGCTTTGACCGGGCGAGTCCGGGGCGGTTTGGACTGTTCGGCGCCCAGAACGCGATGCGCCGCCTGCCTGGCCCGCGCAGCCAACGCCATCATGCTGCCGCAGGTGCTGCGTTTCTCGGCGCCAGCCACCACGGCCGTGCTGGCCAGACTGGCGCTGCGTGTCGGCCTGGGCGATCCCAGCCAGGCCCCAGGCAGTCTGGCGGACAAGTTTCTCGATTCGATAGAGGCGATGGGCGACCAACTCGGCATCCCTCGCCTGCTGGCCACATTGCGCGAGCAGGACATCGCCGATCTGGCCGCAGCAGCCTGCTGGGAGGCAGACACCCACGACCCGGTGCCACGCCGCATGACCCCCCTCCGACTGCGAAGCCTTGCTGCGCGCGGTGCCAGCACCCCAGACAGTCGCCGGGCGCGCGCCCCGCAAGAAGCCACCCAATGACCAAGCCATGCGACGATAGGCGGATGCAAAAAGAATTCGATCTGGTGGTCTTCGGCGCCACGGGCTTCACCGGGCGGCTGGTGGCTGAATACCTGCAGGGCCAAGCTGCCGGTGGCGCAGACCGCCAAGCCGGGCGAGCGCCCTTGCGCTGGGCGATGGCTGGGCGCAACCTGGCCAAGCTGGCCGAGTTGCGACGGCAGATCGGCGCGCCGGATTCGCTGCCGCTGCTGGTGGCGGATGCAAGCAACGCGGCAGCGCTGGCCAGCTTGGCGGCGCGCACCCGGGTCGTGATCAGCACCGTCGGGCCCTACCAACGCCACGGCCAACCACTGGTCAGCGCCTGCGCGCAGACAGGTTGCGACTATGTCGACCTGTGCGGCGAGCCGGGCTGGATGGCGCAGATGATCGCGCTGCTCGAAGTCCCGGCGCGTGCCAGCGGGTCGCGGATCGTGTTTTCCTGCGGCTTCGATTCGATCCCTTTCGACCTCGGCGTGCTGTTTTTGCAGGACGAGGCACAGCGCCGCTTCGGTGCGCCGCTGACCCGGGTACGGGGTCGGGTGCGAACCATGAAAGGCGGTCTGTCAGGGGGCACGATCGCCAGCGCGATGGCCACCTTCGAGCAGATGGGACGCGACCCAGCGCTGGCCAGCAGACTGGCTGACCCGTTCGCGCTGACGCCAGGCTTTCGCGGCCCGCCCCAAGCTGAGGGCGAATCAGCAAGCTACGACGAACTGGCCGGGTCCTGGACCGGGCCTTTCGTGATGGCCACGATCAACACCAAGAACGTGCACCGCAGCAACGCACTGCTCGGCCATCCCTGGGGCCGAGACTTCGTTTATGACGAGCGCATGCTCGCCGGAGACGGCGCTGCTGGCCAAAGACGGGCCCGACGGATGGTGCGCAGCGCCAGACTGCAAAACGCCCTGCTCGGCTTTGCGCCCAGTCGCGCGATGCTGCGCCGCTTCGTGCTGCCCAAGCCCGGCGAAGGCCCTGACCAACGGGCACGCGAGACCGGCCGCTATGAAATTTGCTTTGCTGGCCAAACGGCGACCGATCAAGTGCTGCGTGCGGTGGTCAAAGGCGACCGCGACCCGGGCTACGGGTCAACCGCCAGGATGATCGCCGAAGCCGCGATCATCCTGGCGCACGATGTCGACCACCAGACCACCCCGGGTGGCGTGTGGACGCCAGGCGCCGCGATGGGACAGCTGCTGACACGACGGCTGCAAGCCAGGGCCGGGTTGAGCTTCGAGATCGAAGCGTCTGCCAAGACCTGATCCAGCCGCCGCGTCCTGTACCCAAGCCCCAAGCATTCGAGATTTGCATTGAACGAATCGATTTGACAAAAGATAATTCTGATCCGATACTGAAACCAAAGCCCGCCGCCGGTTGCGGGCCCTCCTGGAGCCCGATCTTGAGCAAAGCCTTCGCCAGTCAAGCCGACCTTGACGTCAAGCAGGTCAGCTTTACCAAGCTGTCCGACAACGCCTACGCCTACACCGCCGAGGGTGACCCGAACACCGGCATCATCATCGGCGACGATGCGGTGCTGGTGCTTGACACCCAGGCCACACCGGTGATGGCGGCTGACGTGATCCGCCGCATCCGCGAGGTCACCGACAAACCCATCAAGTACGTGCTGCTGACGCACTACCACGCGGTGCGGGTGCTGGGCGCGTCAGCCTACAAGGCCGAAGGCTGCGAGCACATCATCGCCAGCCACGACACGCTGGACTTGATCCACGAGCGCGGCGAACAGGACAAGGCGAGCGAGATCGGTCGCTTTCCGCGGCTGTTCCAGAACGTCGAGAGCGTGCCGCCAGGCATGACCTGGCCGACGCTGACCTTCACCGGCAAGATGACGCTGTGGCTGGGCAAGCTAGAGGTGCAGTTGCTGCAGCTCGGCCGTGGCCACACCAAGGGCGACACGGTGGCCTGGCTACCGGCACAAAAAATCCTGTTCTCGGGCGACCTGGTCGAGTTCGATGCGACGCCTTACGCCGGCGACGCCTATTTCAAGGACTGGCCAGCAACGCTGGACAACATCGCTGCGCTGCAGCCGGCACAGTTGGTACCGGGCCGAGGCGCCGCGCTGACCACACCCGAGGCCGTGGCGGCCGGTCTTGCCGGCACGCGCAGCTTCATCGCCGACGTGCACGCAGCCGTCAAGGCCGGCGTGGCAGCGGGCAAGGACCTGAACGCGGTCTACAAGGACACGATGGCCAGGCTGACGCCCAAGTACGGCCACTGGGTGATCTTCCAGCACTGCATGCCCTTCGACGTGACGCGCTGCTTCGACGAGGTGACGCAATACCCTGATCCGCGGATCTGGACCGCCGAGCGCGACGTGCAGATGTGGAAAGCGCTCGAGCAATGAGCGCCTGAAGCCAAGCCGATGCTCAGCACCTACACCTACCCTCGCTACGCGTACCGCAGGCCGGTCGAACTCGACGCCCCCGGCAGCATTCAACGCCACCCGGTGGTGGTGATAGGTGCAGGCCCGGTCGGGCTGGCGACGGCGATAGACCTGGCCCAACAAGGCCTGCCGGTGCTGCTGCTAGACGACGACGACACCGTCAGCCTGGGCTCGCGCGGCCTGTGCTACGCCAAGCGCACGCTAGAAATCCTCGACCGGCTGGGCTGCGGCCAAGCACTGGTCGACAAAGGCGTGACCTGGAACGTCGGTCGCACGTTCTTCGGCGACAACGAGGTGTTCCACTTCGACCTGTTGCCCGAGGCCGGCCATCGTCGCCCGGCGATGGTCAACCTGCAGCAGTACTACCTTGAGCAGTACCTGGTCGAACGCGCGATGGCCTTGCCGGGGCTGGACCTGCGCTGGCGCCACAAGGTGCGGAGCGTGACGCCGCAGCCAGACGGCGCGCTGCTCGAGGTCGAGACCGCCGACGGTAACTACAGGATGCACGCCGACTGGCTGGTCGTGGCCGACGGTACGCGCAGTCCGGTGCGGCGCCAACTCGGCCTCGACATCGAGGGCCGGGTCTTCCAGGACCGCTTCCTGATCGCCGATGTGGTGCTCAAGACCGAGATGGGCGCAGCCGAGCGCTGGTTCTGGTTCGACCCGCCTTTCCACCCGAACCAGAGCGTGCTGCTGCACCGTCAGGCCGACGGGGTCTGGCGCATCGACTTCCAACTCGGCTGGGATGCCGACCCGGAACAAGAGCGCCAACCCGAGCGCGTGATCCCGCGCATCCGCGCGATGCTCGGGCCCGAACGCGAGTTCGAGCTCGAATGGATCAGCGTCTACACCTTCCAGTGCCGGCGCATGCAGCGCCTGCGTCACGGCAGGCTGCTGTTCGCCGGCGACGCCGCGCACCAGGTCTCACCGTTCGGCGCACGCGGCGCGAACTCGGGCATTCAGGACGCCGACAACCTGGGCTGGAAGCTCAAGCTCGTGATCGACGGCCTGGCGCCCGACGCGCTGCTCGACAGCTACGACCAGGAGCGAGGCGCTGCGGCCGACGAGAACTTGCTGAACTCCACCCGCTCGACCGACTTCATCACGCCCAAGAGCGAGGTGTCGAAAGACTTCCGCAACGCGGTGCTGTCGCTGGCCGGCACGCATGGCTTCGCCCGGCTGCTGGTCAACTCGGGCCGCTTGTCGGTGCCTGCGCACTTGACGGGCTCGCCGTTGAACACGCCCGACAGCGCCACTTTCGAAGGCCGGATGCAGCCCGGCGCACCTGTTGCCGACGCGCCGGTACAGCACGAAGGACAGCACAGCTGGCTGCTGAACCATATCGGTGGCAGCTTCTCGCTGCTGCTGTTCATCGAAAGCGCCGAGGCCCTGGATGCAGCCGCTCGCGCCGAGCTCGCGGCGCTGGCCACTGGGCCGATACCGGCACGCACGCTGCTGGTGACCAAGCAGCCGGGCGCGGCACCGCCAGGCTGCACCCTGGTGGTCGACCACCAAGGCTTGGCAGCGCAGCGCTTCGACGCGCTGCCTGGCACCGCTTACCTGCTACGCCCCGACCAGCATGTGGCTGCGCGCTGGCGCTCGCTGGCTGCCAACGCGGTGAGCGCTGCGCTGGCCCGCGCCACAGCCAACGATCTGGAGCCCCAGCGATGAACTATCTGCAAACCGATCCCAACTTTGGCGACCCTCAGCTGCGTTACCTCAACGCCTACAGCCCCGGCGATGATTTCTACGAATCGCTGATCAAGGCCCACGAAGGCTTGAGCGAGGCCCAAAGCCGGGCCGTCAACGCGCGCCTGATCCTGCTGCTGGCCAACCACATCGGCGACCTGCGCGTGCTGCGCGAGGCGCTGGACGCCGCGCGTCAAGGCGTGGCAGCGGGTCAGACGGAGACACCCTGATGAACCAGACCTTGAACTACCTCAGCGGGTTCGGCAACCAGTTCGCCACCGAGGCTGTTGCCGGCGCGTTGCCGCAAGGCCGCAACAGCCCGCAGCGCGTCGCCCATGGCCTGTACGCCGAGCAGATCTCGGGCAGCGCCTTCACCGCGCCGCGGGCTGAGAACCGGCGCAGCTGGCTCTACCGACGCCAACCCTCGGTGGTGACCGGGCGCTACCAAGCTTGCGAACAGCCGCTGTGGACCAGTGGCGCTGCCAGCGGCGTGGCGGTGCCGCCCGACCCGCTGCGATGGTCGCCCTTCCCCGTGCCAGGCGACGTCCCAAACAACCCAGCGGTCGACTTCATTGATGGCCTGAGCACCGTCGTGAGCAACGGCGAGGTCGAGTCCCAGACCGGGCTGGGCGTGTTGGTCTACGCCGCCAACGCCTCGATGGACCGGCGCGCGCTGGTCAATGCCGATGCCGAGATGCTGCTGGTGCCGCAGCAGGGTCGGCTCCAAATCCGCACCGAGCTCGGCCGCCTGGAGGTCTCACCGGGCGAGATCGCGCTGCTGCCGCGCGGCCTGGCGTTTGCCATCGCGCTGCCCGACGGACCTTCGCGCGGCTATGTCGCAGAGAACTACGGCTCAGCGTTCCGCTTGCCAGAACTCGGGCCGATCGGCAGCAACGGCCTGGCCCATGCCCGGGATTTCCTGGCGCCGGTGGCTTGGTTTGACGACGCGCCGGGCGAATGGGACATGGTCAAGCGCTTCGGCGGCAAGCTCTGGCAATGCCGCCAGCCGAACACCCCATTCAACGTCGTCGCCTGGCACGGCAACCTCACGCCGGTCAAATACGACACCGCGCATTTCATGACGCTGGGATCGATCAGCGTCGACCACCCCGACCCATCGATCTTCACCGTGTTGACCTCGCCCAGCGACACGCCAGGCACCGCCAACTGCGATTTCGTGATCTTTCCGCCGCGCTGGCTGGTGGCCGAGGACACTTTCAGACCGCCCTGGTTTCACCGCAACCTGATGAGCGAATTCATGGGCCTGATCCGTGGCCAGTATGACGCCAAGCCAGAAGGCTTCAAGCCGGGCGGCGCCAGCCTGCACAACTCAATGGTGCCCCACGGCCCAGATGCCGAGGCCTTCGACAAGGCCAGCCAAGCCATCTTGGCGCCGCACAAATTGACCGACACGCTGGCCTTCATGTTGGAGAGCCGCTATCGATTCGTCCCCAGCGCCTGGGCGATGCAGCCCGATCGGCTGGACGCGACGTACGCCGACTGCTGGCAAGGGCTGGCCGACCAGTTCCTGAGAACGCCGCGATGAGCCTGCAACTCGACCAGACACACGACCCCGCGCTGCGCAGTTGGGTCGCCTCGGCCAATGTGCCAGGCACCGACTTCCCACGCCAGAATCTGCCCTACGGGCGGTTCAGGCGAGCCGGCAGCGCGCAGCCTTGGCGTATCGGCGTGGCGATCGGCGACCAAATCTTGGACCTGGCAG
>RGQD01000138.1 GCA_010030205.1 Betaproteobacteria bacterium
GCGCTGAAGTCGCGGTTGCGGGTCGCGTACAACTCAGAACGCTGCAGCGCCTCGTCGACCGCGCGCAATCGGCGACCCGCATCGCGCGCCATCATCCGACGCAACGCATCCGCCTCACGCCGCCCGCCCAGGTCGACCAGCAGGGTTTGGATCCGCAACAATCGGCCACGCTCGGCGTCTAGCGCAGTGGGCTCGAAATTACCACCCAGCAAACGCCCGCCCGGGATCAGCGCATTGGCGAGTTGATCGGAGACGGCTTGGGTGAGGTTCACGTTGACCAAGCGTTCGATCGCGGGTCGTACCGCTTCCGGAAACCGACCGAGCAACTCGGTCTGAAAGCGCTTGCGCTGGTCGGCCACCACCAGCGCTTGGTCAAGGCGCGCCAAGTCCCAGCCGATCAGGCCATCGGCACCAAGCTCGGGCATGTCACGCCCACGGCCAGCCACAGCGTAGGGCTGGGCCAGCAACAAGCCCAGGCCATCACGCAAGGCCAGCAGGGGCGCTTCGGGCTGGAAGCGGCCGTCTTTCTCGCGCCAGCCCAGCGCTGTGAGCTCATCGGCGCTTTTTTGCTCGGCCAGTTCGGTGATCAAACGCCTGAAGCCTTGCTCGGCCAGATCTCGCAGCGCTCTTGTTGCGGCCTCGCCACCGAGCAGCGCTACCGCATCGACTTGCGTCAGCAAGCGGTCCCACGCCGGGTAAGACAACAGGCTGGGTCGTTGCGTCCAGGCCGCTTGGCCGCGCAGCAGCAACTGGTCTTGGGCCTTGATCGCCACCAGCAGCTCGCGCCAGGCGGCCAGCGTGCCGGCCGTGCCGCCCGTGCCGTCGGCAGGCTTGTCGCCCAACAGACCCGACAGCCGCATCGTCAGGTCGCGCTGGCTCAGCAGCAAGTCGTTTTCCTCGAAGGCACGGGTCGTCCACTGCCCGGCCAAGCCGCGCAAGCGACAGGTCATCGCCTCGACCAGCGCTGCGCTGGGCGCCGTCTGCGCCACGCCGCTGCTCGGCTTGGCCCTGAACAACGCCGCACTGCGCTCAGACGGCGCGGCCAGTTCCTGCCCCAGCGCCTCGCGCACCAACAGACTCAGATCGGCCACGGCCAGCGGCTGCCCAGCGTCTTGCAAGCGATGCATTGCCGCACGCGCGCGGCCGAGTTGGTCGACGGCCGCGACAAACTGGGTCAAGGCCGTGAACTCGGGCAGGCTGTCGATGTTGAGCGTGGTCTCGGTCGCCACAGCGTTGGCAGCGGCCGAGGTGCATGGCGCACCGGCGATCAATTCGCCGGTCGCCGGGTCTTGCGCCACGCCGGTCAGCGTGCTGGCGCGGCTGGCTAGCCCGCGGCGCAACGTAGTGACAGCGATGTCGCCAAAAGCCTGCTCGAGCCTGACGCGAAGTCGCTCAGGCAGCGCGTCAGCTGCAGGCCATGAACCGGGCATGAACACCGACCACAGCCGGTCACCCTCGAGCTGCCCCATGCTCTGCAGCAGCGCCAGCGCGCGGTCACGCTGGACAGCGGCACCGTCGCGAGTCGTCGCAGCCCGCGGGTCTGACGCGTCGCGTTTCAAGCCGTTGAGCAAGACTTGCAGCTCACGCGACTGGCCGTACAGCGCGTAGCCGCTGACCGCCAGTCCCACACCCCAGCCGCCCAGCAGCAGCACCGCCGCCAAGCGCACGCCCCAGCCCAAAGCCGGCTTGCTCACCGTGCGGGTGGTCGAAGGCCGGGTCAAACCCTTCTCGGGGAAGACCTTGGCCTCAAACACATCGCGCAGGAACGCAGGCTGGCGGCTGCGCGCCGGGCTCAGCGCCGGCCCATCGTCTAGCGCAGCGTCGGACTCGCCCGAGGGCGCAGCGTCGGCGCCCTGCAGTTGCGCGGCCTCGCTGGCGTCACCACTGAAGTACAAGCCGCGCAAGAAGAAGGGCTCGTGGTAAGCACTGGGCCGCATCAACTCGTCGAGGTAGAGCTGCAGCAGCGGCTGCATCCGCTCGACGCGGGCAGGCAACAGGAAGAAGGATTCGGCCTCCGCCGAGCCCGTGCTGCCGCTGGCAAACAACTCGGCCGATGCCTCACCCAAGGTGCTGACCACCTCGGTGATGGCTTGGCCTGTCCAGTCGGACTGGTAGCCCATCGCCAGGTCGTACGGCGAGACCCAACCCAGCATGCTGCCGCGCATCAGCTCGGGCAGGCTGCGCGCGAATGCGGCAAACCCAGGCACTTGCTCGCAGCCGCTGATCACCACATGCACCGCCAAGCGCAGTGCAAACCGGTTCTGCGCCAGCCACAGCCGCCGGCTGGCGCGCTGCGCAAGACGTACCAGCGCCGGCCGGGATTCGGCCTCATCGGCCACCAGCAAGCTGGCCGGGATGGTCAACACCACGCCGTCGAAAGGCCGCTGCGGCCGGTAGTCCCGGCACAGGCTGAGGAACTCATCAAAGCTGCGCTCGGGCGCTTCCGGGCCCGCCTGCGGGTCGCCCAGGCTGGCGCCGTCGAGCTCGATCGCCACGCCCTGGTCGAAGAAGTGCCAGCTCAGCCCAGGCGTGGCAGCGGCGGCCGCCGCATCGGTGCCCAGCGTGCTGGCGATGCCGGCCTGGTCCAGACCCAGCGGCGCGCCGCCGTCGTCAAACACCAGCACCCAAGGCACGTCATAGCGCTGCTTGCGGCTGGCGATATGGCCTTCGATCAGCTCGACCGCTTGGCGGAAAGAGCTGCGCAGCGATTCGGGCCGCATGCGCGGCACCACGACGCGGGCACCGGGCTCAGGCTCGGGCCGGGTAGACAGGTACAGCACGAAGCCCAGCACCAGCAGCAGCAGCAGGATCAACGCGCCCAGCGTGATCAAGACCAGGTTGTCGGTCAGTGGCATGTGGTCTCCTGCGAACCCAGCGGTCGTCGATGGTGGTTCACAGCACGCGCCCGGTCCAGACCCGGTCCAGGCCATCGAGCGCCTGGCGCAGCGGCCAGGTCGGCCACAACCAAGTCAGCTCAGACAGCACCAGCAGTGCGGCCACCGCCAACAGCAGCGCGGTGGACAAGCGCCCACCGCTCACCGTGCGGCGTGGTGCGGCGTGAGACTGGGTGTGGGCATAGGGCTGTGGCGCCAGCATGTGGCCGCGCGCCTCGAGCCCGGGCGCACGTTGGTGGGCAAACTGAAACAGCTCGCGCCGCAGACCCGCGAGATGACCCGCGTCGTCCATCCCACGCAGCCTGCCGCGGAACCCCAGCGCCAGCGCAAAAAGGTAGAGCTGGGCCAGGCTGCGCTGCGAGGGCTCGCGGTCGCTGAGCAAGCGCTCGATCCTGGCAAACACCTTGTCGCCGGCCACGCTGGACTGAAACAACGCCGTCTCGAGCAGATGCTGGGGCCAAGCGCTGCGGCCAGGCCAGTCGCGCAGCAACAACAACTCGTCGGCCAGCGCGACCATCAAGTAGCGCGCGTCTTCGACCAAGGCGCCGCCACGTCCGCCGCCAGCCCGCCGCATGCCCAGGGTATGGAGTTCGAGCAGCTGGACCAGTTGGTGCTGCAAGGTGGACGCGGCCACGCTGGCCTCAGGCGTGACCGCCGGGCTGTCGGCGCCCGGCAAGCCTGCTGTTGCCGCCGGCACAGCGGCCATCATCGCTTCGTAGAACAGACGGAAAGCCGTCAGCAGCGGATCGTCAGCGTTGGAGTCGGTGTTGTTGCGGGCCATGGGAGCTGCCTCGGGTCGTTGTGGGTGGTGGCGGCCGTGCAGGCTCAGCCCTTGACGAACAGCACGATTTCGGCCGGCCGCTGGGACGATTGAGATTCGTTGGCGTTGCCGATCAGCAAGGGCTCGCCGGCCAGCACGCTGCCGGCATCGATCGCGTACAGGCTGTAGCCGCCGCCGCTGCGCAAGCCCAGGTCTGGCGCTGCGTCCACGGCCTTGCGGGCGGCGCCGAGCACGCGGCGCTCGCGCAGCGAGGCCCAGGCCGATGCAGAACCGATCACCGCCCCAGCCATCCAGGCCGCGAGGTCGCGTTCGGACTGACCGCGCAATCCCAGCACCAGCTTGGGCGCCAGCCAAGCCGGCAACATCGGCAGCCCGAAGCTGCCGTCACGCCAGTAGAAGGGCTCAAGCTTGTGGTCAGGGCTGACCTCGGCCGCAGCGTCCTCCAGCGCGGCCAGCAGCGCCTCGAAAATCGGACCCGGCCGGTCTTGGTCGTAGGCCGGTGGCAACATCGGCAAGGCGCCCGGGCTCAGCGTGGCAAGCGGACCCAGCGCCTGGCACAGCGCCAGGTACAGCGCGTAAGGGTGTAGCGACGGCGTTTGCAACACCGCTTCGAGCGGCGCCAGCGCCGCAACCAACGCGCGCAGCCGGTCGCGTTGCTCGAGTTGGTTGAGCCGGTCTTCCAGCCTCGACGAAGGCTGATCGGTCTGGCGCGCGACAAACGCTGCCTTGGCACGCAACTGCGCCGCCAGCGCCCAAGCGCGCTGCCACAGCGCGGCCTCGCGCGGCAGCACCAGGCGTGGCGGCAGTTCGTCGCCCAAGCGGATCACCTGCTGATCCATCACCAACTGGCCCAGCCGCAAGCGCTGCCACAGCGAAGACGGCGCTGCGCCCAGCACCAAACCCAGCTGCGGCCGCATCCGCGGCAAGTCGGCAGCGGCAGCGTCAGACACCTCGTCCTCTTGCGGCGGCAGGCTCAGCGACATGAACCGGCTGGGTACCGCCGGGTCGCGCATCGCCCTGGCCCAGGGCAAGGTCAACCACAGGTCCTGCGGCCCTTCGGTCAGCGCGTCGAGGTGGGGCTCGAGCAAGAGCTCGAGCGCGCCGTGCTGGGCGTCCGCGCTGTCATGCCAGACCGCGCTGCCGTCGGGCATCACGGCGTCGAGCGCCAGCACGCGGGCCCGGCCGGCAGCCAGCAAGCCGAGGTCGATCTCGAGCCGGCGCAAACCCCAGGCCAACGGCGCCGCAGCCAGCGACTGCCAGGCCACCAGACCGTCGGTACGGGCCTGGGACTGCTGGAAATGCTGCGGCGCCAGCAGCATGCCCTCGTGCCACTGGATGCGCTCAGGAATGGTCGGAAAGGGCAAGGACATGGTGGGCGGACAGCCGATCTGTAGGAATGGGGCGGTGAATTCGAGCGCTTCGCGTCGCAGCGATCACTGTGGGTGGGCCACGACGGCAAAGCCGCGGGCGCCGAGCTTGACCAGGGCGCCGCTGCGCAGTTCGGGCATCAAAGCACGGTGATCTCCCGGCGTGCGGTAATCGGCAAACAGCAGCACACCGGCCACGCGCGGGCTGCCCAGCTCTTGCTCGCTGAGCCGCACCGACTGGCGCGGCACGAGTTCCCAACTACGGACCGTGAAGGCCCCCGGAAAGCTGCGCTGCAGATCGGCACGCGTGGCGAACCAGCGCGCCGCCGGCAGTGCCTGCAGCTTGTCCAGGGTGGGCACATCGCGAACGTACACCAGGTCCAGCGCCACCGGACTGTTGAGGTTGGCGTCGGCATCGGCAATCAGCAACAAACCTTTGAGGTCGAGAAAACCAGGCTCGGGCGGTCCGGTGAAGGCGTTCGCCGTCGCCGATGCAACGACCTTGGCCACGCTGCCCACAGCGGTGCAGGCGCCCAGCGGCAGCAGCGCAGCGATCAGACCGGCGCCTAGAAAAAGTCTTGTCATACGAACCATGCTGGCCTTCCTCGCCACAAAGGCCATCGCGATCAGACGCCGCGCGCTCATCGATCCACCTCGAGCCTGCTGGCGGCAGAAGATCCGGCATCGGCCGGTCCACCCGTCACCGACGCGCCACCTTGGCGCAGCCCGACCCCGATGCCGGTGACCAGCGCCAGCAAACCGGCGGTGGCCAAGCAGGCTGCGGCCAGCGCAGCACCGCCCCAGGAAAACACCAAGCGCAGCGGCGACTGCGCAACCTGCTCGGCAACAGCAGCCCGCTCGGACGGCAGGCCGCGGCAGACCACCGAAGTGATCGCTGCCACAGCCAGTACCTGCACCACGCTGCGCAGCGCGTGACAAGGAGCATCGATGACTATGGCCACCACCACCACCGCTTCACTGGGCAGACCCACCCAGTGCATCGCGATTGCCGACGCCGCCACGGTGAGCAAGACACCCGTGCCGGCGGTGGTCAGCGAGGCGAGCGCGGCCGCTGCGGCAATCAGCGGCAGATCGTACATGCTGATAGGTCGTTCATAGAGCTGGGTCGCGAACACTGCCAGCAGCCCCAGATGGACGGCGGCCCCAGCCCGCATGAACACCGCCCCTGCAGGCACCAGCAACTCGACGATGCCGCGAGACAAACCCAGGCGCGCGCTCAGCGCTTCGATCAACGATGGGATCGTGGCCACCGGCGTCTTGGTGAACAGCCCTATCATTAATGGCGCCCTGAGCGCACTCAGCACCTGAGGCAACGAGGTCTTCGTCTGGCGCACAAGCACCGCCACCGCCACAACCGCCAAGAACAGCACGGACAGCAACAGCGCCAACAGCAGACCGCCCACCACGTGCAGTCGCCCGCGGTCGAAATTGGCGACAAGGTGTGCAGCCATGCCGAAGGCCAACAGCGGCAGCAGCCGATTGACCTGGGCAATCAGCAGTTCGAATGCGCGGTAAATCGTTTCGAGATGAGCCGCCAGCGCCTGGCTGCGCTCACGAGGCTGCAGCGCAAAAGCCAGGCCGAAGATCAATGCGCACAAGGTCAGCCAACGCGCATCGCCCGAGACCATCGCGGCAAACACGTTGTCAGGAACGGATGAGACCCAGCCGGATGCGGCGGCCTCGTTGGCAGAGCGCGTCCACAGCGTCATCGTCATGGGATTCGTGGTGGCATCGTCCTGCACCCAGCGACCGAGCTCTGTGCGGGCGGACTCGGGCAGGTGACTACCGACGCCCATCAACATGCCAGCCAAAGCCCCGACCAGCCCGCTGGCCAGCAGCGTCGCAGTCGACAGCGTCAGCAGCAGCAGCAGGCGCCTGCCGGGGTAAGGCAGCGCGATGACCTGGCGCAGGCCGAATGCGGTGGCCACCATCAGCAACGGTGTGCCAGCCATCTCCATCACCGCCAGGAACATCCGGCCGAACAGCGCCACCGGTGCACTCCAGCCGGGTGCCAACCAGCCCAGCAGCGCGCCGCAGGCCGTTGCCAGCAGCAAACCCAGCGGATGGCTGAAGGCGGACAGCGAAATGCCTTTGGTCTTTTTCATCGCAAATCGGCCATCTCAATCGCCTGCGGCCATGCCTGAACAACAGCGGGAGAAGCATCGAGCGCTCGGGCCCGACAGTCGACCTGGATTGCGAGGCCAAAGAGAGTTCTGAGGCGAAACATGTCGTGCTGCACGTCAAATCTTGAGAGGGCGCGAGCAGATCAGGCTGACAGCCGCAGAATTGCCGACCACCAGCACCAAGGTGCGCAACATGTCGCAGATCGGATCGACCGCGACGAAGAGCATGAAAGCCGCTTCGAACGGCAGCCCAAGGTAACCACAAGCCATGCCGGTGAGCGAGATGATCACCAGGCCCGTCATGCCTGCCGAAGCAAAACCCGCCAGGATGCAGGCCACCACCACCAGCGAGACCTCAGCCAGACCCAGGTCACGGTCATAGAGCTGGGCGATGAACAGTGTGGCGCAGACGTAATACAGCACCGGCCCGAGCCGCAGCAGCGACACCGTCAATGGCACCAACAGTTCGACCTTGGCGCGGGCGAAACCCAGACCGTCGGCCAGCATGTCTATCATCATCGGCATGCAGGTGGCGCTGCTTCGGGTGGCCAGGGCCAGCGCAAACGGGCCACGCAGTGCGTGCAGCGTAACACCCAGGCTGGCCTCGGATCGCCTCCAGATCACCAGCACCGCCAGCACCAGCACCAGCAACGAGGCCAACGCGAATGTCAACACAAAGGCCGTCATCGCCTCCAAGGACCCCAAGCCTGTCTTGGCCAACTGCGACGCGCTCATGCACACCAGCACCAGCGGCAGCGGGTAGTTGAGCCAGCGCGTCAGCAATTGGCAGCTCTGGTAGACGGTGTCGAGCGAGTTGGTCAAAGCATCCGACACCCGGCCTGGGACCTGGCTCAACGTGAAACCGAACAACAGCGCAAACACCAAGGCCTTGAGCGTCTCGCCGCCGGCCAGCGCGGCAAAGATGTTGGCCGGAATCAGGCTCAGCACCACCTCGCTGAACGTCACCAGTGGCTTGGGCGCAGCGTCCACGGTCTTGAGCGACATCGCAGTGTCGCTTTTCTTGGTGTCGGCACCGACGATTTGCCCGAAAGACTGCAGCTTGGCGGGTGACAGGTCAGCCCCCGGGCGGGCCAGCATCAGCGAGAACACGCCCACGACCGCGGTCAGCAACGCGAAGACGACAAACACGACCGCGACCCGGCCCAGGATGCGGCTGGCGCCGCCGTCCTTGAGCAGTCGCTGCAGGCTGAAGACGATCGCCGAGATCATGAAGGGCAGCACGATCATCTTCAGCAGGTCGACATAGACATCGCCGACGACGGCCAGATGCCTGCTGACGTCGGGCGCCATCACGCCAAGGGCGAAACCCAGCGCCAGGCTGCCGATGATCACCCAGGGGTTGATGGCCAATGCCAAAAGGGATTTGAGGTTCATGGCTGCTGCGCTTGCGTTTTGCTCATGGCTCGAGAGCACGCAACACGCGGTCGATGTCGAGTTTGTCGCTGCGCTGGGCCAAGTACACGTTGATGAAGTTCACCAGTGCGATGTCGCCAATGTCGACGACGATGCCCAGCGTGTCCTCCATGTCCTTGAAGGTCACGGTGCGCAAGGTCAGCGCAACAGCCGGATCGCTCTTGAGCAGGCGCTTGATCTCGAACTCGTCCCGGTAGGCGGCCGTGACCTCGCCGCGACGAACGGCCTTGACCACTTCGGGCCAACTGGCGTAAGCCTTGAGCGTGGCTTTCGGGAAGTTCTGGGTCGCGAAATCCGCAAAAGAAGACTTGGCGATCACACCGATCGACCCATTGAAGCCGCGCATGACCTCGGGCACGGGACGGTCGCGGGCGAGTTTGGCAAAAGCCACCCGGTTCAGCGCCAGCGCATGCTTGAGCGACAGGTAAGGGTCGGAGAACTGCACACGCTGCGCCCGGGCCAGCGTGCGCGACAGCTTGCTGATGCCGGCATCGGCTTCGCCGCGGGCGACGATGTCGATCACCTCGTTGAAGCTGTTGGCGCTGCGGTTGAAACGAACGCTGACATTGAGCGCGCGGCCGATGTCCTCGGCCATGGCGACCTCCAGGCCCGTCAGCTTGCCGTCTTTCACATAGAAGAAGGGCGGCGTGTCCACCCCAAGCATCGCCACCACGAATTCGCCCCGGTTGACGATACGGGCAATGTCGGGCGCCAGCATGCGGCCATCGGCCACCCGCACCAGCGAACTCCGCACCGCCGCTGGCGCAACAGGACGCAAGCTGGCTGAAGCGGTCGCGGCAGCAGACCGCGCAGCGGGCTGAACCGCAGCGGCCGGCAAAGCGCCGGTCAGCAGCAGGCTCAAAGCGCCAACCCTCAGCGCAGCGCGCGCCAGGTCAGCGAAGAACGGCTTGAACAGCATCATCACGCGACAGCCTCAAATAGAACTTTGGTCACCGGGGTGGCACCGCGCCAGCGGGCACCGGAACGGCTGGTACTGCGGGAAGGGTTGGCAAGGTCGGCACGTTTGGCAAGGTTGGCAATGTCGGTACGGTGGGCAAGGTCGGCACCGTGGGCAAAGCCATGCCGACCGGCCCGCCAGAAGCCCGAGGCGCTGGTGCGGTTGCAGGCGGCCACTGCTTGCCGATCTGCACCCCTAGGAAGAACAGCAAACCCATCAGCAGCAGCAGGCTGATGGCACCGACCCAGGCCAAGCGCCGGGTCATTGAGAAGCGGATTTCCAAAAGAATCTCCTGGCAGCATCAGGGCACCATCACGGTGAACTGACCGGGTACGTTGATCGAAATGACACCGCCCCACATGCACATCAGCTTCGAGCTGTTGTTGAGCGCCGGCATGTTGCCGATCAGCACGGTGGGTGCGCCCGGCAACCAGGGCGCGGTGGTCATCGGAATACAAGGCATAGGCACCAGCACGCCGAGGGCGGCGGCGGTCGCCGCCGCCACCATCGGATTGGCCATAGACTGGCACATCACAAATGGCATCACGTTGACCATCGGCTTGTTGTCCATGATATTGGCATCGGGCATGCCAGTCATCACGAGGTTCAACGGCAGCACCATCAAGGTGCCCGGCGCCACGCCGAAGGTGCACTGCGTCATCGCGCCCCCACAAACCTGTTGCCCCATGCCTCACCCCTTGAACAGCGATTCCAGCCTGACCAGAAGGCTGGGGGTGGCGGCACCAGGCGCCAGGCGGCGACCCTCGGCGTCGAAGCGTTCGGGCGGCGCAAGCGGCTTGCCCTTCTGGTAGGACTGCTCCTCCATCATGCGGCCATCGGGCCAAAAACGGCGCACCGGGCCGTGCAACAGATTGGCACGGTAGCTCATCACCTGCACCACAGTGCCGGCGCCGTCGTAGTCGGTGGACTCGCCGTCGAGCAGGCCCTTTTGATACTGCGATCGGCGCACCACCCGGCCTTCGTGGAAGAAAGTCGCGACGCCGTCGATCTGACCCGCTCGCATGCGCAACTGGGCGCTGACCTGGCCGGCCTGGTCGTACATCACCGAGGCCCCTTCGGGCAGGCCAGCGACAAAGTTCTGCTCGGCCAGGCAACGACCGTTCTGCCAGGTGCGGGTCAGACCTTCCTGGCGGCCGAGTCGGTAACAGGCTTCCTGCACCAGCGCGCCGTTGTCGTCGTGCAGTCTAAGCAGGCCGTCGAGCTGACCGTCGACATAGCTCGCAGACATCAGCGGTTGACCCTGCGCGCCAAAGCGCCGCATCTCGCCGTGCAGCATACCGCCGCGCATTGCTGTGCTGGCCAGCAATCGGCCTTGGGCATCGCGCTCCTCGACCACGGTCGACGCGGCCGAGGCGCTGGCGGTCGCGCCGGCGGTCATGCCAGCGGGTACGACAGGCTGCGGCAGGGTTTGGGCGACAGGGGTGCTGGTCATCGCATCGGGCTCAATTGATCTTCACCAGACCGCCCTTGACCGTGAGCATGCCGCCACCGTCAACCGTCTGTGTTGCCGAAGCCTTGCTGTTGATCATCAAGCCCTTGTTGTCCAGCGTCGTGCCGGCTTCGTTGGTCAACCCGGTTCCGGCCTTGTTGGTCAGCGCGGTGCCGGCCTTGTTGGTCAACGCAGTGCCCGCCTCGTTGGTCAGCGCGGTGCCGGCCTTGTTGGTCAGCGCGGTACCGGCCTCGTTGTCGACCGTGGTGCCGGCCTTCACCGCGACATCCTTGGCAGACTTGAAGCTGATGCTGCCGGTGACATCGAACAACAGGTCGCCGGTGACCTTCAAGGTGTATTTTCCCGTCACCTCGTGGGTGAAGTCGGCCTCGTTGGTGTGGGTCTCGTTGCCTGTGATGGTGAGCGCGCGAACACCCTTGACGCTGTGGGTCTCCTTGCCGGTCTTGACCGCCACGGTACGGTCGCCTTTTTCAATCGTGTGGGTTTCGGCGCCTGCGGTCAGCGTGGTGCTGAGATCGTTCTCGATCTCGATCTTCATGTCTTTCTGGGCGTGGAGGTAGAACTCCTCGGAATCCTTCTTGTCCTCGAGCCGTATCTCGTTGCCAGCAGTGCCCTGCTTGGACGACTTGGTGCGGATCACGGTCTGGGTCTGGTTGGCGGGCAACGTGACCGGCGTGGCATGGGTGCCGTTGTAGACGCAACCGGTGACGAGCGGCTGGTCGGGGTCGCCGTCGATGCAGCTGATCACCACCTCCTGGCCCACGCGCGGCAGGAACAGGCTGCCAAATCCTGCACCGGCCGCAGACTGAGACACCCGCACCCAACAAGAGCAGGTGTCGTCCTTCTTGCCCAAGCGGTCCCAGTGGAATTGAACCTTGATGCGGCCGTTCTTGTCGGACCAGATCTCTTCACCGCTGGGCCCGACGACCACCGCCGTCTGGCTGCCGGCCACTCTGGGCCTGGGCGCGACCCTGGGTGCACGAAACGGCACGGTGGCCGCAAAAGCTTCGAAGTGGTTCAGGTAGACGCCACCGCGCGCGGTGTGGTGGACCCGGCGCAGCACATGGCTGGCGTTGAGCGCGGCCAGGAAATGCCCTGACAGCGTGAACTTGGTGCCGGCAGCGAAGCCGTAGACATAGCCGTCCCCGCGCAACACCTTGCTGTCGATCTGGCTGGCCTCGAGCCGAAGCTTGGCCAGCGCCGTGCCCTTGGCAGCGGTGGCGTACTTGCCGGGCCAGTCATAGACCTCGCCG
>RGQD01000139.1 GCA_010030205.1 Betaproteobacteria bacterium
TCGCTGGAAAACGCTTACCGATACGACCCCGCGCAGGCGCGCAAGCTGCTGGCCGAAGCCGGCCACAAGGATGGACTGGAGCTCAACATCATTGCTTGGAACGACCAGCGCTCGGTGCAACGCCAGGAGATCCTGCTCGAGCAGATGGGCAAAGCTGGGTTCCGGCTGAAGTTCCAGCAGTTCGCGGTTGCCGACGCCACCGCCCAGTTCTTTGGCGCTGACAAGAAGGGCGACGCCTACCTGGCCGCCTGGACCGGGCGCCCGGACCCGAGCCTGACCTTGCAGCTGATGTTCGCCAAGGACTCGTACTTCAACGCCGGCAAGGCCGATCCGGCGCCGGGCCGGGCCGAGGCGCAGCAGGAGTCGATCGCGGTCGAGGCCTCGGCCGATCGCAAGAAGGCTTTCTCCAAACTGCAGAAGATCGTCGTCGAGCAGTCGCTCACCGTGCCGATCGTGGTCCAGTACGACCTGCAGGCCTTGCACGAGAAGGTGCAGGGCTACCAGCCGAACCTGCTGGGCAAGCCGAAGTTCGAGACCGTCTGGCTCAAGCCCTGAAAACACGCGGTGCTGGGCGGTTGACCGTCCGGTGCAGCGTCATGTGAGTGCACCTTGGATACCAGAAGAAGAATTCGCCTCATCGGCAGCCGGGTGCTGCAGATCGCACCGGTGGTCGTGCTCGCCACCTTCGTGGTGTTCGGGCTGATGCACCTCGTGCCCGGCGACCCGGCGGTGACGCTGGCCGGCGATTACGCCACGGCGCAGCGTATCGAAGAGATCCGCCACGCTTACGGCTTCGACCGGCCGCTGTTGGTGCAGTACTGGAGCTGGCTGTCCGGCGCGCTGCAGTTCGACCTGGGCAAGTCGCTGCAGTCGAGCGAACTGGTCTCGTCGATGATCGCGCACCGCTTCCCGAACACGCTGATCGTGGTCGTGATGGCCTTGCTGCTGTCGATGGCCATCGGCGTGCCCTTCGGCATCCTGGCGGCCACCCGTTCTGGCGGCAGGCTAGATGCGGCGATCACCTCGATCAGTTCGCTCGGCGTGGCGCTGCCCAACTTCTGGCTGGCGCTGATCCTGGTGGCCACCTTGTCGCTGGGCATGGGATTGTTCCCAGCGACTGGATCGGTGTCGGTGTCCAAGAGTTGGTTCGAAGCGATGCACCATGCCACCTTGCCGGCCATCGCACTGGCCGCAGGCGGCATCGCCGAGGTCACGCGCCAGTTGCGCTCGGCCTTGGTCGAGGTGCTGTCCTCGCAGTTCGTACGGACCTTGCATGCCAAGGGTCTGTCGCCACTGGCCATCCTGTGGAAGCACGGTCTGAAGAACGTCAGCGTGAACCTGCTCACCGTGCTGGGCCTGCTGGTCAACCGCATGCTGGGCGCCACCGTCGTCATCGAGGCGGTGTTCGCGATTCCCGGCATGGGCAGCCTGGTCGTGCACGGCGCAGTCGCCAAGGACTTTCCGGTGGTGCAGGGGGTGGTGCTGACGATGGTGATCCTGGTGGTCGTGACGAATCTGCTCGTCGACCTGCTGTACACAATGCTCGACCCGCGGGTTGGCAGGGAGTAAGCGATGTCGTCGACCCAATCGCAATCCGCTGGCTGGGGCCAAAAGGTCATCGGCGTCGCGCGCTGGCTGCGCCGCGACCTGCGCGCCTGCCTGAGCCTGGGCTTTCTGCTGTTTCTGGTCGGGGTCGCGGTGTTCGCGACCGTGATCGCCCCGCATTCGCCGACCGCGCAGAACGTCAACAACATGCTGCTGCCGCCCAGCGGCGCGCACTGGCTTGGCACCGATGACCTGGGCCGCGACGTGCTCAGCCGGTTGATCCATGGCGCGCCCGCCACGCTGTATGCCAGCTTCCTGGCGGTGAGCATCGCCTGCCTGATCGGCATTCCGGTGGGCTTGATCGCAGGCTTCGTCGGCGGCTGGCTCGACGATGCGATCAGCCGCGTCGTCGACACCTTGCTGTCTTTTCCGGCCATCGTGCTGGCCATCGGTGTGACGGGGGCCTTGGGCATAGGCCTGACCAACGGCATGATCTCGGTGGGCATCGTGTTCGCGCCGCAGTTGGCGCGCCTGGTGCGCGCCCAGACCCTGATCGTCAAGCAGGAGCTTTACGTCGACGCTGCCCGATGCTTCGGCGCCAGCACCGCGCGCATCATCATCCAGCACATCGTGCCCAATGCGATCCAGCCAGTGATCGTGCAGGTGACGCTGCTGCTGGCGGCGTCCTTGTTGGCCGAAGCGAGCCTGAGCTTTCTGGGCCTGGGCGTGCAGCCGCCGCAGCCGAGTTGGGGCGCGATGCTGGCACGGGCCTACAACTACCTCGAGATTGCGCCCGAGCAGATGTATGCGCCTGGCTTCGCGATCTTGCTGACCGCGCTGTCGTTCAACGCGCTGGGTGAATCGCTGCGCGTGGCGCTCGATCCGACCATGAAGCACCGCTAGGCAACTCGCCGCGCGCCATGCCTGGCGCAAAACCGATGAACGTGACCGCGTCCGCGGCAACCGATGGAGATGTCCGACATGCACTTGTCCGCTGTGATGACCCCGCAGCAAGCCTTCGCCAAGATGGTGTCGGAAGGCGATGTCGTGATCGACCGCTTCGACGACTGGGTGCGCCAGCAACCTGACAAGCTCTTCATCGACTATGGCGAGGATGACATCCGGCTGAGTTATGCGCAGTTCGCGCGCCAGGCCAACGCGGTGGCTGCGGGCCTGGTCGCGCAAGGCGCCATCACCGGCGATCGCATCAGCGTGATGACGCGCAACTCGCTGGTCGCCACACTCGTGATGTTCGCCTGCTGGCGTATCGGCTGCATTTATGCACCGGTGAACTTCAATTACAAGGGCAAGCTGCTGAGCTACCAGTTGAACGACACGCTGCCGCGCGTGCTGGTCGTTGGCACCGACTGCGTCGAGCCTGTGCACGAGGTGCTGGCCGAGACCTCGATCGAAGCGCTGCTGGTGCACCGGCCGCTGCCCGGTGACCATGACTTCGGCCAGGGCAAATTGCCGGCAGGATTTGGCGCCGGCCGCCGCGTTGGGGAACTGGCGCAGGTGCTGGCCGATGCGGGCGTCGCGGTGGCGGTGCCGCGTGTGTACTCGGACCTGGCCAACATCATCTACACCTCGGGGACGACCGGCCCGGCCAAGGGCGTGCTGCAGAGCTTTCGCTGGATGAACCAGTACTCGCTGGTGATGCGCAACATGAACGGCCCGGACGATGTCATCTACTGCGACCTGCCGCTGTACCACGTCGGCGGCGCGTTCTTCATGATCACGCGCGCGGTCTGGAACGGCAACACCGTGAGCCTGTGGGACAAGTTCAGCCCCAACACGTTCTGGGACCGCATTGCGCGCAACGGCTGCTCCACTGCCGTGTTGGTCGACGTGATGATTCCGTGGCTGATGAGCGCTGCGCCGCGTGCCAGCGACAGCGAGAACACGCTCAACAAGGTCCACATGCAGCCGCTGCCGCTGAACCACCATGCGGTGGCGCAGCGCTTCGGCATCGACTTCATCACCTGCGGTTTCGGTCAGACCGAGGCCGGCATGGGTTGCGCGGCGCTGATCGACGAGCTGGGCGACACCGAAGGCACGCCCAAGGCCTTGTGGCGCGGGCCGTCCAAAGCGGAGGTTCGTGCGGCGATGTCGGCGTTTGGCCTGCCGGTGATCCGCGGCGACCAGCCACTGGCCAAGGGTTTCATGGGCCTGCCCTCGCCGCTGCTCGATGCCGCCGTGCTCGACCCGGAAGACAACCAGGTCGCCGATGGCGAGCTGGGCCAGTTGGCCTTCCGTCCGCGCTTTCCAAGCCTGATCCTGGAAGCGTATTTCAAGAAGCCCGAAGCCACCATCCGCACCCTGCGCAACTGCTGGTTCCACACCGGGGATGCCTGCTATCGCGGCCAGGACGGCCTGTGGTATTTCGTCGACCGCATGGGAGGATTCTTCCGGGTGCGCGGCGAGAACGTGTCGTCGTACCAGGTCGAAGACCTGATCAACGGCCACCCCAAAGTGCGCGCCACGGCCGCCATTCCGGTACCGGCCGACGTCGGCGACGAGGACGATGTGGCGGTGTTCGTCGAACTCAAGGACGGGCAGACCATGAGCGAGAGCGAACTGCGCGACCACGCGCGCGAGGTGATGCCCAAATACATGGTGCCCAGGCATGTGCGATTCGTGCCGGCACTGCCGCTGACCCCGACCAACAAGGTCGAGAAGTACAAGCTCAAGCAGCAGCTGATGGCCGAGCTGGGCAAGGCGCCACGGACTGTGGCGTGAGCCTGTCATCCCCGCAAGCCCAGATAGACTGATCCACCACCTGAGGAGAACATCCGCATGGACTACCCGCTGATCTCAGCCGATTCGCACATCACCGAGGCCCCGGACACCTACACCGCGCACATCGACCGTGCCTGGCGCGACAAGGCGCCGCGCATCGTCTCGACCGAGCACGAAGGCGATGTTTTCCAGATCGACGGCATGGCGCGGCCGATCCAGCTCGGTCTGGTCGCCGCCGCCGGCAAACCGCCCGAACAGATCACCCGGGCGGGCGTGAAGTTCAGCGAACTGCACCGAGGTGGTTGGGACCCGGACGCACGGATGGACGATCAGGCACGGGACGGTGTCTCGGCCGAGATCATTTACCCGACCGTGGGTATGCTGCTGTGCAATCACAGCGATTTCGATTACAAAGCCGCTTGCTTTGCGGCTTACAACCGCTGGATCGCCGGTTTTTGCGCCAAGCATCCAAGCCGGCTGCTGGGCTGTGGCCAGTCGGCGGGGCGATCGCCTCAAGAGATGGTTGCGGACTTTCGGGCAATCAAGGCCTTGGGTCTGCGCGGCGTGATGATGCCGGGCAACCCGGCGGTCGAGGACTACGACTCACGCGTCTATGACCCGGTCTGGGAAGCCGCGATCGAACTCGATCTGCCGCTGTCTTTTCACATCCTGACGACCAAGGACACTGCGAAAGTGCGCGGCCCGCGCATCAACACCTTCCTGTCGATCATCCGTGGCAACCAGGACATCATCGGCACGCTGATTTTCGGCGGCGTGTTCCAGCGCCACCCGGCGCTTCGGGTGGTCTGTGTCGAGGCCGACGCCGGCTGGGTGCCGCATTACCTGTACCGGATGGACCACGCCTACACGCGCCATCGCAACTGGCTGGCGCCTGACGTCAAGCTCGACAAGCTGCCGAGTGAGTATTTCTCTGAGCACATCTACACCACCTTCCAGGACGACTGGGTCGCGTTCCGGTCGGCCGACCAGATGAACTGGAAGCGGCTGATGTGGGCCAACGATTTCCCGCATTCGGATTCGACCTGGCCCTGGTCGCAGCAGATGTTGGCTGAGCAGACGGGACAGCTGAGCCCTGAGCAAAGGCGCGCGATTGTCTGCGGCAACGTGGCGGAGCTCTACAACATCGACATTTCATTGCTGCCGGCCAACGCCGGCCAGGCGGCGGGCTCATTCCAAGCGGCGGCCACCTCGAGTTGATCTGGCGGGCCTCAAGCCAGGCGGCGCGGCTTCAGGCCGGTTGCGGCTG
The DNA here is from genome assembly GCA_010030205.1 of Betaproteobacteria bacterium. Classification (GTDB taxonomy): domain Bacteria; phylum Pseudomonadota; class Gammaproteobacteria; order Burkholderiales; family Burkholderiaceae_C; genus Pseudaquabacterium. The sequence goes on from RGQD01000139.1 coordinate 5,552, forward strand.
CAGCCGCAGCCTCGCCAGCCACAGCAGCGCCGCGGCCAGCAAGCCGATCGGCAACAGCGTGCCCAGGTTCATCGCGGTCCAGCCGCCGGTGGTCACCAGTGCGCCTGACGAAAACGAGGTCAGCGTCATCGTCGAGTAGACACAGAAGTCCAGCGCCGCCTGGGCCCGGGTCTTTTCCTCGGGCGCCCAGGCCTGCGTGGCCAAGGTGCTGGCACCGATGTAGAGAAAGTTCCAGCCCACACCCAGCACCAGCAGCGCGCCCAGGAAATGCATCAAGTCCTGGCCGCTGAGTGCGAACAACACGCAGCCCAGGTTGAGCAGCAAGCCGATGCACATGATCGGCAACACGCCGAATCGCTTGACCAGCTTGCCGGTGAAAAAACTCGGCACGAACATGCCCAGCACATGAAATTCCAGCACGAGCGCGGCGGCGCTGAAGGGGTGGCCGCACTGCGCCATCGCGATCGGCGTGGCGGCCATCAACAGGTTCATCACGCCATAGGCGATCGCGCAGCCTGCCGCGGCGATGATGAACACCGGCTGGCGCACGATCTCGGCCAGCGGCCGACCTTGGCGGCCCACAGAACCTTGGCCGGGCAAGGGCGGGAACGGGATGAATTGCATCAACATCAGGCTGAGCAAGGCCACGCCCATCAGCACCAGGTAGGCGCCGGCAAAGGGTTGGCTCATCGTGTCGCGGCTCCAGGTCGCCAGGTTCGGGCCGACCACGCCGCCGATGATGCCGCCGGCCAGCACCCAGGAGATCGCACGCTCCTTGAAGTCGGGCGTCACCAGTTCGACCGCCGCAAAACGGTACAGCGAGCCGTTGGCGTTGTAGTAACCGGCCACCAAGGTGGCGCAGGTCAGCAGCCAGAAGTTGCGCGTCATCGCCGCATAAGCGCAGACCCCGGCGCTGGCGATCGCCACGCCCAGACCGATTTGGAAAGTGCGCTGCCGGCCCCAGCGCCGCTGGTGCCGCGCCACCAGCGTGGTGGCAATGGCGCCGCCCGCCACATAGCCGGTGATCGGCAGCGTGGCCATCCATCCCACGGGCGCCAACGCCAGCCCGACCAGGCCGTTGATTGCGACGAAGACGACGTTGTTGACCATCAACAGGCCTTGGCACAGCGTCAACAACAGCAAGCGGGGGTTCATGGGGTTTCCAGTGCGGCGACGCAGGCCAGCAAAGCCAGCGGTGCAGTGTCGGCGCGCAAGACCCGCGCGCCCAGGCTCACCGGCAGGAAGCCACAGCTCTCGGCCAGCGCGATCTCGGCAGCGCTGAGGCCGCCTTCAGGGCCGCTGAGCGCGGTGATCGCCGCGGCGGTCGACAGGCTTCGCGCCAGCGGCAGCGCGTTGGGCGCCAGGCTCAGCAGCAACCGGCGGCTGACCGACCCGGCCTGTGCCGCAAGCCAGTCGCGCAAATTCATCGGCAGCGCGACCCGCGGCACCCGGTTGCGACCGCTTTGCTCGCAGGCTGATACCGCGATCGCCTGCCAGTGCGCGGCCTTGCGCTCGGCGCGCTCGCCGGCCAGGCGCAGCACCGACCGCTCGCAGACCAGCGGCTGGAGATAGCGCATGCCGAGCTCGGTGGCTTTTTCGACCAAGCCGTCCATGCGCTCGTTGGCCGGCATGCCCAGCGCTAGCGTGACCTCGGTGGCCAGCTCGCGCTCGACCGCCAGGTGGACCATCAGGCGGGTGCTGACCGTCTTGCGGTCCATCGCCAGAATCTCGGCCCCCCACTCGCCGCCTCGGCCATCGAACAGCGTGATCTGCTGACCGGGTTGCAGGCGCAAGACCTGCACGTGGCGGCTGGCGTTGGCGGGCAGAAGCAGCTCGGCACCGGCGGCCAGCGCGGTCCCGGCGGGAGGAGGGTCGATGTGGATGCGGGCGGACATGGGCGTCAGTGTGCCTGCACAAGCCGCCCCGGCAAGCGGGCAGTGCCATTCAGTCCGTCAAGCCATGAGGCGTGAAATGCACAGGCAATCAGCGCTTGGCCTCGCGCAGTTCGCGACGCAGGATCTTGCCGACTGTGGACTTGGGCAGGTCGTTGCGGAATTCGATCATTCTGGGCCGTTTGTAGCCGGTCAGGTTGGCCTCGCACCAGGCCCGCACCTCGGCCTCGGTCAGCGCCGGGCTCTTCCTGACGATCACCACCTTGACCGCCTCGCCAGTCTTCTCGTCGGCGATGCCGACCGCCGCGCATTCGACAACCCCTGGCAGTTGCGACAGAACGTCCTCGATCTCGTTGGGGTAGACGTTGAAACCCGAGACCAGGATCATGTCTTTCTTGCGGTCGATGATGCGGAAATAGCCGCGCTCGTCCATCACGCCAATGTCGCCGGTGCGGAAGAACCCGTCAGCCGTCATCGCCTTGGCGGTCTCGTCGGGGCGCTGCCAATAGCCGGCCATCACCTGCGGACCGCGGATCGCGATCTCGCCCGCGCTGCCTTGCGGCGCTTCATGGCCCTCGTCGTCGAGCAGCACGACTTCGGTGCTGGGTATCGGCAAGCCGATGCTGCCGTTGAAAGCACTGCTGTCGACCAGGTTGCAGGTGGCCGAAGGGCTGGTCTCGGACAGGCCGTAACCCTCGCAGATCGGGCAACCGGTCTTGTCCAACCAAAGCCGCGCAGTGCCTTGGGTCACGGCCATACCGCCGCCGACCGAGATCTTCAGCGCGCTCCAGTCGACCTTGTCAAAGTCCGGGTGGTTGGCGATCGCCGCGAACAAGGTGTTGACCGCTGGGAAACTATGGAAAGGCTGGGCCGCCAGATCCTTGAGCAGCGCCGGAATGTCACGCGGATTGGGGATCAGGATGTTGCAGCCGCCCATGCGCAGCCCCAGCATCATGTTGGCGTTGAAACCGAAGATATGGTAGAGCGGCAGCGCGCAGACGGTGACGATTTGCTGGCCGGGCGGGATCTTGTTGAGCGCAGGCTGGTACCAGGCTTCGGCCTGCAAGATGTTGGCAACCAGGTTGCGGTGCAGCAGCACCGCGCCTTTGCTCACGCCGGTCGTGCCGCCGGTGTACTGCAGCACCGCGATGTCATCGGGTCCGAGTTGGACTGGCGCAAAACTCAGCCCCCGGCCACGCGCCAGCGCCTCGTTGAAGCGTGTGCTGCTCACGCTGGCAGGCAGTGTGAAAGCCGGCACCAGCTTTTTGACCCGCCGCACGACCTGGTTGACCAGCGTGCCTTTGAACCAGCCCAGCATGTCGCCCATCGCCGCGACCAGCACGGTCTTGATCGGCAAATGCTCGACGACCTGGGCCAGCACGCCAGCGAAGTTCTCCAACACGACGATCGCCTTGGCGCCCGAATCCTTGAGCTGGTGCTCGAGTTCGCGCGGCGTGTACAGCGGGTTGACATTGACCACCACCAGGCCGGCGCGCAGCACCGCGGCCACCGCCACTGGGTATTGCGGCACGTTGGGCAGCATGATCGCCACCCGATCCCCGCGCGCCAGGTCCTGGGCTTGCAGCCAGGCGGCCAGCGCGTGCGACGCCTCGTCGATCTCGCCAAAGCGAAAGGAGCGGCCCATGAACTTGTAGGCAGCCAGATCACGGTATCGCTGCAGGCTCTCGTCGATCAAGGCCACCAAGGACGGGTAGAGGTCGGTCTTGACCTCCGCCGGCACGCCGACCGGATATTGCTTGAGCCAAATCTTGCGCATCGGATCCCTCCAGGGCATGGTCGATTCTGGCTCAGGGCTGACGCGCGCGGTCTCAGGGGATTCGCTAGCCGCGACGGGGGAGATGCAAAAAAATGGCCGGCGATGCCGGCCTTCGTCACGGGGTCAGGCGCTGTCGCGCCGACCCAGCCGCTACTCGATCGCCTTGACCATGTCCTCGACCACCTTCTTGGCGTCGCCGAACACCATCATCGTCTTGTCCATGTAGAACAGCTCGTTGTCCAGCCCGGCGTAGCCCGCGGCCATCGAACGCTTGTTGACGATGATGGTCTTGGCCTTGTAGGCCTCCAGGATCGGCATGCCGTAGATCGCGCTGCCCTTGATGTGGGCCGCAGGGTTGACCACGTCGTTGGCGCCCAGGATGATCGCGACGTCGGCCTGGCCGAACTCGCCGTTGATGTCTTCCATCTCGAACACCTGGTCGTACGGCACTTCGGCCTCGGCCAGCAGCACGTTCATGTGGCCTGGCATCCGTCCGGCCACTGGGTGGATCGCGTACTTCACCGTGATGCCTTTCTCGGTCAGCTTGGCCGCCAGTTCCTTGACCGCATGCTGGGCGCGGGCCACTGCCAAGCCGTAGCCTGGCACGATCACCACCGTCTCGGCATTGCCGAGCACGAAAGCCGCGTCGTCGGCGCTGCCGGTCTTGACCGGCCGCGCTTCCGCCGTGCCGGTGGCCGCAGCGCTGGCCTCGCCACCGAAACCGCCGCCGATCACATTGAAGAACGAACGGTTCATCGCCTTGCACATGATGTAGCTCAGGATCGCGCCCGAACTGCCCACCAGGCTGCCGGCAACAATCAGCATCGCGTTGTTCAGCGAGAAGCCGATGCCGGCCGCGGCCCAGCCTGAATAGCTGTTGAGCATCGACACCACCACCGGCATGTCGGCGCCGCCGATCGGGATGATCAGCGTCACGCCCAGCACGAAAGCCAGCACCAGCATCGCGAAGAAAAAGCTGTTGCTGTTGGCACTGTCGCCGCTGAGCATGAACGCCAGCCCCAGACCCAGCGTGCCCAGACCGAGCAACAGGTTGAGCTTGTGCTGGCCGGCAAACTGCACCGGCGCACCTTGGAACAGCCTGAACTTGTAGGTCCCGCTGAGCTTGCCGAAAGCGATCACCGAGCCGCTGAAGGTGACCGCACCGATCGCCGCGCCGAGGAACAGCTCGAGCCGGTTGCCGGCCGGAATCGCCACGCCTTTGGCGACGATGCCAAAAGCATGGGGCTCGACCACTGCAGCGACCGCGATGAACACTGCGGCCATGCCGATCATGCTGTGGAAGAAAGCCACCAGCTCGGGCATCTTGGTCATCTCGACCGTCTTGGCGCGCCAGGCGCCGTAGGCGCCGCCGCCCACCAAGCCGAGCAGCACCCAGCCCATGCCGGACGCGCTACCCGGCGACAACTTGACGATCAGCGCGGCCGTGGTCAGCACCGCGATCGTCATGCCGACCATGCCAAACAAGTTGCCGCGGATCGAACTGGTCGGGTGCGACAAGCCCTTGAGCGCCTGGATGAAGCAGACGCTGGCGACCAGGTACAGCAGCGTGACGAGGTTCATGCTCATGGTTTGTTCTCCCGCTGCGCCAGCCGCGACTGTGCGAAGGCGGTGGCGAGGCCGCCGACCACGATCGCGATCCACAGGCGGTATTCACCGCCGATTTGCAGATGCTGGAGCACCAGCACCGTGGGGACTGAGGTGGCCAGGAAGACCACCACCGGGGCCCAGAGCGAGGCCTTCATTTCGCCCCCCCTTTCTTGTCCTTTTTGCGAAACATCTCAAGCATGCGCCGCGTGACCAGAAAGCCGCCGAAGACATTGACCGCAGCCAGTGCGACGGCCAGCACGCCCATGGTCTTGCCCAGCGTGGTCTCGGTCAGCGCGGCAGCGAGCATCGCACCGACGATGACGATCGCGCTGATGGCATTGGTCACCGCCATCAGCGGTGTGTGCAGCGCGGGTGTGACGGTCCAGACCACGTGGTAGCCGACGTAGATCGCCAGCACAAAAATGATCAGATTGGTCACGCCGGGACTGAGCGCATCCATGGGTTTTCTCCTGGTCCTTTGAAGCTTGCGCGATCAGCCGCGCAAGACCTGACCGTCACGGCACACCAGTACCGCGCGGACAATTTCATCTTCCGTATCGATGTGAAGGTGACCCTCACCATCGATGACGAGCTTGAGGAAGTCGAGCACGTTGCGCGCATACAGCGCGCTCGCGTCGGCGGCCAGCATCGCAGGCAGATTGGTTTCTCCTACGATGACGATGCCATGGCGTACAACGTTGCGATCCGCTTCGGATAGCTCGCAGTTACCGCAGATCCCATCGGCACCGCGACCCGCAGCCATGTCAACGATGACGGCCCCTGCCCGCATGCCGGCGACCATCGAACCCGTCACCAGAAGCGGTGCCGCACGACCCGGAATAAGAGCCGTCGTAATGACCACATCCGCGAGTGCAACCCGTTCGGCCACGAGCACGCTCTGGCGCCGTTTGTAGTCTTCGCCCATTTCACGGGCATAACCGCCCTGACCCTTTGCCAGCGCAGCCTCTTCGGGGGTCAGCGGGACTTCGACAAACTTGGCACCCAGCGACTCGACCTGCTCCTTCACATCCGGGCGGACATCGAAGGCTTCGACGACGGCGCCTAGGCGCTTCGCCGTTGCGATCGCCTGCAGGCCAGCAACACCCGCGCCGAGCACTAGTACCCGCGCAGCTTTGACGGTGCCTGCTGCGGTCATGAGCAGGGGGAAGAAGCGCGGATAGACATTGGCGGCAATCAGCACCGCCTTGTACCCGGCGATGTTGGCCTGGCTTGAGAGGACGTCCAGGCTTTGAGCGCGAGTGATCCGGGGCGCGGCTTCGAGTGCGAATGCAGTCAGCCCACTGGCAGCCATCGCTTCGAGGCCAGGGCGATCGAATGGGTCGAGCATGCCGACCACGGCCGCGCCCGGGCGCATCAAGTTCAACTCGCTCGCTTGCGGTGAGCGCACCTTGAGAACCAGATCGCAGCTCAGGGCGACCTCGGC
>RGQD01000140.1 GCA_010030205.1 Betaproteobacteria bacterium
TTCCGCGGCATGCCGCGATGGGCACAGTTGCTGGGCGAGGTGCTGCCACTGACGCATTTCCTGCGCATCGTTCGCGGCATTTTGCTCAAGGGCAATGGTTTGACGCAGCTCTGGCCAGAGCTCTGGCCGATGGCGCTGTTCCTGGCGGCGGCCGCAGCGCTGTCGCTGCTGCGCTATCGTCAGACCGTGGACTAAGGGTAATTACCGACGAACAGCACGAACAATGCGGTTCTACTCCAGCGTTCAGGCCTGACACTAATGCGTTGTAATACCAATTTAAACTGGTTTACATGATTCGACGTGATGGCACCGCCCTCCCGGCGGCGCATTGCAGGCCAAGACAAGGATAGCCATGCCCACCTGGTTGATCGCGCTTGACCGCCATTTCCCCATCCGCTACCTGACCTTGCTGACGGCCAGCATGGCCTTGCTGGCTGGGCTCTTGTCCTGGTTCACTTTGCACCAAGGCCTCTGGCTGGGGCTGCTCGGCGCCACCGGTCTGGTGATCGGGCTCAGGGACCTGCGCCAGACCCGACATGCGCTGCTGCGCAACTATCCCGTGATCGGCCATATCCGCTTCCTGTTCGAATGGGTCCGCCCTGAGATCCGGCAGTATTTGCTGGAGAGTGACCGCGAGGCAGTGCCGTTTTCGCGCCAGCAGCGCTCGCTGGTCTACCAGCGCAGCAAGGGGGAATCCGACAAGCGGCCCTTCGGCACCCAACTTGACGTGGGCCAGGCGGGCTACGAGTGGATCAACCACTCGCTGCAGCCCAGCACGCTGGCCGGCCACAATTTCCGCGTCAGCATCGGCGGCGACCGCTGCAGCCAGCCCTATTCGGCCAGCCTGTTCAACATCTCAGCGATGAGCTTCGGCGCGCTCAGCGCCAACGCGATCCTGGCGCTCAACGGCGGCGCCAAGGCCGGCGGCTTCATGCACGACACCGGCGAGGGTTCGATCAGCGTTCACCACCGCCAGAACGGCGGCGACCTGGTCTGGGAAATCGGTTCGGGCTACTTCGGTTGCCGAGCCGATGACGGCAGCTTCAGCGAGGCCAAGTTCGAGGCCAACGCCCGCGACCCGCAGGTCAAGCTGATCGAGCTCAAGCTCAGCCAGGGCGCCAAACCCGGCCATGGCGGCGTGTTGCCCGGGCCCAAGGTGTCGATCGAGATCGCCTCGGCGCGCGGCGTGCCGATGGGGGTCGACTGTGTCTCGCCGGCAGCTCACAGCGCTTTCGCGACGCCGCTGGGCATGTTGCAGTTCCTCGACAGGCTGCGCAAGCTGTCGGGCGGCAAACCGGTGGGTTTCAAACTCTGCATCGGCCACCCTTGGGAATGGTTTGCGCTGGCCAAGGCGATGGCCGAGAGCGACCTGCTGCCGGACTTCATCGTCGTCGATGGCGCCGAAGGGGGCACCGGCGCCGCGCCGCTGGAGTTCAGCGACCATGTCGGCTCACCGATGCAGGAAGGCCTGCGCCTGGTGCACAACACGCTGGTCGGGCTGAACCTTCGCAGCCGCATCCGCATCGGCTGCGCCGGCAAGATCGTCAGCGCCTTCGACATCGCCCGCGCGATGGCGCTGGGCGCGGATTGGTGCAACTCGGCGCGCGGCTTCATGTTCGCGCTCGGCTGCATCCAGGCCCAACACTGCCATACCGACGCCTGCCCGACCGGTGTGGCGACACAGGACCCGCTGCGTCAGCAAGCGCTGGTGGTGCCTGACAAAACCCGACGCGTGACCCATTTCCACCGCCAGACGCTGGAAGCGCTGCAGGAATTGGTGCAGGCCGCAGGCCTGAGCCACCCCGACCAGATCAGCGCTGCCCACATCATGCGGCGCGACAGCAACCAGGAAGTGAGCTCACTGGACCAGCAACTGGCCACGGTGGCTCCGGGCGCGCTGCTGGCCGCCGAGCGCGGAGAGGCCGACTGGCCGCTGGAGGTGTTCAGCCGCTACTGGCCGCTGGCCAGAAGCGACAGCTTTCAGGCTGCGAAAGCCTGAGCGCCTGAGCGCGGGACTCTCAAGCAAATGTGGCTTTGCCGCTTTGCTTGATCCCCACGGGGGGCGGCGGGCTTCGGCCGGCCTTGGGGCGATCAGGCGGCAGGCGGTGCGCTGTCGACGAAGCTCGGCCGCGCCGCCAGCTTCTCGGCCAACTTGGCCAAGTTGGCGTGGTCACCGCGCCAGTCGATGTGGCCGAAGCGAAAATCGAGGTATGACAGCGCGCAACCCACAGCCACGTCGGCAAGCGTGAAGTGGTTGCCGTTGCACCAGGGCTTGTCGCCCAGCCCCAAGCTCATGGCCTTGAGCGCACTGGTGACGCGGCTCATCTGGCGGTCTATCCACGGCTGGCTGCGAGCGCCTTCGCGCGGGCCCCAGGTCGCCTCCATCCGCGCCAGCAGCAGCGCATCGCAAACGCCGTCGGCCAATGCTTCCCAGGTCCTGACCTCGACCCGCTCGCGGCCCGACGCCGGGATCAACCGGCCCACAGGCGACAAGGTGTCGACATACTCAACGATCACCCGCGAGTCAAAAACCGCTTCGCCACCCTCCATCAACAGGCAGGGCACTTTGCCCAGCGGGTTGAATTTGAGCATCTCGTCACTGCCCCAGACGTCTTCGAGCACGAATTGGTAGTCGAGCTTTTTTTCCGCCATCACGACACGCACTTTGCGCACGTAAGGACTGGTCAGCGATCCGATAAGTTTCATAAGTTGATATGTTCACAGGACAACCCTGCTCCTAACATTTTAACGAATCCGGTCTGCGGCTCATCGTTTGGCGACCGCCAGATCTCACCGCAGTTCGACAAATGCTGCGGCATAGTTCACCGGCTCAAGGTCCAGTCGACCTGGGCCGGCCGACCGGCCAGGCCCAGCGTGGCGACCACCGGTGGCGTGCTGGCCAGCAGCCTGCCTCGCCTGATCACGCGCAGTCGGGGCGGCCGCAGGCGCAGCGCCTCGACTGTCGAGCGCGCCTGCAACAGCACGAAGTCGGCTTGGCAACCCGGCGTGAGGCCGTAGTCGACCAGGCCCATCACCCGGGCGGCGTTGACCGTCACCGCGTCGAAGCAGGACTGCATCTGGGCCTGGCTGGTCATCTGCGCCACGTGCAGGCCCATCTGCGCCACCTCCAGCATGTCACCCGAGCCTAGCGAGTACCAGGGATCCATCACGCAGTCGTGGCCAAAGGCAAGGTTGACGCCGGCGGCCATCAACTCGGGCACGCGCGTCATGCCGCGGCGCTTGGGGTAGCTGTCGTGCCGGCCTTGCAGCGTGATGTTGATCAGCGGGTTGGCCACCACCTGCACGCCGGCCTCCCGGATCAGCGGGATCAGCTTCGAGACGTAGTAGTTGTCCATCGAGTGCATAGAGGTCAGGTGCGAGCCGGTGACGCGGCCCTCCAGCCCCAGCCGCCGGGCGTGGAAGGCCAGGGTCTCGATGTGGCGCGACAGCGGATCGTCGCTCTCGTCGCAGTGCATGTCGACCGGCAGGCCACGCTCGGCGGCCAGTTCGCACAGCAGGCGCACGCTCTCGGCCCCTTGTTCAGAAGTGCGCTCGAAATGCGGGATGCCACCGACCACGTCGACGCCGAGGTCGAGCGCGCGCTTGAGCAGGGCCAGCGCGCCCGGTGCGCGCAGCAGACCGTCCTGCGGGAACGCCACCAGTTGCAGATCCAGGTAGGGTGCGACCCGCTGCTTGACCTCGAGCAGCGCCCGCACCGCCAGCAGGCGATCGTCGCAGATGTCGACATGGCTGCGGATCGCCAGCAAGCCCTTGGCCACCGCCCAGTCGCAGTACTGCATCGCGCGCTCGACCAGCGCCTCCTGCGTCAGCAAAGGCTTGAGCTCGCCCCACAGCGCGATGCCTTCGAGCAGCGTGCCGCTGGCGTTGACCCGCGGCAGGCCGTAGCTCAGCGTCGAGTCGAGGTGAAAGTGGGCGTCGACAAACGGCGGGCTGAGCAGCCAGCCCTCGGCGTCGACGAGCTCGGCGTCGGCCGGTGGGGACTGGTGGGCGAACAGCTGCTCGCCGACCGCAGCGATGCGGCCGTCGCGCACCAACAGGTCCACACCGGTGCGGCCGTCTGGCAGGGTGGCGTTGCGGATCAACATGCTTATCCTCTGGTGAAAACAATCGGTTGCGGATTTCGGCTGACAAACGCCGGGATGGCATCATCGCTCGATGCTCAACGCACAGCAGCAAGACCGATACCAGGCCGAAGGCTACCTCGTATTGCCAGGCTTCAAGCCCGAGCATGAATTGGCCGCGCTGCGCGAGCGCGCCCGGCAAATCGTCGAGGCTTTCGACGCCGAGGCACACCGCAGCGTCTTCTCGACCAATGACCAGGGGCGGCGCAGCGCCGATGCGGCGTTCCTGGACTCGGCCGAAGGCATCGAGTGCTTTTTTGAGGAAGAGGCCTTCGACACAGCGGGCCGGCTGCGTCAATCCAAAGCACTGTCGATCAACAAGATCGGCCATGCACTGCACGACCTGGACCCTTTGTTCGATCGGTTTTCGCGCACCCCGGCAATGGCTGAGCTGGCGGCCGACCTCGGGCTGGTCGACCCTCAGCTCTGGCAGTCGATGCTGATCTTCAAGCAGCCAGGCATCGGCGGCGAGGTCGGCTGGCACCAGGACGCGAGCTTCTTCGACACGGCGCCCAGGTCGGTGACGGGTTTCTGGTTTGCGCTCGAGGACGCCAGCATCGACAACGGCTGCCTGTGGGTGGCGCCGGGCGGCCACCATGGGCCGCTGCGCGAGCGCTATGTCCGCGAGGGCGACCGCCTGCACATGGAGCCGCTGGACGCCACGCCCTGGCCGACCCAGGCGCTGCCGGTGGAGGTGGCGGCAGGAACGCTGGTATGCCTGCACGGCATGCTGCCGCACCACAGTCTGGCCAACCGCTCGCCCAGGTCGCGCCAAGCCTACACCTTGCATGCCACCGATGGCCGAGCCCGATACGCCGAGCACAACTGGCTTCGCCGCAGCCCGGCGCTGCCGGTGCGCGGATTCGCCGCTTGACCCAGCGCCCGGCGGGTCGGGCCGCAATCTCCCAAGACTTTGAAGGCTCTGCCCGATATGAAAAATTTCAACGACAAAGTGGCCGCGATCACCGGTGCGGCATCGGGCATAGGCCGGGCGCTGGCGCTTGAGTTGGCCGGCCGCGGCTGCCATTTGGCGCTGTCCGACATCGACCCGGTCGGCCTGGCGGCCAGCGCGGTGCTGGCGCAGCAGCGCAACCCGGGCCTGCGCATCAGCACCGCGCAGGTCGACACCGCCGACCGCGCAGCGGTCTACGCCTGGGCCGACCAGGCGGCCGCAGCGCACGGCCAAATCCACCTGATCTTCAACAACGCGGGCGTGGCGCTGTCGACCACGCTCGAACATGTGAAGCGCGAAGACTTCGAGTGGCTGATGTCGATCAACTTCTGGGGCGTGGTCTGGGGCACGCAAGCCTTCCTGCCCCACTTGCGGGCGTCAGGGGACGGCCATGTGATCAACCTGTCGAGCCTGTTCGGCCTGATGTCGCTGCCTTTGAACGGCTGCTACAACGCCTCGAAGTTCGCGGTGCGCGGCTACACCGAGGCAGATCGCCCGCCAGGCCAGGATGGACCCCAGCGTGGCGCTGATCACGGGGCGTGACAACGAGAAGTCCCGCGCCCACTTTGACCAACTGCTCAACGCCACCTCGGCCGAGTCGGCCGCGCTGCAGATCCTGCGCGCGGTCGAGCGCAACCAGCGCCGGGTGCTGGTCGGCCGCGACGCCAAGCTGGCCGACAAGTTGCTGCGCCTGCTTGGGTCGTGGTACCAGCCTCTGGTGCTGGCCGCTGCGCGGCGATCGGCGCGCCGGCGCTGAGCTACGGACTGGGTCTTGTCTTGGCGCCGTGGACATCGGCGATGCGGACCTTGGCAAAACCCTGCTCGTACGGTGTCAGGAACTTGATCGTGATCGCCACATGCTCGAACTTCCAGCCATCGGCGCAGCGCCGATAGCGGTCGTCGTAGCGCGCCGACAACCAGTGCGCCTGATCGCCGCCCGGCAAGGCGTAGACCATCGGCTGCCAGAGGTACCACTGGCCGGTGGCGCGATCGCCATCGACCTCGATCACCGGGTTGGCGACCATGTGCATCGCGAAGGACACCCGGGCCGACGAGCCGAGAAAAAAGCGGCGGATCGCTTCGCGCCCGTCGTGAAAACCCATCACGCCGCCATCCCAGACGGCGTCTTCGGTGAACAGTTCGGCCAGTCGATCGGCGTCGTAATCCGCGTCGCAGTGCGCGCAGTAACGGTGCTTGAGCTGCTTGATGGCCTCCACGTCGGCCAGCCACTGCAGCAACTTCAGCGCTTGAGCATCCATCATGTCCAGCCTTTTCTCGAACGGGTTTGGCAAGCCCGCCGATCCCGCCTGGCAGTCTGCCGGGCTCGCGCGAGCGCTTGGGCCCGCGGCACTGCCGCGGGTCGGGACCCAGTCTAGCGCGCGCCAGCATGGGCTGTACCGGGGTCGACCCTGGTGACGAGCTTTGGCGGGCCGCTTTGGTTTGAGCCTTAGCATCAGCGTTCCGCGCCTTGCTGCGCCGCTGCCCAGTCCATCATGCCTGCCAACCCTCTCAGCCCCAGAATCCCAGGCCGCCGCTTGCTGCAGTCGCCAGGCCCGACGCCGGTGCCCGACGAGGTGCTGCATGCGATGGCGCGCCAGCCCATGGACATGGGCGACCCGCGGTTGGACGACACGATCGCAGCCTGTGAGTCCGGCCTGCGCCGATTGCTGCACAGCGACGGCGCCGAGGTCTTCTTCTATGCCACCAACGGCCATGGCGCCTGGGAGGCGGTGGTCGAGAACCTGGTGCCGCCAGGCGGCGCGGTGCTGATCCCGGGCACCGGGCATTTCTCCGAGTCCTGGGCGGTGCAGACCGAGGCGCTGGGCCGCAGGGTGGTCCGCACGCCCTGGCTGCCCGGCTGGGCAATCGATACCGCAGCGCTGGCGCAGGCGCTGCGCGACGATGCCGGGCAACAGATCGTCGCGGTGTTCGTGGTCCACACCGACACCTCCAGCGGCATCACCAGCGACCTGCGGGCGATCCGCAGCGCAATGACGGCCACCGGCCACCCGGCATTGCTGGTGGTCGACGCGGTGGCCTCACTGGGCTGCACGCCGATCGACATGGACGCGCTGCCGGCCAACGTGGTGCTGGGCGCATCGCAAAAAGGCTTGATGACGCCGCCCGGCGTGGGCTTTGTCGCGGTCGACGCGCTGGCCTGGCAACAGGCCGAACGCAACCCAGCGCCCCGCTTTTACTGGGACTGGCGGCTGCGCCGCAGCCCGCTGAACTACCGCAAGTTCTGCGGCACGCCACCGCAGAACCTGTTGTTCGGGCTCGAAGCCGCCTTCGGGCTGATCGCGTTGGAAGGCGAAGCTGCGCTGTACGCCAGGCATCGGCGTCTGGCCGGCGCGGTGCAGGCGGCCGTCGCAGGCTGGGCCGAGGCTGGTGCACTCGGCTTCTTCGCCCGCGACCCGGCCAGCCGGTCGGTGTCGGTGACGACCATCACCGTGCCCGAAGGCGTCGACATCGACGCTCTGCGCGCGGTGGCTCGCGACCGCTTCGGCGTGGCGATCGCTGGCGGGCTGGGCCCGCTGACGGGCAAGGCATTCCGCATCGGCCACCTCGGCGACAGCAATCCGGCCACCATCCTGGGCTGCTTGGGCGCGCTGGAAGCCGCGATGCTGGTGCAAGGCATCGCGTTCGGGCGCGACGGCTTGCGGCGCGCGGTCGACCACCTGGCGGCCGACGATGCAGCTGAGGGTTCGGGCGCAGCGAAGTCCTGAGCGCCCCGAGGCCGGCCGAAGCCGGCCGCCCCCCATGGGGGGTCAAACAAAGTGGCAAAGCCACATTTGCTTGAGAGGCCCAGGTCAACCCGCCGCCGCAAAGCTTGCGAGCAGCCGTCTAGGGCAGCTTGCAGGCAAACGCCACCAAGGCTTTCAAGCCAGCGCGAAGCCCTCGTAACCCTGGCGTACCACTTCGGCGCACTTGTCCACATAGGCCGGAAAACCGAACAGCGGCATGAAGATCCGTGGCTTGCCGGCGATGTTGGCGCCCAGGTACCAGGAGTTGCAGTTCAGGTAAATGGTGCGCGCCGCCACCGTGTTGACATGGGCCACGTAGGCTTGCTCGGCCTCGGCCGTGGCCTCGATGGTGTGCAGGCCTCGCGACCGCAGATCGGCGATGCAGTCGGTGATCCAATTGACCTGGTGCTCGATGGCGACGATCACGTTGGTGAAGGCCGAGGTGCTGCCCGGCCCCACCATGTTGAACAGGTTGGGGAAGCCGGCCACCGCCATGCCCAGGTAGTTCAGCGGCCCGGCACGCCACTTGTCCTGGATGCGCACACCGCCGCGTCCGCGCAAATCCATCCGCAGCACGGTGCCGGTCATCGCATCGAAGCCTGTGGCCAACACCAGCGTGTCGAAGCGGTGCTCCTCGCCGCCCGCGACCAGCCCCTGCGGCGTGAAGTGCTCGATCGGCGCTTTCTGCAGATCGACCAGCTGCACATTGGGCCGGTTGAAGGTGGCGTAGTAGCCGGTGTCCACGCACAGCCGCTTGCAACCGATCGGGTGGCTCGGGCACAGCGCCTCGGCCGTGGCTGGATCGTGCACGGTTTGGCGGATCTTGCGCCGCACAAAGTCGCCCGCCAGCTCGTTGGCCTGCGGGTTGACGATCAGGTCGTTGAAAGCGCCCAGCAAGCCAAAGCCACCGCGGCGCCAGCGTGCCTCGAACAGCGCCTCACGCTCCTCGGCCGGCACCGACATCGCCGGGAACATATTGGGCGGCTGCATCGAGCCAAAGCCGCCAATCATCTTGCGGTTGCGTTCGCGAAAACCCGGGTAGTCGGCCTTGACGGCAGCTTCGAGCTCAGGGTCGAGCGGGCCGTTGTGCGCCGGCACCGCATAAGTGGCTGTGCGCTGGAACACGGTGAGCGCGGCCGCCTGCTCGGCGATCACCGGAATGGACTGCACGCCCGATGAGCCGGTGCCGATCACGCCGACGCGATGGCCAGTGAAATCCACCGGCTGCTCGGGCCAGCCTGCGGTGTGCAGAACCCGGCCCTTGAAGTCGGCCAGGCCAGCAAAATCGGGCTGGTTGGGCGTTGACAACGGCCCTGCAGCGAGCAACAGGAAGCGCGCCGACCAACGCTCGCCGCTGTCTGACCAGGCCTGCCAGCCATGCGCGGTCTCGTCGAATTGCGCGCCCGCCACGCGGGTGTTGAACTGGATGCCGTCGCGCAGCCCAAAACGGTCGGCCACGTGGTTGGCATAACGCAGCAACTCGGCCTGCGCCGCGTAGCGCTCGCTCCAGTGCCAGTCCTGCTGCAGCGCTTCATCGAAGCCAAACGAGTATTCCAGGCTCTGGATGTCGACCCGCGCGCCAGGGTAGCGGTTGTGATACCAGGTGCCGCCCACGCCAGCCGCAGCTTCGATCACTCGGGCCTGCAGGCCCAGTCGGCGAGCGCGGTGCAGCAAGTACAGACCGGCAAAACCGGCGCCGATGATCAGCAGGTCCAGCGTTGGCGCCGGCGTGGCAGGGGCTTGGGTGTCGGTCATGGTGGCAAGGTAGACGGTAAAGCGACGCATTGTGCTGATTTGCCAGGCGGCCTGTTCAGGCGCCGGGCCGTCAACCCATCTTGATGCCGCGCTTGCGGATCAACGCGCCCCAGCGCAGGGTCTCGCTGGCGATCAGTGCATCGAACGCGGCGCCGCCTAGCGCCAGGACCTCGGCGTCGATGGCCTCCAGCCTGGCGCGGGTGTCGGCTTGGGCCAGGGTCTGCAGGAACTGCTCGCCCAGGTAGGCCAGCACCGGCGCGGGTGTCCGGGCCGGCGCGGCCACGCCGTACCAGGATTGCACCAACACGTCCGGGAAACCGGCTTCGGCAATGGTGGGCACATCGGGCAGCGAGCGCGTGCGCTTGACGGTGTTGGCCGCCAGCGCCCGCAGCTTGCCGGCCTGGATCAGCGGCAGCGCCAGGCTCTGCGAGATCATGCCGAAGTGAAGCCGGCCTTCGGCCATGTCGATCAGCGCCGGCGGCTGGCCACGGTAGTTGATGTTGGCGACCTTGATGCCGGTGCGCTCGAACAGCATTTCCTGGCCCAGGTGGTGCGAGCTGCCGGTGCCCGGATTGGGCACGTTGAGCTCGCCCGGCTTGCTGCTGGCCAGCGCGATCAGCTCCTTCATCGTCTTGACCGACAGCCCGCTCCAGGCGACAAACACCGACGGCGGCGCCGCGATCGCGCAGACACCGGCAAAGTCCTTGCTGCGGCCGGCCATGTCGGCCATCAGGTGCTCGCCCACCGACACGAGGGGCGTTGCCGCGAGCAAGGTGTAGCCGTCGGCCGGCGACTGCGCCACTGCCGTCAAGCCGATACGGCCGTCGGCCCCGGTGCGGTTCTCGACCAGCATGCGCTGCGGCAGTTCGGCCGACAAAGGGTCGACCACGGCACGCAGCACCACGTCGACGATGCCGCCGGCCGGGTAAGGCACGATCAGCTTGATCGTCTTGCTGGGGAAACCGCCGGGCCCGGCGGGCCGCGACTGGGCCTGCAAGGCCGCGGGCAAGGCAGCAGCACCCAGCAAAGCGATGGCGCGGGTCTGGAATTGGCGTCGGTCCATGATGATCTCTCCATCGGCAGTTTGGGCGGGATTGTGGCTCGGGGTCGGCCAAGGCTGGCCGCCGCGGCCTGGCGCTGTCAGATGGCCGGCAGCACCGCGAAGAACGCCGCCAGCTTGACCGCGTCGAGCCGGCCGGCGGTGCGAACGCTGCCGCCCAGGTCCAGCCCGAACGGCTGCACCGCAGCGATCGCCGCCGCCACGGTGCCCGCGCTCAGACCGCCTGACAGGTAGACCGGCTTGCCTAGCGCCGCGACCGCGTCGCGGATACGGCGGCTCAGCGTCCAGTCATGGCTGCGGCCCGCGCCAGGCCTGAGCGCTGGCTTGAGGTTGCCCAAGTCGAGCAAGATCGCGTCGACCAGCGGCGCCACCGCGACCGCCTCGTCGAGGCTGGCGTCATCGACCACCCGGACCACTTGCACCAGCGCAACGCGCGGCAAGGTCAGCCGCAGCTGCTCAAGCTCCTTGAACGGCAGCCGGTCGACCAGCTGCAAGGTGGTGCTGGGGCAGCGCCGGTGTTGGCGCGTGATGTCGGCCGCCGTCTGCTGACGGGTCAACAAGAAGGTCTGGGTTGACTTGCGCACCCGGTCGAGGATCTCGGCGATCAAACCCTCGGAGATCACTCCGGGCCTGCCGGGCATCGCCGGCACCAGGCCCAGTGCCTGGGCACCGGCGGCCACGGCGACGCGGCCTTCCTCGGCGCTGCTGATGGCGCAGACCTTGACCACCGGGCGCAGGACAGTGCCGGCGGCGTCTGAAGCGTCGGTCATGGTGTTTGGGTTCATGGTGCTGGGATCAGCGTCTCGATGACGACCGGGCCGACAGGCGCCGCGTCATCGGCCAACGTGATCGAAGCGAGCAGGCTCTGGCAGGCCGCCTGGGCCTGGGCCGCACTGGCCGCATGCACCCGCAGCAGCGGGTCGCCGGCGCGCAACAAGCTGCCCAGCGGCCGGATATCAGACAAACCCACGCGCGGGTCGACCGTGTCGCCAGCGCGCCTGCGCCCGCCACCCAGCTCGACGACCACCAGCCCGAGCGCTCGCGCATCCATCGACGCAAGCACGCCGTCACGCGGCGCGACCAAGTCGACCTGCACCGGCGCCGCCGGCAGCCGCGCATCGGTCAACACATCGGCCGGACCGCCCAGCCCGGCCACCATGCGCGCAAAGCATTCGGCGGCGCGGCCGCTGTTCAGCGCGGCTTCGGCCAGCGCTTGGCCAGCGGCCAGCGTGGGCGCCAAGCCGCCGAGCTGCAGCAACTGGGCCGACAACGCCAGCGTCAGCGCCAGCAGACGCGGCTCGCGCAAGCTGCCGGTCAGGAAATCCAGGCTCTCGGCCACTTCGAGCGCATTGCCCGCAGTGCGGCCCAGCACCTGGTCCATGTCGGTGATCAGCGCACGGCAAGGCAGACC
>RGQD01000015.1 GCA_010030205.1 Betaproteobacteria bacterium
GCCCTCGACTTCTTCAGCGACGATCAGCAGCGGACGGCCGGCCTTGGCGACTTGCTCCAGCGTGGGCAGCAGGTCGCGGATATTGCTGATCTTCTTGTCGAACAGCAACACGAAGGGATTGTCAAGAATCGCGGACTGCTTTTCCGGATTGTTGATGAAGTAAGGCGACAGGTAGCCGCGGTCGAACTGCATGCCTTCGACGACGTCGAGTTCGCTGTTCAGGCTCTTGCCGTCTTCGACGGTGATGACGCCTTCCTTGCCAACCTTGTCCATCGCTTCGGCGATGATGCGGCCGACCTCTTCATCGCTGTTGGCCGAGATCGTGCCGACTTGCGCGATTTCCTTGCTCGTCGTGGTGGCCTTGGACTGCTTCTTCAGTTCGGCGACCAGGGCGATGACGGCCTTGTCGATGCCGCGCTTCAAGTCCATCGGGTTCATGCCGGCGGCAACATACTTCATGCCTTCGCGCACGATCGACTGGGCCAGCACCGTGGCGGTGGTGGTGCCGTCACCGGCGATGTCGCTGGTCTTGGAAGCAACTTCCTTGACCATCTGCGCGCCCATGTTCTGCAGCTTGTCTTTGAGTTCGATCTCTTTGGCGACCGAGACACCGTCCTTGGTGACGGTGGGAGCGCCGAACGAGCGCTCGAGCACAACGTTGCGGCCTTTGGGGCCGAGCGTGACCTTGACCGCATTGGCCAGGATGTTCACGCCTTCGACCATGCGGTGACGCGCGTCAGCGCCAAAAATGACGTCTTTTGCAGCCATGTGTAAATCTCCGAATTCAGTATTGGGTGGTTTTCGCGCTTTGCCTTGCCGCACGGGTCGTCGGCAAGGAAAGCGTCGCGAGCGGCGGGCTGGCTAGGCGGACGGCGCACAGGAACCGGAACATAGCAGCGCTATGTGAGGATTCCGAGCACCGCCCAACGACGCCAGCGCGCCGCGCAGCAGCTTTACTTGGCGACGACAGCGAAGAGGTCTTCTTCGCGCATGACCAGCAACTCATCGCCATCGACCTTGACGGTCTGGCCCGAGTATTTGCCGAACAGCACGCGGTCGCCGACCGCAACGTTCAGGACGATGAAATCGCCCTTGTCGTTGCGCTTGCCCGGGCCGACGGCCAAGACTTCACCCTGATCGGGCTTTTCGGCGGCGTTGTCGGGGATGACGATGCCAGAGGCGGTCTTGGTTTCTTGTTCAAGACGCTTGACGATCACGCGATCGTGCAAAGGACGAAGTTTCATTCGTATCTCCTTGGGAGTTCAGTCAAATGGGCACGCGGCTGAAGCGCCAGCACCCCATCACATGCATGAAACCGAGGCCCGGCGGCGCCGGCTCGGTTGTTAGCACTCATCAACGCCGAGTGCTAGCAATCAATTATAGAGCTGAAGTCCGACATTTCAAGAGCTTTGATACGGGCCTTGCTTGCCAATTCCGTCGCTGTTGCGTGCGCTTGTTCCCGCACCGCATGCGGGTCAGCGCTGCCGGCAGTCAGTCGGGCAGCGTGTCGTCGGCCTCGGGGCTTGGCGCGACCTCGACCCGGTAGCGCTCGTTCGCCCAGGCGCCCAAGTCGACGCCGCGGCAGCGCTCGCTGCAGAAGGGGCGCCAGGCGTTCTGGGCTGCGAACAGCGCTGGCCTGCCGCAAGTCGGGCACGGCACACGGCGCGCTTCGGGCTGCACCGACTCGGTCACGTGCAAAGTGTCAGCTCGAACGCCATGTCGACAGCTTCTGGCCGCAAGCGCCCCTCGGCGTCGGTCCGCATCAGCCGCACTGACACCATCAGCCGGTGCCCGGTGATCTCGGGCACCAGTTCGTCGCCACCGTCGATGCGCAACCTCAGCAATTGGTAGGTTCGCCCGGCAGGCAGGCTTTGCTGGAACTGCCCGCCGTTGCTCATCACCTTGTGTGGCACGCCGGTGTCGCGCAGCAGTTGCAGCAGGGTGTGCAGCGCTTCGGCCAGTGGCGCCAGCGTGTCAAGCCAGGTCTTCAGGTCGGCACTGCGCCGGGCCGGCAGGCGTTGCTGCCAGGCGTGGTAAGCCGGCAGATCGAAGCCACAGGTTCCGGCCGGGATGCTGATGCGGCTTCGCACACTGGCAAGCCACTCATGGCCGGCCAGTGACTGACCCGCCTTGCCCTGCTGCTGGTTCAGGCCGGTGACCGCATGGTCGATGCGCTCGATCACTGCGTCGAGCGCGGCCTGCGACACCTGTGGGTTGCTGCGATAGGCAGTGAACAGCGCTTTGTGGCGCTCGAGTTCTTTGAGCAGGTCGGGCTTGAGTTCGGCGCGCGAGGCGAGGTCGAAGATCTCGAACATCGTCACCAGTGCGAAATGGTGGTCGACCGCGGTGTCGCGGGGCACCAACTGGTCGAGCCTGTCGAACAGATGTTCGAGCCGCAGCATGGTGCGGACGCTCTCGTTGAATGGGTGCTCGTATAAGACCAAGGCGCGCTCTCTCGTCAGGCGTCCACTGCATCGGGCCGCAGGCTGTGGCTTGATTGTTTCACAGCGGCCGAGTCGGACTGGCTTCAGGCCGGCCTGAGGCCTGGGAACAGGCCTGGGAACTGGTCTGCCATCAGCCCATTGCCCAGATCGCCCACAGCGAGGCTAGCTCTTCGGCCAGCGCCTCGGGCGTCAGACCGTCGTTGAAGATCACCGCATCGGCGATGGCGCGCCGGGCTTCGCGGCTGGCCTGTTGCGCGATCACGCGCTCGACTTGGTCCGACGACCAGCCTGAGCGCGCCATCACGCGCTGCACCTGGGTCTGGGCGCTGCAGTCGACCACCAGGATGCGTTCGCAGCGATGGCGCCAGGGGCTGGCCGCTGTGAGCAAGGGGACGTCGAACACGACCACCGCGCCCCGTGCATGTGCCAGGGTGGCCTGACGCATGGCCTCGTCGCCAATCATCGGATGCAGGATTTTTTCCAGCGCCTGCTTGGCCTTTGCGTCGGCAAACACCAGTTGGCGCATCCGCGCCCGGTCCAGCGCACCGTCGGCGCCTGCCACCTCTTCGCCGAAGCGCTGGCGCAGCGCCGGCATCGCGGGACCGAAAGGCGCCGTCAGGCTGTGGGCGATGGCATCGGTGTCGACCAGCGCCGCGCCGTGTGCCACCAGCAGCGCAGCGACCGTGCTCTTGCCGCTACCGATACCGCCGGTCAGGCCGACCGCACGGGCCGCTGCTGGAATGTTGTTCATAGCCCGGGCCACATTCTGTTGAGTTGGGTGCCAAAAAACAGCGCTGCCATGCCACCGCCAGCCAGGAACGGGCCGAAAGGGATGGGCGCATTGCGGCCATGGCCGCGGGCGACGATCATGAAGATGCCCACCACAGCGCCGACCGCCGACGACAGCAGGATGATCGAGGGCAGCGCCTGCCAGCCCAGCAGTGCACCCAGGCCAGCCAGCAGTTTAAAGTCGCCCTCGGCCATGCCTTGCATGCCACGCAGCAGTTTGTAGCAGAACGCCACGGCCCACAGCGACCCATAGCCGAACATCGCGCCCAGCGCGGAATCGACCAGTGTCACCGGTGTCCACTGCAGCCAGGCTGCAGCCAGTCCCAGACCGACCAAGGGCAGCGTCAGGTCATCGGGCAGCAGCGTCGTGTCGAGGTCGATGAAGGCGGCGGCTACCAGCAAGGACAGTGCCACGCAGTACACCACCGTGCCGCAAGTCGGGCCGGCCAGCATCGCTGCTGCGGCGAACAGCGCCCCGGTGAGGGCTTCGACCAATGGATAGCGCAGCGAGATCCGTTTGCCGCAGGCCGCGCATTTGCCGCCCAGGCGCAGCCACCCGATCAGCGGGATGTTCTCGTGCCAGGCGAGTTGATGGCCGCAATGCGGGCACCGCGAGCGAGGCCGCGACAGGCTCAACGCTGGCAGTTGCGCCAACTCGCTGGCCAGCGACCGGCCTTGGCCCGCGAGTTCGGCGCATCGCGGTGCGCCGCAACCCAACACCCGGTCCATCGCGGCATCGTCCTGCAGATAGCCCGCGACATCGCCCAGCCATTCGCGCTCCAGCATCGGTGGCAGGCGATGTATCACCACGTTGAGAAAGCTGCCGATCACCAGGCCCAGCAAGCCGAACACCCAGGGCGACAGCAGCCATTGCATGAGACTGGGGTCTGTCGTCATCGCCATTCAGACCACCGAGCCGATCTTGAAGATCGGCAGATACATCGCGACGACGATGCCGCCGATGATGGTGCCCAGGATCACGATGATGATCGGCTCCATCAGGCTTGACAAACCCTTGACCATGTCATCGACCTCCTCTTCGTAGAACTCGGCCGCCTTGGCCAGCATATGGTCTAGCGCGCCCGATTCCTCGCCGATCGACGACATCTGGATCACCATGTTTGGAAAAACGCCGGTGCCCTGCATCGCCGTGGTCAAGGCACTGCCGGTCGACACATCGCGCTGGATCATCCGGGTGGCCTGCGCGTAGACCGCATTGCCCGCCGCACCACCCACTGAGTCGAGCGCCTCGACCAGCGGGACTCCGGCGGCGAACATCGTCGACAGTGTGCGGGTCCAGCGCGCGACCACCGATTTGTTGATCAATACACCGAATATCGGCAGGCGTAGCAGCAGGCGGTCCATCACCATCTGCATTTTTTCTGACCGCCGCCAACTCTGCATGAACAGGTAGCCGCCGCCTATCAGTCCACCAAAAATGAAGGGCCAGGTGGCGACGAAGAACTCCGACATCGCGATCACCAGCAGCGTGGGTGCAGGCAGGTCGGCGCCGAAGGAGCTGAACACCTCCTTGAAGGCTGGGATCACCTTGACCATGATGACCACCACCACCACGAATGCCACCACCAGCACCGCGACCGGGTACATCAGCGCTGCCTTGATCTTGCTTTTCAGCGCCAGTGTCTTCTCCTGGTAAATCGCCAGGCGTTCGAGCAGCGCTTCCAGGATGCCGCCGGTCTCGCCCGCCTCGATCAGGTTGCAGTACAGCGCATCGAACTGCATCGGGTGCTTGCGGAACGCTGCCGACAGACTGGTACCAGTCTCAACATCGGACCGGATGTTGCCCAGCAATTGGGTCAGTCTAGGGTTGGTGGCGCCGCGGCCGACGATGTCAAAGGACTGCAGCAGCGGTACACCGGCTTTCATCATCGTAGCGAGTTGGCGTGTGAACAGCGCGATGTCGCGCGGCTTCACGGCGCTGCCGCCACTGGTTCGGCGCTTTTTGACCTTGGTCAGCAGGATGCCTTGGCGCCTCAGGCTGGCGCTGACGGCGGCCTCGCCACCAGCGCGGATTTCGCCGCGCAAAATCTTGCCGTTCTTGTCCCGACCTTCCCATTCGAAGACCAGTTCTTTGATGTTTCTTGCGGCGGTCGCCATGCTTGCTCCGGGGCTTGCGCGGCACGGCGCCTGAATCAGGCACTGCGCGACGATTTCAACAAGTGTTTCACAGGTTGGTGACGGCGATCACCTCTTCGAGCGATGTGACGCCGGCCCTTACCTTGACCAGACCCGATTGACGCAAGTCGCGCACGCCGTCAGTTCTTGCCTGGTCTGCAATGTCCATCGCCGTGCCTTCGGTCAGGATGATTCGCTGCAACGCGGCAGTGATCGGCATCACCTGATACAGCCCGACTCGTCCCTTGAACCCGTTGTTGCAAGCCGCACAGCCGACCGCACGAAACGGCTTCCAGGCGCCGTCCAGGTCTTCGGGCGCGAAGCCGGCGCGCAGCATGGCTTCGCGTGGGTAGTCGGCCGGGGTCTTGCAGTTCTCGCACAGCCTGCGCGCCAGGCGTTGGGCGGTGATCAGGATCACGCTGGAGGCGATGTTGAACGGTGCCACGCCCATGTTCAGCAGGCGCGTCAGCGTGGTTGGCGCATCGTTGGTGTGCAAGGTGCTCATTACCATGTGGCCGGTCTGGGCGGCCTTGATCGCGATGTCTGCGGTCTCGAGATCACGGATCTCGCCGACCATGATGATGTCGGGGTCTTGGCGCAGAAATGATTTGAGCGCGACCGAGAAGGTCATGCCGGCGCGCTCGTTGACATTGACCTGGTTGACGCCGGGCAGATTGATTTCGGCCGGGTCTTCGACGGTGGAGATGTTGACGCCGGGCTGGTTCAGGATGTTTAGGCAGCTGTAGAGCGATACCGTCTTGCCTGAACCCGTCGGGCCGGTGACCAGGACCATGCCGTAGGGCCGCGTGATGGCGGCCATCAGCCGCTCTTTCTCGGCTCTCTCGTAACCCAGGGCCTCGATGCCGACCTTGGCCGATGACGGGTCGAGAATCCGGATCACGATCTTCTCGCCGAACAGCGTGGGCAGTGTGGAGACTCGAAAGTCGATCGCCTTGGCGCCGAACTTCATCCTCATGCGGCCGTCCTGCGGCACGCGCTTTTCCGAGATGTCGAGCCGGCTGATGACCTTGATCCGCGACGCGAGCTTCTCTTTGATCGCGATGGGCGGCTGCGTGATCTCGCGCAACTCGCCGTCGACCCGGAACCGCACCCGGTAGCTGTACTCGTAGGGCTCGAAGTGCAGGTCGGAAGCGCGCATGTTGATCGCGTCGATCAGCATCTTCTGCAAGAAGCGCACCACTGGCGCGTCTTCGACCTCTGAAACCAGTTCGGCGGCCTCTGCGGCACCGGCGTCCTCGGTGACGTCGAATTCGAAGTCTTCGGCGGTCAGTGCATCCAGCGTCTCGGTGGCGGAGTGACCTCTCGCTTCGATGATGCGTGCGAGCTTGTCGTACTCGACGATCACCCACTCGGGCGAAAGCTGGGTGGCGAACTTGATGCGCTCTACCGCTTCTTGGTCGGTCGGGTCGGCACCGCCGATGAACAGCCGATTGCCTCGCCGACCCAGCATTACAAGCTGGTATTGAAGGCTCAGCTTGGCATCGACCAAGCCTTTGGGCAGTTGACTCTGATCGATCGCTGAAAGGTCTAGCAGCGGCAAGGCCAACGACAGCGACAGTTGATGCGCCAGATCGAAAGCCGAGACAGCGCCCGACGCAATCACCGCACCGATGAAGCTGATCTTGCGGTCTCGCGCAGACTTGGCCAAGTCTTGCGCCGCCCTGTTGCTGAGCTTGCCGGCGTGCACCAAGACCCTCGCGACGCCTGAGAGGGATGGTTGCGGGGTGTCGACCGAGGTTTCCAAAGCGGGACAGTGTTCTCGCGGCGTGCCGATTTCAGCATCATCGCCTGTCGAGTCGTCGCTGTAACCCCAAGATCGGTGGCAATACCGGGCTTGTTTCTAGGCTAGCGCTCGCATCGCGAGGTCTGCAACCGGTGTTTCTGTCAGCGAGCGGATGACTGCTTGACGCAAGATCTTGGTCGGGGTGAGAGGATTCGAACCTCCGGCCTCTACGTCCCGAACGTAGCGCTCTACCAGGCTAAGCTACACCCCGATTGGGCTTTTCACGCCGTTGCCGGTGTGGCCCGAATATCTATCTGTTTAGAAATTTCTCTCTACCGAGCTAGCCAATAATTCTAGCAGAGCCTTTCGCGCGCTCGTGTCGGGCAGCGCAGAAAGCGCTGCGCTGGCCTTGTCGGCTTCGGCCCTGGCGGCCTCGCGGGTGGCTTGCAGTGCGCCAGTGCGCCGCACGATGGTCAGGATGTCGTCTAGTCTTGATGTGTGCCCATGTTCGATGGCGTGTCGCATCAGTTGCCGCTCATCGTCGCTGCATCTGGCCATGGCCAACAGCAGCGGCAAGGTGGGTTTGCCTTCGCGCAGATCATCCCCGACCGTCTTGCCCATGGACAAGGCGTCTCCCTCGTAGTCGAGCAGGTCGTCAACCAACTGGAAAGCTGTGCCGAGCGAGCGGCCAAAGTCTGCGCAGGCCTCTTCCACGGCATCTCCGGCGTCTGCCAACACGGCACCCAAGCGGGCGCTGGCTTCAAACAGCTTGGCGGTCTTGTATCTGATCACCCGCAAGTAGTCCTCCACGCTCAAGTCCGGGTCTCGCATATTCATCAACTGCAGCACCTCGCCTTCGGCGATCACATTGGTCGCTTCGGCCAGAACCTCGAGCACGCGCATGCGGTTCACATCCACCATCATCTGAAAGGCGCGTGAGTACAAGAAATCGCCAACCAGCACGCTGGCTGCATTGCCGAACATCGCGTTGGCGGTTTGGCGGCCGCGCCGCAGCGCGGACTCGTCGACCACATCGTCGTGCAGCAGGGTGGCCGTGTGGATGAATTCGACTGCGGCGGCGAGCTCGAAACGCTCAGCGCCGGCGAAGCCTAGCGCTTCGGAGAACATCAACACCAATCGCGGTCGGATTCTCTTGCCGCCAGCGTTGACGATGTAATGCGAGATCTGGTTGATCAGCGCCACATCGGAGTTCAGGCGCTGGCCGATCACGCGATCGACTTGCAGCATGTCGGCGGCCATCGGGTCAACAGCCACAGGTTTTTGGGTTTCAATCAACGTGGGTCAGCTTCAGTGCAGCGGGAATTATAGGGAGCCTGTCATCGACCTCGGGCCGGACCGCCCGTAGCTGGCGCATTGAGCGGGATCGACAGGGACTCCTGCTACAATCAAAGGTTCTTTCGGCCGTGCTGGTCGATGGATGAATCATTGAAACAATCGAAGGCATCGAAGGCACATATGTACGCGCTCATAAAAACCGGTGGCAAGCAGTTCAAGGTGGCTGCCGGCGAAAAAATCAAAGTAGAACAGATAGCAGCGGACGTGGGCCAAGAGATCGTGATCGACCAGGTTCTGGCAGTCGGCAGCGGCGCAGAATTGACGATCGGGACTCCCTTGGTGGCCGGCGCGACAGTGACAGCCACTGTTTTGTCGCACGGCAAGCACGACAAGGTGCGCATCTTCAAGATGCGCCGCCGCAAGCACTATCAACGGCACGGCGGCCATCGCCAGACTTACACCGAGCTGCAAATCGGCGCCATCGGCGTCTGAGGCCCGCGGGCTGCCGCCTGGCGGTAGTCGTCCACCATGGGTGGGATCGAGTCAACCGGTCGAATCCGGCTTTGAACTGTTCCGGCCCTCGTCAATCAGGAGTTTTTTAAACCATGGCACAGAAAAAAGGCGGCGGCTCAACCCGCAACGGCCGCGATTCCCAACCCAAGATGCTGGGCGTCAAGGTCTACGGCGGTCAGGTCATCCCGGCTGGTTCGATCATCGTTCGTCACCCCGGCCTGAGCGTCTTCGACGCGGCTGTTGCCCCGCTTAGCCGGGGCCATGGCTTGAGCCCGGTTGCCGGGCTGCGGTCATCAAGCCCCGGCCTGCCGGGGCTTTTGTGTTATTGAGGCCATGGGCCCGAGGGGTTGAGCAGCATGAAATTCGTTGACGAAGCCACCATCGACATCGCCGCCGGTGCCGGCGGTGCGGGCTGCATGAGCTTTCGGCGCGAGAAGTTCATCCCTTTCGGCGGACCCAATGGCGGTGATGGCGGTCGTGGCGGCAGTGTTTTCGCGGTGGCCGACCGCAACATCAACACGCTGATCGATTACCGTTATGCGCGCCGTCACGAGGCGCGCAACGGTGAGGCCGGGCGTGGCTCGGACCAGTTCGGTGCTGCATCCGATGACATCGTGCTGCGCATGCCGGTAGGCACCATCGTTCGTGATTTCGAGACTGACGAAGTGCTCGCCGAGTTGCTGGACCCGGATGTCCGGGTGCTGCTGGCCAAGGGCGGCGACGGTGGTTTTGGCAACCTGCATTTCAAGAGCAGCACGAACCGCGCACCGCGCCAGAAGACCCCCGGCTGGCCCGGCGAAGCCAGGAAGATCAGGCTCGAATTGCGCGTTCTGGCCGACGTCGGGCTGCTGGGCATGCCCAACGCCGGCAAGTCGACGCTGATCACCGCGATCTCAAATGCCCGACCCAAGATTGCAGACTACCCGTTCACCACGCTGCACCCCAACCTGGGCGTGGTGCGAGCCGGCCCTGAACGCAGCTTTGTCGTGGCCGACCTGCCGGGGCTGATTGAAGGCGCAGCCGACGGTGCCGGTCTGGGGCATTTGTTCCTGCGCCATTTGCAGCGCACGCGTTTGCTGCTGCACATCGTCGACATGGCGCTTTTCGACGGTATCGACCCTGTCGCTCAGGCCAAGGCCATCGTCAAGGAATTGCGCAAGTACGACGAATCGCTGTACCAGAAGCCGCGCTGGATCGTGCTCAACAAGCTCGACATGGTGCCGGTCGAGGCGCGCGACGCGCTGGTCAAGGACTTTGTCAAACGCATGCGCTGGAAGGGCCCGGTGTTCCAGGTCTCGGCCTTGGCACGCGAAGGGCTGGGGCCGATGGTCCAGGCGATCTACGAGCATGTGGCGGCGCACAAGGCGCAGGCACCGGTCGAGGTCGACCCGCGCTTCGACAGCGTGCCGCTGGTCGGCGCAGCGGCGATATTCGATGATGACTGAACCCTTGTCAGCGCCCGACGACCCGCTCTCAAGCAAATGTGGCTTTGCCACTTTGCTTGATCCCCACGGGGGGCGGCCGGCTTCGGCCGGCCTTGGGGCGCTCAAGAGCGCCAGGCGCATCGTCGTCAAGGTCGGCTCTAGCCTGGTCACCAACGAGGGCCGGGGTATTGATGCTGACGCGGTGGGCAATTGGTGCCGGCAACTCGCCACGCTGGCAGCGCAGGGTCGCGAACTGGTGATGGTCAGCAGCGGCGCGATCGCCGAGGGCATGAAGCGACTGGGCTGGCGCACCCGGCCTAGCGAGTTGCACGAGCTGCAAGCTGCTGCCGCTGTCGGCCAAATGGGATTGGCGCAGATGTACGAAACCCAGCTCTCGCGCTTTGGCATGGGCAGCGCGCAAGTGCTGCTCACCCATGCCGACCTGGCCGACCGCGAGCGCTACCTGAATGCCCGTTCCACATTGCTGACGCTGCTGCGTCTGCAGGTGATTCCGGTGATCAACGAGAACGACACGGTCGTCAACGACGAGATCAAGTTCGGTGACAACGACACGCTGGGCGCGCTGGTGGCCAATCTGGTCGAGGCCGACGCGCTGGTGATCCTGACCGACCAGCGCGGCCTGTATTCGGCCGATCCGCGTCAGCATCCCGACGCCCGTTTCATCGCCCAGGGCCGGGCCGGCGACTCAGCGCTCGAGCAAATGGCCGGCGGTGCCGGATCGTCGATCGGCCGCGGTGGCATGTTGACCAAAATCCTGGCCGCCAAGCGCGCTGCGGGCAGCGGCGCCAGCACCGTGATCGCCTGGGGCCGCGAACCCGATGTGCTGTTGCGACTCGCTGCTGGCGAGGCCATAGGCACCGCGCTGCTGGCGGGCACGCCCAAGCTGGCGGCGCGCAAACAGTGGATGGCAGATCACCTGCAACTGCGCGGGTCGGTCCGGGTCGATGCGGGCGCGGTGCTCAAACTGCGTGACGAGGGCAAGAGCTTGTTGCCCATCGGTGTCATCGAGGTCGAGGGTGAATTCCACCGCGGCGACGTGATCGCTGTGCTGTCTGACGCGGGCACCGAGATCGCGCGAGGCCTGGCCAACTACTCATCCGGCGAGGCCAGGCTGATCGCGCGCAAGCCATCGTCTCAGATTGTCGGGCTGCTGGGCTACGCCAACGAGCAAGAGCTGATCCACCGGGACAACATGGTCCTGGCCTGAACCAGGCTGAGGTCAGGCGGCCAGTTCGGCCTTGGCCAGCTCGATATCGATGCGCTCCGCCGCATCGGCTGTTTCGCAGGCGGCCGCCCTGGATAGCCTGCGCCTTGTTGGCCAGTGTGATCCTGCGCCGCCGATCCTGGTCCCGGTCTCATGCGCTTGCTAAAACTCGCCGGCATGAGATGTGCCCAGCTTCGCAGCGGTTCGAGGTCCTGGGGGCAGTCCTCGGCGTCACCGAGCTGCAGTCTTGGCCAGGATTTCTTCAGCGCTGCGCTGCTGCGACTGTATCGAGAGCTGTCGTATGGAGAGCTGTCGTATGGAAAAGCGGTCCACTTGGTCATTGCCGATCTCCTGGCAGAGGATTTCAGTCAGCGCTGCGGTAGGCGCCAGCGATCTCGAACAGGTGCTCGCGAGCCTGCGGCTCCAGGTAGGGCATCAGCAGGGCCAGCACATGGTAGGCGCCGCGCGATAGCGCTGCTGCCGCGCTCTCGGGTTCGAGCGCGCGGCGCGGATCGCGAACATATTCGAAGCTCAGCCAGTAGGTGAGCACGACCACCATGCTGCTGGCCACAGGCTCGGCCTCGCGGCGGTCTATGCGCATCGAGTTGCCGCGCGTCAGACCTTCGAACACCTGCTGCACAGCCCGCGACTTGTTCTTCAGCACGAACTGGAAATGGGTCTCTAGCCTGCGGTTCTTGCTGAGCAGGTCGTTGAGGTCGCGGTACAGGAATCGGTACTGCCAGATCAACTCGAACAGCATGTGAAAGAACAGCCAGGCGTCCTCTACGTTGCGCACATTGTCGGCAGCCTGCAGCAAGTCGTTCAGGCCATGCTCGAACGCCGCGAACAAGGTGTTGATCAGTTCGTCCTTGGCCGGGTAGTGGTAATACAGGTTGCCCGGGCTGATGCCCATCTCGGCCGAAATCAGCGTGGTGCTGACATTGGGCTCACCAAAGCGGTTGAACAGATCGAGCGTGACTTCGAGGATGCGTTCGGCCGTGCGGCGTGGCTTCTTGACTTGCGACTTAGGCGTTGATGCTGGCGCCGAATTGGGCGGCTCGCTATTGAGTGCCACCGATTGCAACTCGACGGGTTGTTGCGACGCTTGGTCGCCGGATGGGTTCGTTTCGCGCATGGGGTGGCAGCAATCTAGCACCAAGACACCGGCGCGGGGTTGATCTCGCTCCCTACAATCGAGATCTATGCCCGCTGTCAGCTTTCAACAGGTCGCCAAGACCTACGCCGGTGCACGCGGTTCGTTTCGCGCGCTCGACCAAGTCACCTTCGACATCCCTCAAGGTGAATTCTTCGGCTTGCTCGGCCCCAACGGCGCCGGCAAGACCACCTTGATCAGCATCTTGGCGGGTCTGACCCGGCCCAGCGGAGGTCGGGTCAAGGTGATGGACTTCGACGTTCAGCGCGACGCTGCCGCCGCCCGCAAGGTGCTTGGTGTGGTGCCGCAGGAACTGGTCTTCGATCCTTTCTTTACGGTGCGTGAGGCGCTGCGAATCCAGAGCGGCTATTTCGGCGTTCGTCACAACGAGGCCTGGATCACCGAGTTGCTGGATCACCTGGGTCTGGCGGACAAGGCCGACACCAACATGCGACAGCTCTCGGGCGGCATGAAGCGCCGTGTGCTGCTGGCGCAGGCCTTGGTGCATCGGCCGCCGGTGATCGTGCTCGACGAGCCCACCGCCGGGGTGGATGTGGAGTTGCGGCAGACACTGTGGGCTTTCATCGCGCGTCTGAACCGCGAAGGCCACACCGTGCTGCTGACGACGCATTACCTGGAGGAGGCCGAGGCGCTGTGCCAGCGAATCGGCGTTCTGAAACAGGGCAAGCTGGTGGCGTTGGACCGCACTACCAACTTGCTGGCGGCCACTTCCAGCACGATGCTGCGCTTCAAGACCGACCAAACACTGCCTGAGGCGCTCGCATCTCAGGCACGCGTCACCGGGCGCATCGTGCAACTCAAGGCGCGCGACGCTGCAGATGTCGAGCGCCTGCTGTCGGCACTGCGCTTGGCCAATGTGCGAATCGAAGATCTGGAAATCGGCCGCGCTGACCTGGAGGATGTGTTCCTCGAGATCATGCAGGCTGCATCGCCCCAGGCGGCGCAGTTCCAGCCCACAGCGGGCCTGCTGGCTGAGGCTGCAGCATGATGATCAGCCTGGCGGGCGCGCGAACGCTGTTTTTCAAGGAGTTGCTGCGTTTCTGGAAGGTGGGTTTCCAGACCGTCGCCGCACCGGTGCTCACAGCGATGATGTACCTGCTGATCTTCGGCCATGTGTTGCAAGGCCGGGTCGAGGTCTTCCCCGGCGTGGGCTACACCAGCTTCCTGGTCCCGGGGCTGGTGATGATGAGCGTGCTGCAGAACGCTTTCGCCAATAGCTCGTCCAGCCTGGTGCAGAGCAAGATCACCGGCAACCTGGTGTTTTTGCTGCTGTCGCCGCTGTCGCACTGGGCCTGGTTCACGGCCTATGTGGGCGCGAGCGTGGTGCGCGGACTGGCCGTGGGCACAGGAGTGTTTCTGGTCACGGTGTGGTTCGCACCGCCGGCTTTTGCCCAGCCCTTGTGGATTCTGGTGTTCGCTTTGCTCGGTGCAGGCATGTTGGGTGCGCTGGGCTTGATCGCCGG
Organism: Betaproteobacteria bacterium; assembly: GCA_010030205.1. Taxonomy (GTDB): domain Bacteria; phylum Pseudomonadota; class Gammaproteobacteria; order Burkholderiales; family Burkholderiaceae_C; genus Pseudaquabacterium. The sequence goes on from RGQD01000015.1 coordinate 14,209, forward strand.
ACTGTGGGCCGACAAGTTCGATCAGATGTCGGCGTTCCAGAATTTCATCATCATGCCGATGACTTTCTTGTCAGGTGTTTTCTACTCGGTGCATTCGCTGCCCGCCTTCTGGCTCCAGGCCAGCCATCTGAACCCTTTCTTCTACATGATCGACGGCTTCAGATGCGGCTTCTTCGGCACCAGTGATGTGTCGCCCTGGCTCAGCCTGACGGTGGTGGGCAGCAGCTTCTTGTTGGTCTCGGCGCTGGCACTGCACCTGCTCAAGATCGGCTACAAGCTGCGGCCCTGAACGCTGCGCGCTGAGGGCTGTGCTGGCCCCTCTGAGATAATCGAGACCATGGCTGACCCTACTGCTGACGACGTGCGTGGCTTCATCGCCGCGGGATTGCCCTGCGAACATCTGGAGGTCGAAGGCGACGGCCATCACTTCTTTGCCACCATCGTCTCGGCTGAGTTCGCAGGCAAGAGCCGTGTGGCGCGGCATCAGAGGGTCTACACCGCGCTGGGTGACAGGATGCGGGCACAGATCCACGCGCTGTCGATGAAGACCCTGACCCCTGCCGAATGGGCGGCGTCGCCCGAGGCGCGTCCGACCCAACACTGACAAGCCGCAGCGCGGGTAGCCCTTGGCGCGAGCGCCCGGTCCCGCGAGCAGCGCTGAACCTGAGCCTGATTCTTGGACAAACTCCTGATACGTGGTGGCCGCCGTCTGAACGGCCAAGTGCCGATTGCCGGCGCCAAGAACGCGGCCTTGCCAGAACTCTGCGCCGCGCTGCTGGTAGACCAGCCGGTGCTGCTGCACAACGTGCCGCAGCTGCAGGACGTCTCGACGATGCTCAGGCTGTTGCGGAGCATGGGTGTGGTCGCCGAGCGATCGGCCAGCGACGCGGTCTCATTGGACGCCAGCCAGATCACGGCGCCCGAAGCGCCCTACGATCTGGTCAAGACCATGCGCGCTGCGATCCTGGTGCTGGGCCCGCTGCTCGCGCGCTGTGGACATGCGAGGGTGTCGCTGCCCGGAGGCTGCGCGATCGGCTCTCGGCCGGTCGACCAGCACATCAAGGGCTTGCAGGCGATGGGTGCCGAGATCAGCGTCGAGCACGGTTACATCCTGGCCAAGACCGCTCGCTTGCACGGGGCCCGCATCACCACCGACATGGTCACGGTGACCGGTACTGAGAACCTGATGATGGCCGCCACGCTGGCCGATGGTGAGACCTTGCTCGATAACGCGGCCCAGGAGCCCGAAATCGGCGATCTGGCCGAACTGTTGATTGCGATGGGTGCGCGCATCGAAGGCCATGGCAGCAGCCGAATTCGGATCCAGGGCGTGGATCGGCTGCATTCGCCGATCGCGCCGCACCGCATCCTGCCCGACCGGATCGAGGCCGGCACCTACCTGTGCGCGGTGGCTGCTGCCGGTGGCGACGTGACCTTGCTCGGTGCCGATGCACAACACCTTGAAGCGGTGATCGACAAGCTGCGCGACACTGGCGCGACGATCGCCCACGGTGCCGAGGCGGGTCAGGGCTGGATCCGCGTGCAGGCCGGTGGCAGGCCGCGTGCGGTGGGTTTTCGCACCAGCGAGTACCCGGCTTTTCCCACCGACATGCAGGCCCAGTTCATGGCCGTCGACTGCATTGCCGAGGGTGTGGCACGGATCAGCGAGACGATTTTCGAAAACCGGTTCATGCATGTCAACGAGCTGGTCCGCTTGGGTGCGCGGATCGAGGTCGATGGCCACACCGCGCTGGTCACTGGCGTGCCCGCCTTGTCTGGCGCCACGGTGATGGCCACCGATTTGCGCGCATCGGCCAGCTTGGTGATCGCCGGTCTGGTGGCCAAGGGTGAGACCTTGGTCGACCGGATCTACCACCTCGATCGCGGCTACGACCGGATGGAAGCCAAGCTGCGCGCCATTGGCGCCGACATCGAAAGACTCAAATGACGAACGCGACCGCGGCGATCACGCTGGCGCTGTCCAAGGGTCGAATCTTCGACGACTCGCTGCCGCTGCTGGCTGCGGCCGGCATCGAGGTGCTGGACGATCCTGAGAAGAGCCGCAAGCTGATCCTGCGCACCAGCCGACCCGATGTGCGGGTGGTGCTGGTTCGGGCCAGCGATGTGCCGACCTATGTCGAGCACGGTGGTGCTGACCTGGGGGTCGCGGGCCTGGACGTGCTGCTCGAGCACGGTGCCGAGTGGGCGGGCGGGCAGGGCGCTGCGGCCTTGAGCGGGCTGTACATGCCGGTGGATCTGAAGATCGCGCGTTGCCGGATGAGCGTGGCCACCCGCGCCGACTTCGATTACGCAGCCGCCGTCAAACAGGGCTCGCGCATCCGCGTGGCCAGCAAATACACCCACATCGCGCGCCAGCACTTTGCCGACAAAGGCGTCCACGTCGACCTGATCAAGCTCTACGGCTCGATGGAGTTGGCGCCGCTGACCGGCTTGGCCGACGCGATCGTCGACCTGGTCTCGACCGGCAGCACGCTCAAGGCCAACCACTTGGTCGAGGTCGAACGCATCATGGACATCAGCGCGCGCCTGGTGGTCAACCAGGCGGCCTTGAAGCTCAAGCGCGAGCCTATGCGCAGGCTGATCGATGCGTTCGCCCGCGCCGCAGGCTGATCCGCCGTCATACTTCGACCCCGCCCCGCCATGCCCGACATCCGCCAACTCAGCACCGCCAGCGCCGATTTCGAAGCCGAATTCCAGCGCGTGCTGCACTGGTCGGCCGAGACCGACGATGCGATCGAGCAGCGTGTGGCCGAGATACTGGCCGATGTTCGAATCCGAGGCGATGCCGCCCTGCTCGACTTCACCGCCCGCTTCGACGGTCTGAACGCGGCCAGCATGGCCGAACTGGAACTCACACGCGACGAACTGCAGCGCGCCTTCGACGCGATCACGCCGGCCCAACGCAGCGCGCTGCAAGCTGCTGCCGAGCGCGTGCGCAGCTACCACCAACACCAGCTCCAGGCCTGTGGCCTGAGCTGGCAGTATCGCGACGAAGATGGCACGCTGCTGGGTCAGAAGGTCACGCCGTTGGATCGGGTGGGTATCTACGTGCCTGGCGGCAAGGCGGCATATCCCTCGTCGGTGCTGATGAACGCGATCCCCGCCCATGTCGCCGGGGTCGGCGAGATCATCATGGTGGTGCCCACGCCCAGAGGCGAGAAGAACCCGCTGGTGCTGGCTGCGGCCTACGTGGCGGGTGTGACCCGCGTCTTCACCGTTGGCGGTGCACAGGCGGTGGCCTCGCTGGCCTACGGCACGGCCACGGTGCCCAGGGTCGACAAGATCACGGGTCCAGGCAACGCCTATGTTGCGGCAGCCAAGCGGCGTGTCTTCGGCCGGGTCGGTATCGACATGATCGCCGGCCCTAGCGAGATCCTGGTGCTGGCCGACGGCACGACGCCACCCGATTGGGTCGCGATGGACATGTTCAGCCAGGCTGAGCACGACGAACTCGCGCAGTCCATCCTGCTCAGCCCCGACGCGGTCTACATCGCGCAGGTCAAGGCTTCGATCGACCGGCTGCTGCCCGGCATGCCGCGCCGTGAGGTGATCCAGGCCTCACTGTCGGGCCGCGGCGCGCTGATCCACACCCGGTCTATGGACGAGGCCTGCGAGATCAGCAACCGCATCGCGCCCGAGCATCTGGAGGTCAGCTCGGCCGACCCGCAGCGCTGGGAGCCCAAGCTGCGCCATGCGGGGGCTATCTTCCTGGGCGCCTGGACCAGCGAGAGCCTGGGCGACTACTGCGCCGGACCCAACCATGTGCTGCCGACCTCGGGCACCGCACGTTTCTCGTCACCGTTGGGTGTCTATGACTTCCAGAAGCGCAGCAGCCTGATCGAAGTCAGCCAAGCCGGTGCCCAGGTGTTGGGGCCGATCGCCGCCGAACTGGCCTACGGCGAAGGGCTGCATGCGCATGCCTTGGCCGCGCAGATGAGGCTCAAGCCGGTTTGAGCGGTGGCTGACGCACAGGCGCCGAGGTCAAGAAGGCATCGGTGAAGCACAGCCCTTCCCAGGCCCCGGGTTTGTCACCAGGAAGCGAATTCTCGGTCACAAGTTTTTTGGCATGAGGCGCTGAGCGCATGGACTGGGCCCCATTTAAAGCTGATCCAGCAGACGGCTGTGCTGCTGTCGATCGGCGGGTTCCTGGCGCGTGGCCTGGGCTCATTGTGGGTCGCCGCATGGGTGCGCAGCCATGCGGCGCGAACATGGCGCATCTGATCGATTCGTGCTTGCTGGCCTGGGGGCGAGCCCTGTCTGTTTGACGCCGGGTGCCCTTGCCGATCGTCGGCGTACTCGTCGGCCGCTGCCGCGCCACAATGCGGGCGATGACCGGCCTGGCGGCAGGCTCGCGCCGAAGGCGTGTCATGTCCAACGACCGACCCAACTCGGAGATCCACGATGTCCACTGACTCCCGGCCCGACGCCATCCATCCCGACCAGGCCAGCGGCGGCATGGCCAAGGGCTTGACCAATTACGGTGACCGTGGCTTCTCGCTGTTCCTGCGCAAGGCCTTTATCAAGGGTGCGGGCTACACCGATCAGGCGCTTGACAAGCCGGTGATCGGCATCACCAACACCGGCAGCGCTTACAACCCTTGCCACGGCAACATGCCGCAGCTGATGGAAGCCGTCAAGCGCGGCGTGATGCTGGCCGGCGGACTGCCGATGGACTTTCCGACGATCTCGATCCACGAGAGCTTCGCGCAGCCCACCAGCATGATGACGCGCAACCTGATGTCGATGGACACCGAGGAGATGATCCTGGGCCAGCCGATGGACGCGGTGGTGCTGATCGGTGGCTGCGACAAGACCGTGCCGGCACAACTGATGGGCGCGGCATCGGCCGGTATCCCGGCGATCCAGCTCGTCACCGGATCGATGCTGACCGGCTCGCACCGCGGCGAGCGTGTCGGCGCCTGCACCGACTGTCGGCGCTACTGGGGGCGTTTCCGCGCCGGCGAGATCGATGCTGAGGAAGTGGCGGGCGTCAACAACCAGCTGGTGGCGAGCGTGGGCACCTGCTCGGTGATGGGCACGGCCAGCACCATGGCCTGCATAGCCGAGGCACTGGGCATGACGGTGCCGGGGGGCGCGTCGCCGCCGGCCGTCACCGCCGACCGCATCCGGGTCGCCGAGATGACCGGCACACAGGCGGTGCAGATGGCGCGCGACCGGCTGACGATCGACAAGGTGCTCACGGCCGAGGCTTTCGAGAACGCGATGCGCGTGCTGCTGGCCATTGGCGGCTCGACCAATTGCATCATCCATCTGACGGCGATTGCCGGTCGCATGGGTTTTGAGGTCGACTTGAAGGCGCTCGACCGCATGGGCGCGCAAACGCCGGTGCTGCTCGACCTGAAGCCCTCGGGCCAACACTATATGGAGGACTTCCACGCTGCGGGCGGCATGGCCACGCTGCTGCGCGAGCTCAAGCCCTTGCTGCATCTGGATGCGATGACGGTCACCGGCCGCACCTTGGGCCAGGAGATGGAGCGCCACCCGGCAGCGTTTGCACAGACTGTGGTTCGCCCGGCGTCCAACCCGATCTACCCGCAAGGCGGCATCGCGGTGCTGCAGGGCAACCTCGCGCCAGGTGGCGCGATCATCAAGCAGTCGGCGGCCGACCCACGATTGATGGAACATGAAGGCCGGGCAGTGGTGTTCGAGAACGTCCAGGACATGGCCGAGCGCATCGACTCAGCGGATCTAGACGTCACCGCCGAGGACATCATCGTGCTCAAGAACATCGGCCCCAAGGGCGCCCCGGGCATGCCCGAAGCCGGCTACATCCCGATCCCGCTCAAGCTTGCGCGTCAGGGCGTGAAAGACATCGTGCGGGTCTCCGATGGCCGCATGAGCGGCACGGCATTCGGCACCATCGTGCTGCACGTCACGCCCGAGGCGGCGATCGGCGGGCCGCTGGCCCAGGTGCGCAATGGCGACCGCATCCGGCTGTCGGTGGCAGCGCGGGCCATTGATGTGCTGATCAGCGACGATGAACTGGCGCTGCGCCAAGCTCAAAATCCGGTGGTCGAGCCGACCGCGCCGCGCGGCTACCGCAAGCTCTTTCTGCAGACCGTCACACAGGCCGACCAGGGCGTCGATTTCGATTTCCTGCGTGCCGAGGCCATGCATGCAAGCTTGCCCAGGACCTGACAGCTCCCCAACCCATCACCCTTCCAGGAGAATTCCATGAGCACCCATCACAAGGTGGCCGTCGTCACCGGCGCCGGTACCGGCATAGGCAAGGCGGCGGCACTGGCGCTGTTGGCCGCCGGTTATCGCGTGGCGCTGGCTGGGCGTCGCTCGGCCATGCTCGAGCAAGCCTTGACCGAGGCCGACGCCGGCGACCGCGCGTTTGCGCTGGCCACCGACGTCGCTGATGCGAAGCAAGTCGATGCGCTGTTTGCCCAGACCCGGTCCAGGTTCGGCCGCGTCGACCTGCTGTTCAACAACGCCGGTATCAACGCGCCTGGGATTGCGTTCGAGGACCTGAGCCTGGAGAAATGGCAGTCCGTCGTCGACATCAACCTCACCGGCATGTTCCTGTGTGCGCAGGCCGCATTTCGGATCATGAAGGACCAAGACCCGCAAGGCGGCCGCATCATCAACAACGGCTCGATCTCGGCCCATGCGCCGCGCCCTGACTCTGCGCCTTACACCTGCACCAAGCACGCGGTCACCGGCCTGACCAAATGCATCTCGCTCGACGGTCGCAAGTACGACATCGCTTGCGGACAGATCGATATCGGCAACGCGCTGTCGGAGATCTCCAAGCGCATGTCGGTCGGCGTGAAACAGGCGAACGGGCAGATTGCGATCGAAGCGATGATGGACGTGCAGAAGGTGGCCGACTCCGTGGTTCACATGGCGGGTTTGCCGCTTGACACCAACATCCAGTTCCTGACGATCATGGCCACCAAGATGCCTTTCGTCGGACGCGGATGATGCCCCAGTGATGACTGGCGCGTTGCATCTCAGCGCGCCTTGTCGTTCGCCCATGCCGCAAGCCGTGTGGCGTGCTCGCGGTTCAATGCCCCGAAGGGGATGCGCCCGGCCAGGATCTCGGCGACCTGGGCAATGGCTTCAGCCGATTGGCCGTCCAGCGATGGTGTCAGGCCAGCCATGTGCGGCGTCGCGATGACCCGCGGATGGGCGCTGAGCTCGGGCGAAGGCATCTGGTCAGGCGCGCGACCAACATCGATCGCGCAGCCAGCGATCTGCCCTTGTTGCAGCGCGGCTAGCAGAGCCGCTTCATCGACCAGGTTGCCGCGCGACGGGTTGACGAAATAGGCCGATGGCTTCATCAGCGCGAAGGCCTTGGTATTCATCAGGTTCTCGGTCTGGGCATTGGCCACCGCCAGGCAGACCACGTGATCGGCCTCGGCCAGCAGCTGTGGCAGTTCGCATTGCCTGACCCTGGCGTGTTCGACCCGGGCATAAGGGTCGGTCACCAGCACCTGCATGCCAAAGGCCAGCCCCAGGTCGCACAGATAGCGGCCGATGCGGCCGTAGCCGATGATGCCCAGCGTCGCGCCCCGCAGTTCGGGACCGATCTCGGCCCGCGGCACCTGACCGGCGCGGTAGGTTGCGATCGCGCCCGAGAAGTTGCGGCCCAGGTCTATCATCGCCGCGATCGCCCATTCGGCCACGCTCGAGACGAACACCCCGCCGACATGGGTGACCAGCACGCCGTTGCGATTGGCGGCGGCGAGGTCGATGTTTCGGATGTCTACTGCGCACCGGATATAGGCTTTCAAGTCGGGCAGCGCGTCGAACAAGGCTGCATCACCGGGTGTTTCGCGGTAGGCCACCAGCAGTTCGCAGCCGCTGGCCGCGTTGATCAACTGCTCGGTCGTCCATTCGGCGCCACTGTTGTTAACGCGCAGTTGACCGAGCCGGCCCAATGCCGCCATCGCGTCATCACGGAAGTAGTTGCGCCTCACGTTGGCGGAATGGGCGAGCAGGATGTGGGTGTCGGTTCTCATGGTCAGCGCATTGTGAGGGTAAGCCGCTCGTTGCCGGTACGCCGCGGGCATTGCTTGTCCGCCTTCAACTCCGGATCGGTGTTCGCTTGCTTTTCACGCTTTCGCCTTGCAGTCGCTCGTCGTTGGCTGATCAAAGCGCCGCCAATGCGACTGCACAAGCTGAAGGTTGCCGCTGTGGCTTCGGGCTGAGCACCTGGGGGTTGATTCAATCGGCTCAGCGTGCGCGGCCACTGGGTCCCGGGCATATGCCGATTGCGTTTTTTGCGTTCAAGCGCTACACCCCTGTCTTGACCCAACGGAGACTATCGCCATGAACCAATGTTTCGCCAAAGTCACACGCCGTTCGTTGCTGCCTGTTCTGGCAGCGATTGCGGCGCTTGTTGCGTCATCGGCCATGGCGCAAGCTCAGCGCCAATACAGCTTCGCCTACGATCAACCGCCGACCACCGCCTACGGCATCGCGGGCAACATCTTCGATGCGAAGTTGAAGGAGTTGTCTGGCGGCAAGATGAGCATCAACCAGTTCCCGGGCGCGCAGCTTGGGCAGGAGCCGGTGATGTTGCAGAAGATGCGCTCGGGCGACATCGACTTCGTGATCACCTCGACAGCCAATGCCTCGACCGTGGCGCCGCAGGCCGGCGTGTTCTCGCTGCACTTCTTGTTCCGCGACCAACAGCATCTGGCCAAGTCGCTGGCCGATCCAGGCATCTCGACGGCTTTCCGTGCGATGGTCAAGGACCAGGTCCAAGGCGCTCAGGTGCTGGGCTTGCTGACCATGGGCTTGCGCAACATGTACAGCAAGGCCGAGATCAAATCGGTGGTCGACATGAAAGGCAAGAAGATCCGTGTCCAGGCCACCAAGACCGAAGACACGCATTTCCCCGCCTATGGGGCGCAGACGGTCCACATGCCTTTTGGCGAGGTCTACACCTCGCTGCAGACGGGCGTGGTCAACATCGCCGAGAACGGTGTCAATGTCTATCTTGCTAACAAGCATTATGAGGTTGCTCCCGTGCTGTCGCTGACCGAGCATGAGGCCAACAACAACTGCCTTTGGGTCAGCGACAAGACCTGGAACAGCTTCACCCCGGAGCAGCAGAAATGGGTCCAGGCCGCGGCTGACGAAGTCTCCAGGACCGAACCCGCGCTGGCCTTGAAGCTTGAGAAGGACTCTGCGGACAAGCTCAAGGCGATCGGCGTCAAGGTGGTCGAGAACGTCGACAAGAGCGGTTTCATCAAACTTGCCGCGCCGATCCAGGACCAACTGGCCGCCGAACTTGGCCCGCACGCAGTGAAGATCCTGAAACTGGTTCGCGAGGTCAAGTAATCCCATGTCAGACTTTCGTGCTCTGGTCTTGCAGCGTCATCGGCGCTTGAAATGGCAAGCCTTCGACAAGCTGGAAGCGCTGCTGATGGTGCTGTGCGGCGTGTGCATCTTCGCGTTCACGCTGTCGGTGTTCTGTGATGTGGTCACGCGCACCCTGGGCATACCGTGGTTGTGGCTGCAGCAGCTGACCACGGGTTGTTTTGCCTGGGGCGTTTTCATCGGCATGGCAGCGGCGACGCGACGCAACGATCATTTCTACCTGACCGAGATCACCAAACGCATGACCGGAGCGCCGCGGCAGGCGATCGAGATCATCAACCGCTTGATCGTGTTGTTCGTCGCCGCCTTGCTGGTCTGGTTTGGCTGGCAGAACGCTGTGCTCGACATGGCCAGTTACCGCATGCCTTCGCTGATTCCGCTGGCGGTGTACACCGGCATCGTGCCGGTGGCCTCTGCGCTGGTGTTCCTGTTCACGCTCGAGCAACTGATCAACGGTTGCCGCAACGGTTTCGCAGGGATTGAAGACCGCGACGACCTCCCCGCAGTGGAGACCACAGCGTGAGCGGCGGTGCAGTCCTGTGCCTGATGGCCGCCTTGTTCTTGCTGTTCGGCTACATGGGGGTGCCGGTAACTTTCGCGTTGATCGCCGGCGTGTTCGTGGCCACTGCTTTCACGCCGATCAGCATGCAGTCGATGGTCGGCCAACTGTTTCACGGCATCGACTCCGAGACCTTGTTGGCGGTGCCGTTCTTCCTGCTGGTGGGCGAGTTGATGGCGTCGACCGACGTGGTGCAGCGAATGATCCGTTTGTCGCAGACGCTGGTCGGCCACCTGCGAGGCGGTCTGGCGCAGGTGGTGACATTGTTTTCGATGTTCTTCGCCGGCATTTCGGGTTCGTCGACTGCCGACGTGGCGGTGCTCAGCCGCACGGTCGCGCCCGAGATGGACAAGGAAGGTTACGACCGCGCGTTCACCGCAGCGCTGATCGCTTCGGCCTCGACGATGGCCAACCTGATCCCGCCGAGCATCATGGCGGTGGTCTATGGCGCGACCGGCAATGTCTCGATCGGTGGGCTGTTCTTGGCCGGGGTGGTGCCGGGCGTGCTGATCGGCATCGGCCTGATGATCTACAGCTTCTTTTGGGGGCCTGTGGGCATCAAGAAGTCCCGCGCGCCATTTTCCGAAGTGATGTCCGCCGCGCGCGGTTCTGCGCTGCCAATGATCATCCCGGTGATCATCATGGGCGGCATCCTCACCGGTTGGTTCACACCCACCGAGGCCGGCATGATCGCCGCTGTCTACATCCTGCTGGTGCTGATCCCGGTGCTGCGCCCTGGCCATTGGCGTGAACTGCCGCGCGACTTCATGTACGCCGGGCTGTTGTACTCGTTGCCGCTGGCCGCGGTGGCTGCGGCATCGGCTTTCGGCTGGATGGTGGCCTATCTGCGCGGGCCCGACATCGTCGCGGGCTACATCACAGGCATTGCTGGCACCGACCCGGCGATGATCATGTTCCTGCTGGTGCTGCTGTTCATCATCGTCGGTGACTTCATCGACGCCGTGCCGGCGATCATCATCTTCATGCCCATCATCAACAAGCTCACCGAACTGGGCAATATCAACGCGCTGCACATGGGCGTGGTGCTGATCACCACGCTGGTGTTCGGGTTGATCACACCACCGTATGGCTTGTCCTTGCTGGTGGCATCGAAGTATGTCGGCGTTGGATTTGGCAAGGCGGTGGTGCGATCGCTGCCGCTGTACGTGGTGTTTCTGGCGACGATCGCCTTCGTCGTGCTGTGCCCCAAGGTCGTGCTGGCGCTGCCAAAGATGTTCCTGCCCGAATCGGTGGGTTGCTTCAAGTCGCCCACTGGTGCGGGTTACATCTGCCCGCCTTAGCGTCGTTTGCCATTGCCAGGATCGCCACCATGCAAGCTACCGATAGTTCCACAGCCGCAGCGTTTGGCCTGCGTTCGCTGAGCCCCAGTTTGGGCGCCGAGATCACGGGCCTGGATCTGGGGCAGCCGGTTTCGCCCGCGGTGTTCAAGCAGTTGTACGCGGCGTTCTTGCGCTACCAGGTGCTGCTGTTTCCGCCGATGGACGTGCCGCCGGCCGCGCAGGTCGCCTTCGCCAAGCACTTTGGCGAGGTGCAGGTGCATGTGATGGCGCAGTACCACGCCGATGGCTTTCCCGAGCTGTATCGCCTGTCCAATGTCGATGCTGATGGCCGCCTCAAGGGCGAGCATCCGGACATGGGCACGCTGGCCTGGCACACCGACGGCTCTTGGCAGCGCATCACAGGCCAAGCCACGATCATCTACGGTGAGGTCATTCCGCCGGCCGGCGGCGAAACGCATTTCTGCGACATGTACGGCGCCTATGAGCGCTTGGACGACAGTTGGAAAGCGCGTATCGAGAACCTGCGCGCCATTCACAACCTCGACTTCTCGCGCACCCGCCGGCATGGCAAGGACTTGATGACCGAGGCGCAGCGCCTGGCCAAGCCGCCGGTCGACCAGCCTGTGGTGCGAATCCATCCCGAGACTGGTCGCGCTTGCCTGTTCCTGGGTGACCACGCCGAGTACATCGCCGGCATGGACTACGACGAGGGACGCGCGCTGATCGAGGCCTTGAATGTCCTCGCCATCCACCCCGACCTGAGCTACGAGCACCGATGGACGCCCAGGCAATTGATCCTATGGGACAACCGTTGCGTGTTGCACCGCGCTACCGACTACGACTCGCTCAACCAGGCGCGCGTGGTGCGGCGCTGCACGGTGTTGGGCGAGGCACCGCAGGGCTTGAAGCCCATGATGAGGAGTTGAGCATGATCGAGGAAATTCCGACCATTCGAGTCCAAGCTTTTTCGCGACCCGATCCAGCCCTGTTGGCGCAGCTGCTGATGACGCCGACCGGGTTCTTGGTCGACGCGATGGGTGGCGTGGGCGCGCTGGATTTCAAGCTCGCCCCGGCGATTGCCGAGCAGTTTGCCTTTTGCGGCGTGGCCTTGACTTGCCATGCCGGGCCGGCTGACAACCTGGCCTTGATACAAGCGCTGGCCGAACTTCAGCCTGGCGATGTGCTGGTGGCCGCAGCCGACGGCTTTACCGGCTGCGCGATCACCGGAGACTTGGTCCTGGGCATGGCCAAGAACTGTGGCGCCGTTGGATTTGTGACCGATGGCTGTGTGCGCGACCTGGTGGGCATTCGCACCGTCGGTCTGCCGGCATGGTGTGCTGGCGTGACACCGAATTCCCCGCACCGCAATGGTCCCGGTAGCGTTGGATTTCCGGTCAGTATCGCCGGCCACCGGGTCTGCAGCGGCGACGTCATCGTGGCCGATCTGGACGGGGTGGTGGTCATCCCGCAAGACCAATTGGCGCAGGTGGCAGCCAAACTGCCCGCGATTCGAGCCGCGGAAGCTGCCGCCGACGAGGCGGTGCGACTGGGCGCGCGGCGCCCTTCATTCCTCAAGTAGTCAATCCACGGTTCTGCGATGAGCACTCCCGACCGCTTGCGCCGTGATGGCTTCAGTGTCGAAGCGCTGCGCCGATTGGCGCGTGAGCGATTGCCGAAACCGATTTTCGACTTCATCGATGGCGGTGCCGAAGGCGAGGATACGCTGCGCGAAAACGAGTCGAGTTTTCAAGACTGGTCGATACTGCCCCGGCCACTGAACGGTGCTGCGGCTCGGGACCTGTCGATCGACCTGTTTGGTCAGCGCTTGTCCAGTCCGATCCTGATCGGCCCCACCGGACTGGCTGGGCTTTTCTGGCCGCGCGGCGAAATCGTGTCAGCCCAGGCTGCTCAACAGCATGGCACGGTGTATTGCCTGAGCCACGGATCGGTGTGCACTTTGGAGTCGCTGGCAGCGGAACACGGCGGACAGCGCTGGATGCAGATCTTCATCTACAAAGACCGCGGTTTTACCCGTGAGTTGACGGCCCGCGCCCAGGCCAGCGGCTACCAAGGGCTGGTGCTGACGCTGGACAATCAACTCATCGGCAAGCGCGAGAGAGACATCGTCAATCGATTCACGATTCCACCCCGATTCGGCCCCTCTCAGATGCTGGCGTTTGCGCGCAAGACCGCCTGGTGGTGGGCCATGCGGCAAGAGCTGGCGAGCCTGACCTTCGGCAATTACGTGCGTGCTGACACACCAGAGTCGGCAGCGCAGTTGGCTGGCAAGATGGGGTCCTTGCTCGACCCGGGCATGACTTGGCAGGATGTTGATGCGGTCAGGTCGCAGTGGCGAGGGCCGTTGTTGCTCAAAGGTGTGCTCCACCCGCAGGACGCCATCGAGGCGCAGCGCCACGGTGTGGACGGGATCATCGTGTCAAACCATGGCGGTCGCCAACTCAACGGTGCATCGGCCAGTGTCCGCGCATTGCCGGCGGTGGTCCAAGCGCTTGGCGGTCAATTGCCTGTGCTCTTGGATGGCGGCATTCGCCGCGGCAGCGATATTTTCAAAGCACTGGCCCTGGGTGCAACAGCGGTCATGCTGGGCCGGCCTCATCTTTGGGGGCTGTCTGTGGCGGGAGAGGCCGGTGTCGCTCATGTCTTGAGCCTGTTGAGCGCTGAACTTGACCTGGTCATGGGCCTGTCTGGTGTGCAAGACATCGCTCAGATCCGGGCAGCTGGTCTCTTGGTGCGCAACGAGGCGGCCGCGAACTGAGCCAATGACGGGCAAGCGATTGTTCCTGCGTAGCTCCGGCGACATGTTGGTTGCATGGCGGCCAAAAGCAACAAAGCCTCGTTTTGTGGACGGGGCTCGGTGCATGAGTCAACTGCTAGGCTAGGCGCGTCCGACGCACGGCGTTTGCAGCGTGCCTGCGATTCAACCGAACCGATTGCGGCGCACGGCCAAAGACGCATAATTTAATTCTGAGCCTTTAGCCGCACGCCGCAACATTGCGGTTGGCTCATTCGTTAGGACTCATATTTGGCGTCCCGCCGTCCTACAGGAGCAATCATGGAAAACACGCCGCTTTATCACGATGGTATGCGACAACTGCAAGACATCCGTGAGACCCGAAGCTTGGCAGATCGGTTGGAACAAGTTACCGTTCGAAGTGGGTTTACAGAAGAAGACCGACTGTTCATAGAAGGTTCTTCGATGGTCTTCGTGGCAACTGCAGATAGCCATGGCCATCCCGATTGCTCCTACAAGGGTGGCCTACCCGGCTTCGTCCGGGTACTCGATAAATGTAATCTTGCATTTCCAGATTATGACGGCAATGGCATGTACCGAACTTGGGGTAACGTTGTTGTTAATCCAAATATCGGATTGCTGTTTCTGGACTTCGATAAATCAAAAAGAATCCGCGTCAACGGAACGGCAACGGTTACAGAAGACGATCCATTGCGGCAAGAGTTTCCGGGTTCTGTTTTAATTGTTAGGGTTACTGCGAGCTATATTTTTCCTAACTGCCCGCGCTACCTTCACAAGTTGAAGCTTACAGAACATTCGGTCTACGCCCCCAAAGCGGATTACAAGCCGCCTGCGCCCGCTTGGAAAAAGTTTGAGGCCTTCCGGGACGCGCTCCCTGATCGCGACAAAGATGCAAATGATCAATCTTGAGTTCAGTGCGCATGGCGAGTGGCGCAAACTAGCGAATGGGCCCTAACCGGTCAGGCAATCGAACCCGGCGCAACGTGCCGGTCAGCTTCGCTAAGCATCAGAGGCGTGGCTGTGCAAACATGTCCTATGTCGTGGGCGTTGACGCACAATTGGTACTGCCGGAAAAATACTGATTGATATCAAAAGGTATCAGAAATATATCTTCCGATCAGCTTGCTACCAAGAATATTGAGATGATTTTTATCTCGATATAAAACTGACTCATCATTGGTCATGGCGCATTTTGTATCGGTGCACAGCGGTGTGTCGACATCGGTGTAGACTACATCATACTCTTTGCTTAATTTTTCCAGCAATGAATGATATGCACCGCTTTGACGCTTGGCTTCATCTATTGTGATGTAGCAAGAAGATGACAATTTTTTGGAGGGCAGCGTATACACGCAATAGCCTGGATTTTGATGGAAACTTGGAACATTGCCTACAAGTGAAACGGTCTTGCCAGCGTCTTTCAATGTCTTTATCGTTGCCGCAAATCCTTCGTACAAGCCAGAAGCTGTTGCATCAAGTCTCAGCAAGTAATACATCGTGAGAACGATGTGCTGTGGTTTGTGATTGTTGAGGAGTTCATTGAAAATGTTGTTGAATTGAGGGTTGCTGATGTAGGGATCGCCGTCCAATATGTAAAATGCAATATTTATATTTGGTTTGTATTCGGCAAGTCCCAGGAATAAGTGCTCGGCGTGACTATCTCCCAGTAAGACGACATCTGGAACACCTTTCTTTGATTGCTTGCAGCGCAAGTAACCTTGCCAGCTTAAGGCCTGCTTGGCAATGGCGTTGGGTTCGCAGTCGTAATAGTTGTCATCAATATATTTATGAAACTCAGCATGACCGACATCGCCGACCAACTGCCGATTGAAGCGATGCTCAAAGCCTTTGTTATAGCCCAAGCTTCCAAAATATATCAAAAATATTGATAATATTAGGGCTAACAAAAAAATACTTTTCCTTGTAAATCTGAGCTTATCCCTGAATGGTAGCTCGACAAATCGCCAGCTAAAGTATGCGAGAGTTAGAGCGGCAGCTGATAGAAGAGCAAAAACATGCCAACTGGGTTCGCCCAAGATCCTGTGCCTGGCCATCGCAAACAGTGGTTGATGCCAAAGGTATGCGCTGTAGCTTATCAGTCCTAGACCAACAAAAACTCTATTACCAATGAACTTCCCAGCAGTTGTTGCCGGCGTAGCGAACAGAATTATCATCGCAGTTCCAACGGTCGGTGCTAGCGCGTAAAATCCAGGGAACGGTGTTAATTTATTGTAAATAAAAACTGAAAAAATGATCAAAGCAAGACCCAGCCATCCAAATATCTCACGGAGCGGTCGACTAAACTCAAAGCGATCGGCTTGAGACAAGTAGAAGGCCGTGAAAGCACCCAGCAACAATTCCCAGCCGCGTGTTGGCAGTAGAAAAAAGGCTGTGGCTGGTTTGGCAACTGAACTCCACTGCGCTGCAGCCAAGCTTGCAGTAAAAATAATCGCTAGTAAGACTAATATTCGTTGCTTGCCAATTCGCCAAGAAATCATCAGAAACAGCGGGAAGATAACATAGTATTGTTCTTCGACTGCGAGGCTCCAGGTGTGTAACAGCGGCTTCAGTTCGCTCGCGGTGTCAAAGTAACCACTCTCATTCCAAAATAAAAAATTCGATGCAAAGAGTGACACCGCCACCAGACTTCGTGAAAAGTCTTTCATATCGCTTGGCAACAACCAGTGCCAAGCAAAAGGTATGCATACAAGCACAACGAGAAATAATGCAGGCAAAATGCGCCTGGCACGTCTTTCGTAAAAATTAACGATAGAGAATGTTCCGAGCTCAAGCTCGGCTAAAATTATCGAGGTGATTAAGTAACCGCTGATGACGAAGAAAATATCTACGCCGACAAAGCCGCCGCTAAAAACCTCAAAGCCTGCGTGAAACAGAATGACTGGTAGTACCGCCAGGGCCCTGAGTCCGTCAATCTCGCGCCTGTAATTCATGATGTAAATGACCAAAACAAACCACCCCGCCTAGAGAGGTGGGGTGGTTTGTTGTTGCATTCGCCGCATTGCGAGCCCTGCGGGTTGCGGAGGACTCTAGTTAGCGCGGACGAGTTTGAAGTTGTGCGGATTGTGACTCCTATCATCAGCTGTTTGGTTCGTTGAGTGGCTGGCATTTTCCCAGGCATGCTTTGCACTCCTTAGTAGCAGCGATCCCGTGCCAACAGCGTAAGTATGCGAGCGGCAAACTAAAAAAAGACCACCTGTCGCTATGAACGCCAGGTGGTCTTTATGGGTTTGGTAGGCCGTGTAGGACTTGAACCTACGACCAAAGGATTATGAGAAGTTTGACCCTGAAAAAAGATATACATATCAAATACTTAGCTCGCATTAACAGCGGTGTGCAAGATTATGTGCAACTTAAGTCGCGCAGATTTCTGGGTTGGTCAGTGTCACACAAGAAATAAGCACCTACCACCCAGACCATCCACCCAGCCGACCAAGCTAACCGACATCTTCGGCGACTTCCGACCTTTGGCAAGCTATGGGGCCAGACCTCCACATCGCAGTAGCTTAACCACCACAGCCGAGCCGATGCCAGCATCATCAGATGCGATCACGAGCTTTCCGTCGTTCATGTCGTGGATGGCGATCAAGCATCAAGCCGCAGCAACCGCAGGCCTGACCTGTCGCGACTTGACGACCTGGGCCTGCGCTTTCACCAACTGCTGTCGTGCTCGCTCTTGCTTCTCACGCTGGGCCAGCTGGCGCTTCTGATCGGTGAGTGCTTTGAGCTTGAGTTGGTCGGCGGAAAGTGGGCCAACAGCAGCGCCAGCAGTGGCTTCGGTCTGAAACTTTGTCACCAGGATCAAGCTGGAGACGCTGTTACGACCATAGAGATGGTCAAGTAGCTGTCTGGCGTGCTGGGCGCTCTCAGCGTGGATAGCAGTCTTGATGGTCGTCGTGGATGCGTTGGCGCTGGCGCTGGATGGCACACGGACTGTGGCTGCGTACAGCTTGAGTGGGGAGATGACTTCTTTGATCAGCATCTCTTATTTAGCTCTCGGGCTGGGCTGGACTTGGTCAAGGGGCGCATGGGCTGGGCTCTGGTTGCTCTGGATCAGGGTAAACACTCTGAAAAGTTCAGTTCTAACACTTTACACGCATGGCGCATTGGGCTACCGGCCGCCAGCGCCAGAGGTGTTCGTGCCAGCTATAGCCGCTAGGCCGGCTGCACCGGCCAAGCTCGCCGTGGTCCAGCTATCGACTTTGAACAACTGGCCGTTGATC
>RGQD01000141.1 GCA_010030205.1 Betaproteobacteria bacterium
CCGATCGGCCGGCGCCGGCGTTGGCTGATCGCGCTGCTGAGCCTCGCCACGGTGTGGGTCATCGCGGTCGAGATGCTCGATCCGCACCGGCAACTGATGAATGCCAAGGCCAAGCGGGCCGATGCTGCTGCGTTGGTCGCTTGTCCACCGGGGGCCGCCATCGCCGCACCGGGTTGCCCGGGCAGCAAGATGGACGTCCGGGTGTTGCCTGTCAATCCTGGGCCTGCCAACCCTGAGCCTGCCGGCACAGATCGGCGCTGAGCGACCCGTCAGTCGGGATCGGCCAGGCCTGCGCGCTCGAGCATCGCGTGCAGCAGCACGTTGCAGCCCGCCGTGATGTGATCGGGCTTGGCGTCCTCGATCTCGTTGTGGCTGATGCCGTCCTTGCAGGGGATGAAGATCATGCCCGCAGGTGCCAGCCGCGCCATGTAGACCGCGTCATGGCCTGCGCCCGAGACCACCGGCATGTTGCTGTAGCCCAGCGCTGCCGCAGCCCGCGCCACCGCCTGCACGCAGTCTGCATTGAAGGCTTGGGCGGTGTAGGCTGACACGGGGGTGATCTCGATCGGCATCCCGCTCTCGGCGCTGAGCAAGGCCGCCACCGCGCGGATGTCGGCGTCCATCGCCTCGCAGAGTTCGTCGCTGGCATTGCGCAGGTCGATGCTGAACTTGACCCGGCCCGGGATCACGTTGCGGCTGTTCGGATGCACGTTGACCATGCCCACCGTGCCACGGCCGTGCGGTGGGTGGCGGTGGGCGCAGGCCACCACCTGCTGCATCAACTCGGCGGCCACCTGCAGCGCGTCGCGGCGCAGCGCCATCGGCGTCGGGCCGGCATGTGCTTCCATGCCTGTGACGACGCAGTCGTACCAGCGTATGCCCAGCACGCCGGTGACCACGCCGATCGTGATGTCGTGGTCTTCGAGCACCGGTCCTTGCTCGATGTGGGTCTCGAAATAGCTGCCGATCGGATGGTCGCCGGGCTCTTGCTCGCCGATGTAGCCGATGCGCTCGAGTTCGCCCTTGACGGTCTTGCCCTCGGCATCGGTCGCGGCATAAGCGTGTTCCAGCGTGAAGGCCTTGGCGAACACGCCCGAGCCCATCATCACCGGCACGAAGCGCGAGCCTTCCTCGTTGGTCCACCAGGCCACCTCGATAGGCGCCTCGGTCGTGATGCCGGCGTCGTTGAGGGTCCGCACCACCTCGATACCTGCGAGCACGCCGTAGTTGCCATCGAACTTGCCGCCGGTGGGTTGGGTGTCGATGTGGCTGCCGGTCATCACTGGCGGCAGCGCATTGTTGCGGCCTGCCCGGCGCAGGAAACCGTTGCCTATCTTGTCGATGGTCACCGTCATGCCGGCTTCGACCGCCCAGCGGCTGACCAGGTCGCGGCCTTGCTTGTCCAGGTCGGTCAAGGTCAAGCGGCAGACGCCGCCCTTGGGCGTGGCGCCAATCTGCGCGAGTTCCATCAGCGAGTCCCACAGCCGGGGGCCGTTGACGCGCAGGTCTTGCAGTTTCGGCGTCGTTGGGGTCTTGTGTTTCATCGTCGTCTCCTGGCTCAGCGCCGCACTGCGGTGGGCGCTTCGAGCGCCGCCTTGCGTGCCAACGCATCGAACTGTGACCCAAACGCCGGGCGCTTGAGGTACTGACCAGCGCCACGAACAGCGCGCAGGTCGCCCTCAGCATAGACCAGTTGGCCGCCGGCCACCGTGTGGCTGGGTTGGCCGACCACGGTGCGGCCCTCAAAGATGTTGAAATCGCCCAGCGAGCGCTGGGTCTTGACCGACAGCGTCTTGGTCGCTTTCGGGTCCCACAGCACCAGGTCGGCGTCGGCGCCCTCGGCAATGCAGCCCTTGCGCGGATAGAGGTTGAACAGCTTGGCCGTGTTGGCCGAGGTCACCGCGACGAACTCGCTGGGCGTGAGCTTGCCGCCGTTCACACCCTCGTGCCACAGCACGGCCAGCCGCTCTTCGACCCCGCCGCAACCGTTCGGGATCTTGCTGAAGTCGTCGCGACCGACGGCTTTTTGCTCAGCGCAGAAAGTGCAGTGGTCGGTGGCGGTGGTGTGCAGGTTGCCCGATTGCAGGCCGCGCCACAGCAACTGCGAGTTGCCTTTGGGCCGGAACGGCGGGCTCATCACATGGCCCGCGGCAAACGCGAAGTCGGGTGAGCGGTAAACGCTGTCGTCGAGCACCAGGTGGCCGGCCAGCACCTCGCCGTAGACGCGCTGGCCACGCGCTCTGGCGCGGGCGATGGCCTCCAGGCTTTCGGCGCAGGACACATGGACGATGTAGATCGGGACATTGAGCACGTCGGCGATCGCGATCGCGCGCTGCACGGCTTCGGCCTCGACCGCCGGCGGGCGGCTCAGCGGATGGCCCTCGGGCCCGCTGATGCCCTGGGCCAACATCGAAGCCTGCAACAGGTAGACCAGTTCGCCGTTCTCGGCGTGCACCGTGGGCATCGCGCCGAGTTCGAGCGCGCGCTTGAAGCTGTTCACGAGCGTCTCGTCATCGCACATGATGGCGTTCTTGTAGGCCATGAAGTGTTTGAAGCTGTTGACGCCTTCCTCCTGCACCAGCAGCCCCATGTCGCGGTGCACGCTCTCGTCCCACCAGGTCACTGCGACGTGGAAGCTGTAGTCGCTGGCCGCTTTCTCGGCCCAGCCGCGCCACATCCGGTAAGCGTCCATCAGTGGCTGCTTCGGGTCGGGGATCACGAAGTCGATGATCGTCGTGGTACCGCCGGCCATCGCCGCTGCTGTGCCACTGTAGAAATCGTCGCGCGTGGTGGTGCCCATGAAGGGCAGTTGCATATGGGTGTGCGGGTCGATACCGCCGGGGATCACGTAGCGGCCGCCGGCGTCGAGCAACTCGGCCCCTGCCGGGGCGCTCAGGCCAGCGCCGACGGCGACGATCTTGCCGCCTGCGCACAGCACGTCGGCGTGGAACTCACGGTCGGCATTGACGACGGTGCCGCCTCGGATCAACAAGGGTTTCATCGCTCGCTCCAGATGGGGACAGATGGGTACAGACGGGGAAGGGTGGATGGTTGCGCGCCGCGCCGGCCGCGTCAAGCCGTCGATGCGGTCTGCCGCATCGGGTTGTTCGGATGGGCGGTCCAGTTGGTGACCTCGGCGCTGACCCGCTGACCGGTTCGCAGGTCGGTCTCGCCGGGTGCCAGCTCGCGCAGCGTGATGCAGTCCGGCACCGGGCAGACGGTCACGCACAGGTTGCAGCCCACGCAGTCCTCGTCGCGGACCTCGAAGTGGCGCTTGCCATGCTGGGTCGCGGTGATCGCCTGGTGCGAGGTGTCTTCGCAAGCGATGTGGCAGCGGCCGCAGCCAATGCACAGAGCCTGGTCGATCACCGCTTTGCTGACGGCGTTCAGGTTGAGATGTTGCCATTCGGTCACCGTCGGCAGCGCGCGGCCACGGAAGTCCTCGATCGTCTTGAAACCCATGCTGTCCATGTAGTCGGACAAGCCATCGGTCATCTCCTGAACGATCTTGAAGCCGTAGACCATCGCTGCGGTGCAGACCTGCACATTGCCTGCGCCCAGCGCGATGTAGTCCAGCGCATCGCGCCAGTTGCCGACGCCGCCTATGCCCGAGATCGGCATGCCTGCGGTGGCGGCCGCGCGGCCGATTTCGGCCACCATCGCCAGCGCGATCGGCTTGACCGCTGGGCCGCAGTAGCCGCCGTGCGAGCCCATGCCGCCGGTGGCCGGGCTCATCGTCAGCGTGGCCGGGTCCACGCCCATGATCGAGTTGATGGTGTTGATCAGGCTGACCGCATCGGCGCCACCGCGCTTGGCCGCTGCAGCGGGCAGGCGCACATCGGTGATGTTGGGCGTGAGCTTGACGATCACCGGCAGCCGGCTGTACTGCTTGCACCAGGCCGTGACCATCTCGATGTACTCGGGCACCTGACCGACTGCTGCGCCCATGCCGCGCTCGCTCATGCCGTGCGGGCAGCCGAAGTTGAGCTCGACGCCGTCGCAGCCAGTGTCTTCGACCATCGGCAGGATGGCCCGCCAGGCGGCCTCGGTACAGGGCACCATCAGGCTGACGACCATCGCCCGATCGGGCCAGACCCGCTTGACCTCGCGGATCTCGTCCAGGTTGAGTCGCAGCGGCCGGTCGGTGATCAGCTCGATGTTGTTGAAGCCGAGCATCTTGCGGTCGGGCGTGAGCAGCGCGCCGTAGCGCGGGCCGTTGACGTTGACCACCGGCGGGCCGTCCTCGCCCAGCGTCTTCCAGACCACGCCGCCCCAGCCGGCCTCGAATGCGCGGTGGACGTTGTAGGCTTTGTCGGTGGGTGGTGCGCTGGCGAGCCAGAACGGGTTCGGCGATGCGATGCCGGCGAAGGTGTTGCGCAGGTCAGCCATGGTTGCTCCTCGTCAGGCTTTGTGGGACGTTGCGGCGGCGATCTGGGCATGGATGGCCTGTGCGGCGCGTTTGCCGTCCTGCACCGCCTCCACCGTGAGGTCGCGGCCGCCAAAGCGGCAGTCGCCGCCTGCGTACACCCCGGCCAGCGAGGTGCGGCCGTCGTCGTCGGCCAGCACGCGGCCGTCCCGCAAGCTCAGGCCGCAATCGTTGAGCAGTTGGCTGTCTAGCTTCTGGCCTATGGCCTTGAACACCATGTCAGCGTCCAGCGTCTCGAACAAGCCGGTAGCCTGCAGCCTGCCGCCGACCAGCGCCTGGCGGGCGAAACGCACGCCGACCACATGGCCACCGCTGGCCTTATCGCCCAGCAGCGCATCGGGTGCCAGCCAATGGTGGATCGTCACGCCATGGGTCTGGGCCCAGTGTTGTTCGACCTGCGACGCACCCATCGTTGCCGGGCCCCGGCGGTAGACCATGTGCACCGCCTCGGCGCCCAGCAGCTTGCTCTGCACCGCAGCGTCAACGGCCGTCATGCCGCCGCCGATCACCACCACCCGGCGCCCTATCGGCAGCTGCGCCAGATCGCCGGTCTGGCGCAACTCGGCGATGAAATCGACCGCGTCTCGAACACCGGCGAGTTCTTCGCCTGGCAGGCCCAATCCCTGCGTCGTCGCCAGGCCGACGGCCAGGTAGACCGCCGCGTGTTGGTCGCGCAGTGCCTGCAGCCGCGCAGCGCTGTCCAGTCGCCAGCCGGTCTCTAGCGTGATGTTGCCCAGCGCCAACAGCCAGTCGAGCTCTCGGCGCGCAAAGTCGTCGGCCACCTTGTAAGCGGCCAGGCCGAACTCGTTCAGACCACCGCCCTTGGGCCGCGCATCGAACAAGCTCACCTGATGGCCTAACTGCGCCAGGCCTACCGCGCAGGCCAGACCCGCCGGGCCGGCGCCGACCACCGCGACACGCTGGCCGGTGGCCGGTGCGCAGTGCAGCAGGTCTGCCAGAGGGCGGTCCATCACCGCGTCCACCGCATGGCGTTGCAAGCGCCCGATCTCAACCGGCTTGCCTTGCTGGGCGGTGCGAACGCAGGCCTGCTCGCACAGCACTTCGGTCGGGCAGACCCTGGCGCAGGTGCCGCCCAGCGGGTTGGCTTGCAAAATCGTCCGCGCTGCACCGCGCAGGTTGTCGTCGGCGATGCGACGGATGAAGCTAGGCACATCGATGCCGGTCGGGCAAGCGGTCACGCAAGGCGCGTCGAAGCAGTACAGGCAGCGTTCGGCCTCGACCAGTGCTTGGCCACGGGTCAGTCGCGGTGCCGCGTCGGCAAAGCGCTCGGCGTATTGTTCGGCCGACAAGCGCGCCGGCTTGATGTCGGGGCGTGCAGGATTCGGTGCAACGGGGTGGGGTGCTGACGACACGCGCGGGCTCTCCTGCAGGCGGCGGGCTGTGGGTGGCCCGAATTCACCAAGAAGCTGACTGTTTGGTCAGGATTTTGTCGAATAGTACGCAACCCACGTGCCAGGTGGCGAGTCGGGCAAACCCCTGCTTCTGTGCGCAATGCACGGCAAGCCCCGGTCCGCAGCACCAGGGTTGTGCGGCGGGTCACCGCGTTGGGGCCCCCTGCGGGCCTTGGCAGCGCGGGCCGGGTGGCTTGCCTCGGACATCAACAGTCGCCAGTCTATGGAATGCGCCATCGGCATTGAGGGGGCCGATGCTATGCTGGCCTCATGACGATAGACCTCGATGAGAGCTTGTTTGCTTTTTCAAGCGCTGACAGCACGGCGATTGCCGGATACCGCTGGCAGGGCCGCAGCGTGCGTGGCATCGTGCAGATCGCGCATGGCATGGGCGAGCATGCCGGGCGCTACCGCCGGGTTGCGCGGGCGCTCGTCAACGCCGGCTATGCGGTCTACGCCAACGACCACCGCGGCCACGGCCGCACCGCCGCAAGCCGCGAAGCCTTGGGCGATTTCGGCCCGGACGGGTTTCCAGCGCTGGCGCAGGACATGGCGGCGCTGACAAGGCTCGCGATGGCCCAGCATCCCGGGCGACCGGTGCTGCTGTTCGGCCACAGCATGGGCTCTTACGCAGCGCAGCTCTACATCCTCGACCATTCATCGCTAATATCAGGCGTTATTCTTTCTGGCACCGCGGCATTCGACCTGCGGGCCGCAGCGCGGACCGGCGGGCCGGCCAAGCTCGAGGACAACAATGCCCAGT
Source organism: Betaproteobacteria bacterium (assembly GCA_010030205.1). Classification (GTDB taxonomy): domain Bacteria; phylum Pseudomonadota; class Gammaproteobacteria; order Burkholderiales; family Burkholderiaceae_C; genus Pseudaquabacterium. The sequence continues at coordinate 6,602 of RGQD01000141.1, forward strand.
TCGAGCCCGCGCGCACGTCTTTCGACTGGCTCTCGCGCGACCAAGCCGAGGTCGACACCTACGTCGCTGACCCGCTGTGCGGCTTCACCGTCACAGCACAGTCAGCCCGATCGATGGGCTTGAGCAATGCGCGCCTTGCCGATCAGACGGTGTTGCAAGGCATTCGCAGTGACCTGCCGATGTACCTGTTGACCGGCGACAGCGATCCCGTCAACAACAATCTGCGCTGGTTCTTCCCGCTGATGGAGCGCTATCGCCAGGCGGGTCTCTACGACCTGTCTTGCCATGTCTATGGCGCGGGCCGCCACGAAATGCTCAACGAGACCAACCGCGACGAGGTCACGACGAACCTGATCGCCTGGCTGGACCGCGTGTTGGCGCAACGCGGCGAGCCGGCGCACCCGGCCCTCGCCTAGCATGTCGCTGCAGCTGGGTGCTGCCGACCGAGCGCGAGCAAGCTAGCGCGGTTCGAGCGAACCGGTGATCGATGCGCGCTGAGAGATTTCAATCCAGTTGCCTGCCGGGTCCTTGACCATCGAGATGCGGGCGGTCGTGCCCAAGGTTCTAGGGGCGGTGGCTTCGCGTCCACCGTGGGCAAGAACGTGGGCATGGTCACTGTCGACGGCAAAGACCTGAAAGGTCAGGTAGCGCCAACCACTGCCCTCAAACGGGGCGTCCAGCGGCGCATCGTCGGCCTGATCCAACACAATGACGCCCTCGCCAGCTTGGAATGCTGCACCCGACGGGCAGTCCAGTTCGGCCAGGCCAAGCGCATCGGCATAGAAGCGGCGCTGCGCCTGCAGATCACGCACCGCCAGCCGAACACCGATCTGTGTGATACCGAATGCGCCCATCGGCACCAGACTGACCCGGTTGCCGTCTGGGTCGACCAAGGACTTGGCAGCGCTCAAGCCTTGTTGCGCGATCAGCAGTTCGCGATAACCGCTGGGCGGGGTTTGAGGCAGAGGGTCGGCCAGATGGTTGATCTTCAGCACCGACCCCTTCAGGTCGTGCCGATGCTGGTCCATGCCGCGTCTGACCTTGAGCAGGTGATCAAACGGTAGCCCGACCTCGTCTTGCCAGAACCGCAGCATGGGCTCGAGATGGTTGGTGGCCAGGCCGATGTCGAATTTGGGTTTGGCGAGTTTCATGATCGATGATCCAAGGGTGAAAAAATCCTGAGCATTCTGGCGAATGCGCTCGACTGCGCATGCGATGGTTTGGAATGTACCCACTCATCGATGATGTGCGCCAGAGCGCAGGCGGCGAGTCTGCGGGCAAGGGCAAGCGCGGGCTTGCACCCGACCCAGGCCAATGACCCTCATCGCCGACCGCAGATGTCTGGCTCACTGAAGAGATTTCGATGACTGGAACCTGCTTGTCGCAATCGACAAAAATTCGTGACAATGAAGGTTCAACCACAGGTCCTCGCTACTACGGGCCGCAATCAGAAAGCGCAGACGATGACAAATATCGCCGTGACCACCAAGCGTGGCGTCGTGCAGGGAACATGTGACGATCGCTTCAAAGGCGTGCTCGAGGCCTTCGTGGAGAATTTCCAGTCCCAGGATGAAGTGGGCGCCAGCGTTGCGATCACGCTTGAAGGCAAGACTGTTGTCGACCTCTGGGGCGGCCAAAAGACCGATGGCGGCGATCCCTGGGAGCGTGACACCATCGGCGTGGTGTATTCCTGCACCAAAGGCGCCTCGGCCTTGTGCGCTCACATGGCTGCGGACCGCGGTCTGCTGGACTTCAACGCTCCGGTGACCCGCTACTGGCCAGCCTTCGGCCAAGCCGGCAAGGAAGGCGCGCTCGTCTCGATGATGCTCGACCACTCGGTGGGACTGCCCTCGGTGAGGGCGCCGTTGAAGGAAGGCGCTTTCTACGACTACGACTACATGGTCGAGGTCTTGGCCAAAGAGACGCCGTTCTGGAAACCCGGCACGCGCAACGGCTACCACGGCATCACCAGCGCCTGGACCGTGGGCGAAATGGTGCACCGATCCACCGCCAAACGCATGGGTTTGTTTCTCCGCGACGAGGTGACCGGGCCCTTGGGCGTCGACTTCTGGATGGGACTGCCCGAAGAACACGAAGCGCGCGTGGCGCCGATGATCGCCGCCCCGGTGGACGAGGCTGCCCGCAACTCGCGCATGGCCAGGGCCATGAAGGCCGACCTCAGCAGTCCCACCGCGCTGTTCTTGCTCGGCAAGGGGGGGTTCGACGCCAACACCCGCATCGCCCATGCTGCTGAGATCGGCTCGGCCAACGGCATTTCCAACGGACGCGGCTTGGCGGGCCTGTACGCCGCGCTGGCCAATGGCGGCAGCCTGAATGGCGTGCGCCTCGTCGGCCCCGATACCCTGAGCCGCATGGGCCAGATCAGTGTTGCCACCCATGAGGACGCGACGCTGGCGATCCCGACCAGGTTCTCGCTGGGCTTCATGAAGTCCATGGACAACCGCGCGCTGGACAACACCGCCTCTTGCTCGGCGATCCTGTCCGAAGCGGCTTTCGGTCATGTCGGCGCCGGCGGTTCGATCGGTTTCGCCGACCCGGCCTGCAAGATGAGCTTGGGTTACATGATGAACCGGATGGGTCAGGGCATCTTGCTCAACCCGCGCGGCCAGGCGCTGGTGGACGCGGCCTACTTGGCGCTGGGCTATCGCAGCAACGCGAGCGGGGTCTGGACGGTGTGAAGCTGCCCGGCGCCGACCGCATTGAGCTGACCAAAGCTGGGTGTGCGGGTTTGATGGCCGCTTGAGTTCTGAGGCAGCGCAGCCAGCAACTGCGCAAGACAGGTTCAGCGGATCTCGATCTCGACGAAGACGACTTCGTGGTCGGTGTTGTTGATCACGTTGTGTTCGACGCCGACCTGGCGGTTGTAGGAAAGTCCGGCCACCAGCGGCGCCGTGCGGTTGCCTTCCGGGGTTTCCAGCAGCAACTCGCCGTTGGTCATCGGCACCACCACGTAGTCATGTCCATGGCGGTGCCAGCCGGTCTCGGCGCCTGGCGCAAAGCGCCATTCGGTGACGATGACGCGGTCATCGTTGATCTGCACGGTGGGCACGGCCTGTGGACGGGACATAAATACTCCTGAAGATGAGTGGTTCAGCCCTTGCCTGCTGCCATCGCGGCGGCCTGAAGCGCTGCAAATACTTGCCGGTGTCGACCTCGGCCGTGTAGAGGTTTCCCTTGGTGTCGATCGCGATGTTGTGCACCCAATGGAATGGCCCGGCCATGCTCTCCAATCGGATCGGGAGCCTGTGGCCATGGTGTCGGCTTCCGCTCAGGCGCAGCGCCAGTGTACGAAGCGCTGCGGCTGCCAGCAAGAGGCATAAACCCGATGCCAGTCTGTACGGCGCCCTGGCGACCTGGAGCGCCAAGACCCATGAAAATCCTTGTCCTCGGTGCCGGTGCTATCGGCGGCTATTTCGGTGCGCGTCTGGTGCAGTCCGGCGCCGACGTGCAGTTTCTCGTCCGTGAACGGCGCTGTGCGCAGCTTCGCGATCGCGGACTGGTCGTCAAGAGCCCGTTTGGCGACTTCACCGTCCCTGCCAAGACCGTGCTGCGCGAGCAGATCGAGTCGCCGGCTGACCTGCTGCTGCTGACTTGCAAAGCCTATGACCTGGACGCGGCGATCGATGCGATCGGCCCCGCGATGGGGCCTTCGACGCATGTGCTGCCGCTGCTCAACGGCCTGGCCCACCTCGACGCGCTGCGCAGCGCTTTCGGCGCCGCGCGTGTGGCCGCCGGCAGTGCCGGCATTCCGGCGACGCTGACGGCCGATGGCGATGTGCTGCAGCTCGGCGCTTTTCACCGCATCAGCTTCGGTGGCCTGCCCGGCACCTCGACCGACGTGTTGCCCAAGCTGCAGGCGCTGCGCGACTTCTTTGCCGCCACGCCGGTGACTGTTGAGCTGGCCGAGGACATGATGCTCGGGCTGTGGGAGAAGTTCGTCGGCCTCGCCACGCTCGCCGCGATGACCTGCTTGATGCGCAGCTCGGCCGGCGATATCTTGCGCACCGATGAAGGCGCTGCGCTGATGGCCGAGGCCTTTGATGTCTGCGATCGCACGGCCCGGGCCGCAGGACATACACCCCGTGCCGCCGCGATGACCCCGTTCAAGGCGATGCTCACGGACCGTGATTCGCCGATGATGGCCTCGATGCTGCGTGACCTGGAAGGTGGCGGGCGCACCGAAGGCGAACACATCGTCGGCGACATGCTCGCCCGCGCCCGCGCTGCTGGCATTGACCCTGGGCCGTTGCGCCACGCTTGGGTCCATCTTCAGGCCGCAGAGAACCGTCGGCAACGCGAAGCGCGCTGAATCCGCCGCCAGTGGGGCAGGTTCTTCAGGCCTGAGGGGCACTTTCGCGGTGTGTTTGGGGATGGATCGGTGTGTGGACGCCGCAGGCCTGCTCGATCGCCTGCGCGGCGTCGAGGACCATGTCTTCGCGGAAACGGGGTCCGATGATCTGCACCCCCATGGGCAGGCCGTCGACCACACCGGTTGGTACGGAGATCGACGGCAGGCCCAGCAAGGATGTGGCGAACAGCCACACATGCGATCTGTAAAGTCGATCGACGCTGGCCTCGCTCTCGGTATCAACGCCGTAGGGCAGCGCTGGTTCCATCGCCACCGGGCACAACACCAGCGGCGAGGCCTGCATGAACAACTGCCATCGGCGCAGCAGCGTCGCGCGCGCGGCGCCGAGTCGCATCAGGCTCGCGGTGTCGAGCAGCGGTGTGCGGGCCATCATCAGTTCGAACGCACGCTTGGCGCGGTGATCGCCTAGCGACATGACCTGGCTTCCGACGGCCATGCGCGCTTCGCCTTGGGCATAGTCGTTCCAGGCGGCAGCCGCAGCGCCCACATCGGGAGGGTCCTGCAATTCGACCCGGTAGCCGGCCTTGGTCAGGATCGCTGCAGCCCTGTTCAACTGGTCGCGCACGATGTCATGAACACCGACGCCTGCGGGGTCTATGCTCAGCGCGACGGTGCGTGGCCGGTTGCGTGGCAGCTCTAGCGGGACGGGCACAAACCAGGGGTCACGCGGATCGTCCACCGCCATCGCGCTCAAGGCCAGCCTGGCGTCTGCCACGGTGCGTGTCACGGCGCCCTGTACCGAGATGAACTGAAGTGAGAGTTGGCGCTCGGTGGGCGCGGTCGCGTTGAATGACGGCACGCGACCGAACGACGGCCTCAGACCGACGGTCGCCGTGCAGTAAGCGGGATAACGGATTGAGCCACCGCCATCGTTGCCGTGGCCGATGGCGCACATGCCCGTGGCCACCGCCACCGCGGCGCCACCGCTGGAGCCGCCGGGCGTGCGCTCGGCATCCCAAGGGTTGAGCGTGCGCCCGTGC
>RGQD01000142.1 GCA_010030205.1 Betaproteobacteria bacterium
CGAGCCTGGTCCTGGACGCTGCGCATGTCCTGCATGAACAGCACGCAGATGTCTTCTGGCGGCTTGTCATCGGCACCGATGCCGCCACGCCGCGTGAAGCGCGCCCTCAGCTGCAGCGTTCGGACATCGCCATCTGCCAGCGCCAAGCAGATCTCGCGCGCGGCGTCAGGCCAGCGACCGTGCTGGTAAGCCTGGTCGAGCGCTTGCTGCAATCTGTGCAAACCAGGCTGCTCTGCCAGCATACATGGCAGCACCATGGCCTGGCCCATCGCACCCAACAGTGCGCGCGCCGCAGGGTTGAGGGTGCGCACCAGTCCTTGCCGGTCAACCACCATCACGCCGTCGGCCAGTTCCTCAATCACCAGCCGATTGAGCAGGGTTTGCTGGTGCGCCAGCCCCAGACTGCTGCGTGCACTGCGCTCCTCGCGCGCCAAGCGCTGTGCCAACTCGCTGGCCAGCAAGCTGACCATGAACATGCCGGCGCCAGCCAACCCGGCTTGAGACAACTGGGCCAGCAACACGACGCCGTCGGCAGCCGTCATCCAAGCGCCCCCCAACAGCACCAAGGTCACGCCGGCAGCGGTCGCCATCGCCAAGCGGCGCTGCGTCAACACACCGGCCATCAGCACCGGCAACACCAGTAGCGCGGCAAAGTTGAACTGCCCCAGCGGGTCGAGCAGGCGCAGCAGCGAGAAGACCAGCAAGTCAACGCCGATGGTCCAGAGCCACTGCCGCAGCGGGCCTGGTCTGGCGCCTGCGGGCTGACCCAACCACCACAGCGACAGCGCCTGACCCGCATAGGCCAGACACAAGGCCAACAGCAGCAGCGGCGTGCGCCCGCCCATCAGCGAAGCCAACCAGGGCACGAACACCAGCGCCAGGCCGAGCGCTGCGCGAGCAGCCACATAGGTGCGCAGGATGCGCGGCAGCGCGGCGCCCTCGGCCGACATCAAACGCCTGGCCTCACGCGCCAAGAACCGGCTGTCGCTTGCGGCAAGCTGGTCCATGGCGCCCTGGCGCTGAGCGAATGCAGCCACGCCAATCAGGCCGCCCAGGCGAGGCCCTGTCAGCCTTCGCCAATCCACAGCGCAGTACCGAGCGCAGGAGAACCAAGCCACGCGATGCGGCCTCTCAAGCCGGTGGGATGGGTGCGGGGCCGAGCCGCCGGTGACCTTCGCTGCAGTACAGGCGTGAGCCCTCGGATACCGCGTCAGCCGCCGGCAGATGCACACCGCAATGCGCGCATTCGACCATCGCCACCGGCGCAGCGCGCTCGGCAAGCCCAGGTGATTCGCCGCCCGAACGCAGGCGCTTGACCAGCACCCAGATGCCAACGCCCACCACCAACAACACCAGCAAGTATTTCACGCTCGATCTCGTTTCATGAACAAAGCTCGCCGACCGTGTCGCCCCCCGAGCCATCCGCCCCTGGCCTGCGCCAGGCGGCGATCAATTGATGCCACGTCCCAACAACACCTCGACCACAAAGCGCGATCCGACATAGGCCAACAGCAGCAACACGGCGCCAACGTAGAGCCAGCGGGTGGCGCGTCGTCCGCGCCAGCCCTGCCAGCGGCGACCTGCCAGCAACGCGGCCAGCACCGCCCAGGCCAGCAGCGAGAACACGGTCTTGTGGTCCCAACGCCATTGCGACGCGGTGGCCACACCCAGCACCAAGGCCAAGGTCAAGACCCCGAAACCGGCCTCGACGAAGCGAAAGGTCAAGCGCTCAAGCCGCAGCAGCGGCAAACCCATCGCTGCCGGCGCCGGGCTGAGATCGGCCACCAACATCGCCGCCTGGCCGCCACGCAGTCGCAGCTGACGCTCGGCCGAATCGAGCATCGTGGCATGCAGCACCGCTGCGCCCAGCAAAGCATAGGACGCCACGCCCAGAACCCAGTGCACCGGCGCCCAGCTGTTGAGCGTGGGCCTCACCTCGCCAGGAAAAGCCCAGGCCAGCAAGACCCCGACCGCGCCGTGCAAGGCCAGCACTCGCCGCACGCCTGGCAACAACAGGAAACGGCTTTCTACCTCGTACACCGCCAGCACCAGCCAGACGGTGAGCGACAGCACTGGGCCGAAGCCGAGTCGGGCGCCGGGCTCGGCGCGGCCCCAGCCGCCCACGTCCAGCGCCAGCAGCACGGCGTGTAGCAGCCAAGCCGCCGCCAAGGCTGGCGCGGGCAGCCGCGACTGCGCACTGGCTGGCAACGCTGCCACGGCGTAAGCCAGCATCGCCAGCAAGGCCAGCACCAGCGGCGCGGCACCCAGATTGGCAGCAGGGGCGAACGATAGAATCATGATCGACAGTGTACTTTCGCGGCCTGCCAAGTGCCCGCTTTCCCGACGATGGCATCGACCCTCTCAGACCGCCTGTCACGCCTCGTCAAGACGATGCGTGGCCAGGCCCGCATCACCGACAGCAACGTCGCCGACATGCTGCGCGAAGTTCGCATGGCCTTGCTCGAGGCCGACGTGGCGCTACCGGTGGTGCGCGACTTCGTCGCTCGCGTCAAGGACAAGGCGCTGGGCACCGAGGTGGTGGGATCGCTCAACCCTGGCCAGGCGCTGGTCGGCGTGGTGCACAAGGAACTCGCCGCGACCATGGGCGAAGGGGTCTCAGACCTCAACCTGGCCACCCAGCCGCCGGCGGTGATCCTGATGGCTGGCCTGCAAGGCGCGGGCAAGACCACCACGACCGCCAAACTGGCCAAACACCTGATCGAGCGGCGCAAGAAAAAAGTACTGACAGTCTCGGCCGACGTCTACCGCCCGGCAGCGATAGAGCAGCTCAAAACCGTCACGCACCAAGCCGGCGCCGAGTGGTTCCCGTCGACCCCGGATCAAAAGCCCCTGGCCATCGTGCTGGCCGCGCTCGACCACGCCAAGCGGCACTACTTCGACGTGCTGCTGGTCGACACCGCCGGCCGGCTGGGCATAGACGAAGCCTTGATGGCCGAGATCAGCGAACTGCACGCCACGCTCAAGCCCGTCGAGACCTTGTTCGTCGTCGACGCGATGCAAGGCCAGGACGCGATCAACACCGCACGCGCTTTCAAGGAGGCACTGCCGATCACCGGCATCGTGCTGACCAAGCTAGACGGTGACTCGCGCGGCGGCGCAGCACTGTCGGTTCGCCAAATCACCGGCGCACCGATCAAGTTTGCCGGCGTGTCCGAAAAGATCGACGGCTTGGAGGTGTTCGACGCCGAGCGCCATGCCGGCCGGGTGCTGGGCATGGGCGACATCGTCGCGCTGGTCGAACAAGTGCAACAAGGCGTCGACCTCGGTGCAGCACAGCAACTGGCCGACAAAGTCAGGTCGGGCGACGTCTTCGACCTCAACGACTTCCTGATGCAGATCTCGCAGATGAAGAAGATGGGCGGACTCTCAGGCCTGATGGACAAGCTGCCCAGCGCGATGACGGCCAAGGCCGGCAAGGTCGACATGGACAAGGCCGAGCGAGACGTGCGCCGGATGGAGGGCATCATTCACTCGATGACCGCACTCGAGCGCCGCAAACCCGAACTGCTCAAGGCCAGCCGCAAGCGCCGCGTTGCTGCCGGCGCCGGTGTGCATGTTCAGGAAGTCAACCGCATGCTCAACCAGTTCGAGCAGATGCAGGGGATGATGAAAAAGATGAAAGGCGGCGGCCTGATGAAGATGATGAAGCGCATGGGCGGCATGAAGGGGATGATGGGCTGAGCGCCAGCGAAGCTGTCAAGCCAGCAGCGCCTGCGCGAACTCGCTGGCGCTGAAAGTCTGCAGGTCTTCCAGCTTCTCGCCCACGCCGATGAAGTAGACCGGCACCGGCCGCAGCGCCGGGTCACGCGCGGAACGTTCTCGCGCCCACAGCGAAATCGCCGCCAGCACCCCGCCCTTGGCGGTGCCGTCGAGCTTGGTGACGATCAGGCCGGTCAGGCCCAGCGCCTCGTCGAAAGCCTTGACCTGGGCCAGCGCGTTCTGGCCAGTGTTGCCGTCGACCACCAGCAAGACCTCGTGCGGCGCGCCGGCGTCGGCCTTGGCGATCACGCGCTTGATCTTGCGCAGCTCCTGCATCAAGTGCAGCTGTGTCGGCAACCGGCCCGCAGTGTCGGCGATCACCACGTCGCGACCGCGCGCCTTGCCCGCCGTCACGGCGTCAAACGCCACTGCGGCCGGGTCACCGCCTTCCTGGCTGACGATCTCGACCCGGTTGCGGTCGGCCCAGACCGTGAGTTGCTCGCGCGCCGCAGCGCGGAAAGTGTCGGCCGCAGCCAGCAGCACCGTTCGCTCAGCGTCGGCCAGGTGGCGCGTGAGCTTGCCGATGCTGGTGGTCTTGCCCGCGCCGTTGACGCCCACGACCATCATCACCGTGGGCTGGAACTGGCCAACAACCAAGGGCTGCTCGAGCGGTGCCAGCAACTCGGCCAGCGCCTCGGCGAGCAAACCCTTGACGCGTGCCGGGTCGGTGGCCTTGGCCTCTTTGACCCGGCGCTTCAAGTCCAGCAGCAAGAACTCGGTCGCGCGAACGCCAGCGTCAGCCATCAGCAGCGCAGCCTCCAACTCCTCGTAGAGCGAGTCGTCGATCTGGGTGCCCGTGAAGACCTGGGCAATGCTGCTGCCGGTCTTGCGCAGGCCGTTGCGCAGTTTGTCCATCCAGGATTGGCGGCTGGGCACAAAGCCAGCCGAGGCGGCGGGCTTCAAGGCCAGTGCGCCTGGCGACAGCGCTGCGGCAGGCGCTTCGATAGCCAGGTCGGCAGGCTCGGCCGCCGCACCGACGAGTTTGGCAACCGCTGCCGTGGTCGACTTCCACCACGACCCGGCAGCCTGCTCGGCCTCAGGTGGGACGACAGCCGGCACGGTCACCGGCGTCGCTGTCTCTGGATGTGAGGGCACCGAGGCATCGGCGTGCGGGGCGGGCGCTGGCGCCGTCTTTTTCTTGAAGAAGCTGAACATTTTCGATTCTGGTGGCAGCGGCACCTGAGGCCCGCAGGAAGGTCCCCTATAATCGCAGACTCGTGGCGCTTTAGCTCAGTCGGTTAGAGCGTCGGAATCATAATCCGCAGGTCCGGGGTTCGAATCCCTGAAGCGCCACCATACGCAACAAGCGTACGTACAAAGCATAAGCACCAAGCAATTGGCCCCGTCCGACAGACGGGGCTTTGTTGTTTCTGCGGCAGCTGCAAGGCAGTTGCCTCAAGCGATCGCCTTCGCCACAACGGCCCACAAAGCGTCAAGCTTAGGCCATCAGAACTGATCAGCGCCGCACGACCCCGGCTCGTTACGCATACCAGCGCTTGTCGATAGCGCGTCCAGCACCTTACCTGACGCCACCGGCCCACAGCAGATGATCGACGAACACCTCAGCGTCCAACCTGGCACGGCTCCATTGAGGCTTTGACAAGGTCTTGATGATCGCGTTCAGTTCATCTGTCGCCTGGGGGTTCTTGAGGGTTCTCGCCACCCACAGCCAGTTGATGGCCTTGGCGATGTCGAAGCCGGCGCTCTTCTTGTCGGCAAGGATCTTGCCGAGCTTGTAAGCCGCCGTGTCATCCAAAGCCGTCGCCAGGCGCTCCAGCGCATCGATCTCACTCGCTGTATTCGCTTGAGTGGAGATCGACACCGAACGTGACCCACGCGCCGCGCGGGCCGTGGCGTCCATCTTTGTCGGCCGAACCTGCGGCGGCTTCGATAGGCCATTCACTTCAGACTCGCCGACAGAGATGAAAACTTCGTCAGAAGTCAGCGCATGTCGCTTGACGAGGCTTCGCACCGTCGCCAATGCCTCATCCCGATCCTTCCTCGTTTCGGCGTCGATGGCCTCAGCAATCGCTTGTTGCTGCTTGAGAAGCTGTTCCATCCTGCTCATGCCGATGCCCTCGCTGTTCGATGCCAAGCTTGAAACTCTGCTGGTGGCCAAGCCCGTGTCGACCCTGGTCCTGACACACTTTACGGATGATACGCAGTCGCAGCACTTGGCAATCTTCTCGACGGCGATGGTCGATTGTTTGCCGGCCGTTTGCCGGTCGTTTGCCGGCCGTTTGGTGGCCGTTTGGTGGCCGTTTGCCGGCCGTTTGCCGGCCGGTCACTGCACTGGGCAGGCCATACTCGGGGCAAGGGTTGATCGGTTTCGACGGGTCGGCCTTGAATTCACTGGATTGGGCATACGCCAGCATCAGGTGACGACCGATGGCATGATGCCGCCGAATCTACTTTGACTTGTTGTCCTTCCCGGGAGTCACCCATGCGCTCGTTGATACATGGCTTCACTGCGGCGCTGTTGCTGCTCGCAGGCGTTTCTGCCGCCGCACAGGTCTACCCGGCCAAACCTGTGAAGGTCATCGTGCCGTACGCAGCCGGCGGCAACATGGAGCATTGGCGGCCGACTTTGTCCAAAGTCGGGCAGCTGCTTGGCCAGAACTTCTTCATGGACTATCGCCCGGGTGCCGGCGGCAACATCGGCAGCGATATCGTCGCCAAGTCGCCAGGCGACGGCTACACGCTGCTGATCGGCACCATCGGCACGCACGCCATCAATGTCAGCGCCTACGCCAAGATGCCGTATGACGCGGTCAAGGATTTCACGCCCATCGTGTCGCTCGCGACGATGAGCAACGTGGCGATCGTCAACCCGGCGACACCGGTCAACAACATCCGGGAGTTCATTGACCACGCTCGCGCCAACCCCGGCAAGCTCAATTTCGGCTCTCCTGGCAATGGCTCGTCGGCTCACCTCACCGGCGAGATGTTCAGCCAAGTCAATGGCCTGACGCTGCAGCATGTACCCTACAAAGGCAGCGCGCCGGCGATGATGGACTTGATGGCCGGGCGAATCGACATCATGTTCGACAACATTCCGTTGCCGCTGCCACATATCAAGGCCGGCAAGCTGCGAGCGCTGGCCGTGACCGCGGCCCACCGATCTGCGGTATTGCCCGACATGCCCACTCTCGCCGAGGCCGGCGTGAAAGGCTTTGACGTCAGTTCCTGGTACGGCATCTATGCCCCGGCCGGGCTGCCGCGCGAGTTGGTGCAACGGCTCAACACCGCTTTCAACGAAGCACTGCGCACACCCGAAATACGCGATCAACTCAGCGCCCAGGGCTGGGCCGTGACGGGCGGCACACCTGAGCAGTTTGGCGCTTTCGCCCGGGCCGAGCAGGAGCGTTGGGCCACAGTGGTCAAGACCGCTAACGTGCGCGTCGAATGAGCGCAAAGGCCGAAACCAGCGACAGCGCGAGGAACAACACCATGCCCATTCAGCATGACGCAACCGTCGTGAATGTGATGAGTGCGCTTGCGATGGACATGGCCATCAACCGCTGGCTGAAACCCCGATTCGAATCCGAGTCGGGCTTGCGGCTCAACATAGATTGGCGCCCGACCGCAGCCCTGATGAAGTCGATTGCCGAAGGGCAGCGTGCCGATATGGTGATCGCGATCGCCGGGTCGATGGATAGACTGGTCGCCGACGGCATCGTGCAGCCGCAAACGCGGACCACCTTGGCGGATTCGGCGCTGGGTGTCGGTGTTCGCCAGGGGTCGCCGCGGCCCGATGTTTCGACGGTCGAAGCTTTCAAACGCGCCATGGTCGATGCGCGCGCGGTGGCCTATTCCAAGGCCGGTGCCAGCGGCCTCTATTTTGCAGAGCTGATCGCACGCTTGGGCATTGCCGATGCCGTCAATGCCAAAGCCGTCATCATCCCGATGGGATTCACTGCAGAAAAGCTCGCCAACGGCGAGGCCGATCTCGCCGTGCAGCAGATCAGCGAATTGATGACAGTGCCAGGGATCGACGTGATCGGACCGTTCCCCGCTGAAATCCAAGTGGCATCACGCTTCGACGCGGCGGTCTTCGCCGGTGCGGTGAACGCGCAAGGCGCAAAGGCGTTCCTGCGCATCCTCACGTCGGCGGCGGCAGCAAAAGCCTATGCCGAAGGCGGCTTGACCTCCCGCCTAGTGCAGCGTTGAGCGGTTCAAGCGCCGATATGTCTGCACGCCCCCGCATCGTTCTGCTCCACGGCACACCGGTCGCGATGGAGCCGATTCAGCAAGCGTTTGCCGCGCGCTGGCCAGAAGCCGAAATCGTCGATCTGCTCGATGCCTCGCTGTCCATCGATCGCGCGAAAGACCACGCGCTCTCGCCGCGCATGTTCGAGCGGTTCATGGAGCTCGGCGGGTACGCGCACCGCATCGGCGCCGATGGCATCCTGGTCACCTGCTCAGCCTTCGGTCCAGCGATCGAACAGATGGGGCGAGAGCTGCCGATGCCGGTGCTGAAACCCAACGACGCGATGTTCCAAGCTGCGCTCGCCAAGGGCATGCGCATCGGCATGCTCGCGACCTTCGCACCGTCGGTGCTGACCATGACGAATGAATTCGACGCGTTCGTCCGCGCATCCGGTTCACAGGCGACATTGCGCACCATCGTCGTCGACGGCGCGATGGATGCACTGCGCAAGGGCGATGCGCGGACACACAACGAACTGGTCGCCGCACAGGCCCCGGCCTTGGCCGACTGCGATGCGATCATGCTGGCGCATTTCTCCACGTCGCGGGCGTTCGATCTCACACGCAGGGCCGTCAAAGCGCCGCTGCTGACGTCACCGGATTCAGCGGTCGACCGCATGCGGGCCCTGGTCGGCAAGAGCGCGACTTGACGCTGTCGTCTGGCCACCGGCGCTCGCGCCGTGCACGGGCGTCGGCCGGCAGCCAGGTCAGCTGTGGCCGATGTAGTCCATCCGGCCACCGTCGACGGTGAGCACCTGCGCAGTGATCCATCCCGCCTCGGGCGCGGCCAGGAAAGCGACGGCTCGTGCGATCTCTTCAGGTTCGCCGACCCGGCCCATGATGGTGATGCGCGCGAAGCTCGCCACCACCTCCTGCCACTCAGCATCGGACCTGCTGCCCTGGGTCATGTCGGAGCGGGTCAGGCCAGGCGCCACCGCGTTCACGGTGATGCCCTGGGGGCCGAGTTCCAGCGCGAAGCGCCGGGTCAGGATGTTGACGTCGGCCTTGGTGGACGCGTAGAAATGATTGCCCGTGAAACCGGTGTTGCCGTGCGAGGCGACCGACGAGATGTTCACGATGCGCCCGTATTGGCGCGCCTTCATGCCAGCCATCACCGCACGGATGGTGTGGATCACGCCGTCGACATTGACCGCGCGCAGTCGGGCAAAGCCCTCGGGCTCCCAGGTTTCCAGCGTCGCCGGCCAGGAGATACCGGCGTTGTTGACCAAGATGGTGACAGGGCCGAGCTCAGCCTCCGCGCGCGCCACCATCGCGTTCACCGCAGCAGCGTCAGCCACGTCGGCGCCGACGGCGATCGCACGGCCACCGGCGGCGCGGATCTCGGCCGCCAGCGCCTCGGCCGCATCGGGCTTGCTGGAGTAATTGATCGCCACCGCAGCGCCGAGGCCGGCAAGTTGCTTGACCGTCGCACGGCCAATGCCGCGGGCGCCGCCGGTGACGAGGGCAAGCTGTTGGGTCCAATCGCTGGTCATGTCTGTTTCCTGTTGGTGGGTTGCGGGCATTTTGCGGCCGTCCTGGCGGCAGTGCGCGCTGAGGGTGATACGGGAAAAGCCGCGAGCGCTACCCGCTATTTGCTGAAGAAGAAGTCACCGACCACCTGGTCGTAGATCGCCGGCACCTGCTCATGGCCTACCGACCTGGCCATCTCGACCACCTCGGTTCGGACCTTGCGCAAGATTCGGTCAATGCTGACCCCCGGCAATTGCATCTCTTTCAGAAAGACGCGGGTGAAGACGCCGTTCTTGTGCTTGTCGGCCGGGCCCATCTTGTCAAGCGCTTGCTGGCCAGAGCCGGCTGAAAAAATCACCATCTGCCCGGTGGCCGCCGTCGTCGGCGCCAGACCGCGGCCGCCGATCGCCCGGCCCGCCACCTTGAAGGGGTTGTCGCGGCAGGCATCGATCAGCGCCAGCGTGAGCTTGGCTTTTCGCTCACCGATGTCGTCTAGCACTTTCTGCAGCTGCATCGCGTCGTCCTTGATCTGCTCCTCGCTGTCGCCGGCAATGTCGATCGGCAGCAGGTAGTTCGACGCGCCCAGTTGGACGCCGTGGCCGGCGAAAAAGAACAACACCTCGTCGCCGCCCTCGATCTGGGACTTGAAGGTTCGCAGCGCGATCTTCATGTCTTTCTCGTTCAAATCGAGCTTGAGCGTGACCTGGTAGCCGACCTTGCGCAGGCTATCGGCCATCGCACTGGCGTCCGCGCGCGCGTTGACCAGTTGGGTCACCTGTTTGTAAGCATCGTTGCCGATGACCAGCGCCCGCCGGTTGGCGTAGACGGTCTTTTGCTCCTTCGCCGGCTTCGCGTCTTCGAGCTTGGCGATCTGCTGGCGCAGCTTGGCCAGTTCTTCATCGCGCGTTCTGGCATCCAGCGCCACCCGGACTTGCTCCTTGGCTGCAGACTCCGTCGCCAGGCGCTCTTGTTCCTTGGCGCGTGAGTCCTTTGCGACCCGCTCAAGCTCCTGCGCACGCGCGGCTTCAGCCAAGCGTTCCCTGGCCGCGACTTCCTGCGCGACGCGTTGCATCTCCTTGGCTTCCTCGGCCAACCGCGCTTGCGCTTTGGCCTCGGCAGCGCGCGCCAGTTGCTCCCGGGCTGCGCTCTCCTGAGCAAGTCGCTGCTGCCCCTTGGCTTTGGCGGCCTCGGCCAAACGCTCACGTTCCTCGGCGGCACGGGCCAGCTGCTCCTTGGCCGCCGCTTCCTGCGCGACGCGTTGCTGCTCCTTGGCTTTGGCGGCCTCGGCCAAACGCTCACGCTCCTCGGCAGCACGGGCAAGCTGTTCCTTGGTCGCCGCTTCCTGCGCGACGCGTTGCTGCTCCTTGGCTTTGTCGGCCTCGGCCAAACGCTCGCGTTCTTCGGCGGCACGGGCAAGCTGCTCCTTGGCCGCAGACTCCTTCGCGACGCGTCTCTGTTCTTGGGCTGCGATCTCCTGGGCCAGGCGTTGTCGCTCCTTGCCTGCCTGCGCCAAACGCTGCTGCGCCTCAGCTTCCCGGGCCTGCGCTTGCTGAACTTGCGCCGATGCCTTCAATGGATCAAGTACAGCACTGTCGGCGGAAGTTGCGCCTGCTGGCCTGGGAGCCTCGGCAACGGCGGTGAGCGCTTGCAAGATCTCGGCGGTTCGCGCCTCCTGCCGTGCACTCGCGCGTCCGCCACCCGCGCGCTGACCCTCGACCAACCGGTCCAGGTCGGTGTCTGCGGCATTTGCCGCGAATCCCGTCTTGGCAATCGTCACATCGCCTTGCCTGCCCTTCTCGATCCACTGAACCGTGACCCCACCCGGCTGCACTTCGACACTTTTCCTCTGCTCTTTCTTGAAAATCCGGCCGCTGCTGATCTCTACATCGTGAACGCCTTTCACCAGCAAGAAAGCCACATTGGCCGCTTCGTCCAGCGACACCGGACGCTCGCCCCATGTGATAGCTTTGCTCTTGATCGTGATCTTCAACTGGTCTTGCGCAATGCCCTGATCGTTTGCGCCCTGGACAGCTCGAAAGCCGTACCCGTCCGACTTCCAAATGCCGACATTGATTTGCAGGACACCCAGGTCGAGCAGTCGCTTGGTGTCAATCTGTTGCGCTGAAGTGATTGCCCCCAGCGCTTCGGAGCTGGTCTTGAAGCCGGATTGATGGGGCGGCAGCGATGCGTTCAGCTGATCGAGGTTGCGCAAGCCGACCAGCCTGGCATCGGCGGTCGACAGCAGCGACCAAGTCACCGGAACTCGCCCGACTGCGCCGCCATTGACATTGCCGAGGAATTGGCCTCTCGCCACGCTGGTGCCATTCGGCGGCAACAGCTTGATGTCCCGCCAGTCCATAGACGACGAAATGACCGAGTAGAGGCCGTCACCATGCATCAACACGATCCCGCCAGCATCCACCTCACCTTGAGCAATTAATGTTTCGCCAGCATAAATCGAAAAGCCAATTCCTGGAATATTGACATTGATTGGCGCATCTT
>RGQD01000143.1 GCA_010030205.1 Betaproteobacteria bacterium
ACCGTTGGCTGTATGTGTCCACATTATTATTGCGTTACCGTTTCTTTGGGAACCAAAGGCTCCTGATCCGCCTCCTGATCCGCCTCCAGTAGAACTTTGGGCCGCCGTGCCCCAGGTGGCGGCACCGGCCCCGACGCCAGCCCCGACGCCGGCGCCGCCACCGCCCGAGCGCCGCCCCGAGCCGGCGCCGCCCAAGCCGGTGGAGGCCGATCGGGAGGCCGAGATCGCGCTGGAGAAGGCCGCCAAGCGCAAGAAAGAACAGCAGGCTGCGCGCGAGGCCGCCGAGCGCGAAAAGAGAGCCCAGGAAAAGGCGCTGCTGTTGAAGAAAGCGGCCGAAGACAAGCGCCTGGCCGACGAGAAAATCGCGCAGCGCCAGCGCCAGACCGCTCTTGAAGACCAGCGCAAACAGGCCAAGGAGGCTGCACTGCAGGATGCGAACACCGCCAAGCAGCGCGAGGAGAACCTCAAGCGCATGTTGGGTCAGGCTGGCGCGACAGGCGCGGCCAATGCCACTGGCAACGCTGCGCGCGATGCCGCACCATCTGCAGATTATGCGGGTCGTATCAAGGCCAGGATCAAGCCCAACATCGTGCTGACCCAGGAGGTCGTCGGCAACCCGATCGCCGAGGTCGAAGTCCGCTGCGCACCTGACGGCAGCATCGTCGGCCGCCGTATCTTCAAGACCAGCGGCAACCCGGTCTGGGACGACACCGTGCTGCGAGCCATCGACCGCACGGCCAAGCTGCCGCTGGACAACGGGCAGATCCTGCCGACGATGATTCTGGTGTTTCCGCGCCAAGAATGAGGATCGGCTGCGCGGTCGATGCTGAAAACCTATTTGCGCGATTTGAGCAATTCGTAGCCATCGTCGCGCGTGCTGATGGCCAAAATGGTCAGCACCCGCGCTTGGTCATCGACGTGGTACGCGAGTCGATATTGCGGCGACGTGATCTTGATCTTGTAAGTGTCGGCCAGGCCGTGCAAAGCGTCCTTGGCCACCCGCGGCACGAGCAGTCGCTCGGTCAGCAGCTTTTGTTTGAAGCGCTTTCGAACCGCGCCATCGAGCCGGCCCCACTCGCGTTCGGCCAGCGGATGGATCGCCAACTCATAGCTCATCGATCGAGATCTTGCGCGCCGACGCCAACGACGGCATGCGCTCACGCGCCATGTCGCTGACGACCCGGTCGGCGAGTTGATCCATCAGGCGCGCCATCAGACTGTTCGACAGGATGTAGCCCGCAGGCTGGTTGTGGTTGAGAACCACGACCGCCTCGTCGCCGGCCTGCGCGAAAGCCCGGCCAGGCGCCTCGCGCAGTTCGGAGATGCCGATGCTGCGGCCTGAAAATAGCTTGTCCATCCCAAAATTCTACAATATTTATCCGAAATTTCGGCTGACCGCGCTGAGTTTGATATCGCACGCGCGACAGGTTCAGGCGCACAGGGCTCGACAATCGGTTTGCCCATAGGCCCGCGCCCAGCCAGCAAGGCGCGGCCATCTTCCTGAAAGAACCAAGCCGATGACCGACCCCGCCGTTCTGGACCCCGGCTTGCTGCCCGCAGGCATCCGCAGCCGCTTTGTGCCCAAAGTCAACGGCCTGAACATGCACCTGCTCGAAGCCGGCCACGAGACACCGGGCCGACCCTGCGTGCTGCTGCTGCACGGGTTCCCGGAGCTGGCCTACAGCTGGCGCAAGCTGATGCCCGAGATCGCTGCCGCGGGCTACCACGTGATCGCGCCCGATCAGCGCGGTTACGGGCGCACCACAGGCTGGGACGCCGAAGACCCGGCCGCCCTCGGCAGCTTCGGAATGCTCAACCTGGTGCGCGATGCGATGGGATTGCTGGCCGCCATAGGCGTGCGCTCAGTGGCCGCTGTGGTCGGACACGACTTCGGCTCGCCGGTCGCGGCCTGGTGTGCGCTGGTTCGGCCCGATGTGTTCAGGTCAGTGGTGCTGATGAGCGCACCCTTCGGCGGGCCGCCGCCGCTGCCTCTGGCCACGGCGCAGGGCCAGCCGCAACGCCCCACAACGACCATCGACCAACTGCTCACCGAGTTGGCAGCGCTGCCGCGTCCGCGCAAGCACTACCAGTGGTACTACGCCAGCCCTGAGGCCAACGCCGACCTGTGGCACTGCCCGCAAGGGGTGCACGCGATGCTGCGCGCCTACTACCACCACAAAAGCGCCGACTGGCCGGGCAACCAGCCTCAGCCGCTGGCGTCGATGAGCGCGGCTGAGCTGGCCAGCATGCCCACTTACTACATCATGGACCTGGCGCGCGGCATGGCCGAGACCGTCGCGGACGAGATGCCCAGCGCGGCCGAGATCGCAGCCTGCGGCTGGTTGACCGAGCAAGAGCTGGGCGTCTATGCCGCCGAGTACCAGCGAACCGGTTTCCAGGGCGGGCTGCTGTGGTACCGCTGCCGAACCGCGGCAAACTTCGCGGCCGAGTTGCAGCTGTTCTCAGGCCTGAAGATTGAGGTGCCGGCACTGTTCATTGCCGGGCGCAGCGACTGGGGCGTCTACCAGAACCCGGGCGCTTTCGAGGCGATGCAGACCCGCGCCTGCACGCAGTTGCAAGGCTGCCACCTGATCGACGGCGCAGGCCATTGGGTGCAGCAAGAGCAGCCCGAGGCGGTGAACCGCTTGCTGCTAGGGTTCCTGCGCGACAACAAGGCATAGGCCCGGCTTTCGGGCTGAGCCCAGCGCTCAAACGAGCCTATCCTCGCTCAGGCGTACCGCGATGCGCTGGGCTGAGCTCAGCATCGTCAAGCCAAGCCCGCCGCTTGGTGCTGCAGGAGCGCGCTCGACGCTTCCAGCCAATATTGCCGCTTTCGCTTGCTCGAGCAACAGGCTTTGGCGCGTCTAATGAACCCAATGCCGCAGCACAGACTCGAGTTCACCGTTGTTTGCGACGCGACAGCGCTGAGGGCGCTGGGTCCGGCTTGGCAAGCGCTGTGGTCACGTCTGGCCAATCCGCATGTTTTCCAGACTTTCGAGTGGTGCTGCAACGCCTGGCGCCACGTGGCGAGCAAGCGCGGCAACCAGCTCAGGATCGTCGTGGGCCGGTCCGGTGAGCGCGTGGTCTTGATCTGGCCCATGATGGTCGGCCAGGGTGTGCTTCGAATGCTGTCATCGGCAACCCTGGAATACCGCGACATCCTGGTCGAACCCAGCGAGCAGGCAACGCATTGGATTGCCCAGGCCTGGCAGGTAGCAAAGCGCGCCATCAAGGCCGACACCTACTTGTTCCAGAACCTGCGCCTGCCCAACCACCTGAGCAGTTCAATCGCGGCGCTGGGGCCATCGGCTGGCGTCGGCGGTGGCTGGTGTCCGGTGATCCGCCTCCATCAGTTCGCCAACTGGGATGCCTACGCCGCAACCCTGCCCAAGTCCTTGATCAGCGACCAGCGCCGGCAATGGAAAAGGCTCGCCACAGTCATGCCAGGACTGAGCTTCCAGCTGATCGACAAGCCAGAAGAGATGCAAGCGGTAATGGATTGGATCAGCCACCACAAGCGGCAATGGGGTGACCTTCAAGGCAAGCCTGCCATCTGGTTCATCACGCCCGACATCACCCAGTTTCTCCAGGCCGCGACAGCGCAGGCCTTGAGCGAAGGCCGGCTGGTGATGGCCACGCTGGCGAACGGCGACGATATCCTGTCGGCCGGCTGGGGTTTTCAATGGGGCAGCGAATTCCTGTTCCACATGTTCGCTTACGACGTCCGCCACGCCAGCTTTTCGCCGTCACGGCTGTTTCTGCAACGGCTGATACAGCATGGGTTCGAAACCGGCGTGCACACGTTCGACTTCATGCCCGGGGAGGAGGCCTACAAGCGCATCTGGGCCACGGACTACATCCGCACGGTGTCTTATCTGGGTGCCACGAACTGGCGCGGCGCGATGTGGTTGCAACTGGCCCGTACCGCGCCGCTGGCGGCTCGGCCCGTCGCTGAACTCCGGCGTTGGTACGCGGTGCTGCCCGAGCGCTTGCGCGCCCGCCTCAGGCACAGGCTGGACTTCATGCGGTCGATGCAAGCCGCGATCCGACTGCCGACACCGAGCGCACCACCGTCTGACCCAACCGCAGCCAGCCACGAATCACCGCGCTGAAACAGCCCTCGCTGCAGGCATGCGCGGCGCGAGGGAGAGTCAGTGGTTCTCGCGCGCGTGGTTGATCGTGTACTTCGGGATCTCGATCGTCAGGTCGGTGTCGGCCAGGATGGCCTGGCAGCTCAATCGCGAATCGGGCTCCAAGCCCCAGGCGCGGTCGAGCAGGTCTTCCTCGGTCTCGTCCATCTCGCCGAGCGAGCGCAAGCCCTGGCGCACGATCACATGGCAGGTGGTGCAGGCGCAGCTCATGTCGCAGGCATGCTCGATTGCCACGCCGTTCTCGAGCAAGGCCTCGCAAATCGAGGTGCCGCGGGCCGCAGTGATTGCGCGGCCTTGCGGGCAAAGTTCGGCGTGGGGCAGGATCTTGATGACGGGCATGGAGTCTTAACCTTGGCAATGTCGGTACTGAGGGTGTGAAGATTTCGTCGCGAGCGCGCCGAGATTGGGTCGAGCAGCGCAGCCGTAGACCCGTACGGCGAGCAGCGCTGGCCCGAGATCGGTGCGCGCAGCAGAAAGATTCATACCCTCAGATGTCGTTGATCTGGCGGCCGGTGAGCGCAGCCTGGATGCCGCGGTTCATTCGCGCAGCGGCAAATCCTTCGGTGCCCTCAGCCAGGCGCTCGACCGCGCCGTCGATCGCTGCGTGGTCTATGCCTGCCGCGATGCGCGCCAGGTCGACCAGCAGGGCTTCGATAGCTTCGCGCTCGCCCGCGGCAAGCAGCTCGCCGTCGGCGCCCAGTGCGGCGCGGGTGGCCAATGTCATGCGCTCGGCATCGACCCTGGCCTCGCGCAAACGCCGCGCCACCATGTCGGTCTCGGCGCTGGCAAAGCCGTCTTGCAGCATCGTCGTGATCTGGTCGTCGGCCAGCCCGTAACTGGGCTTGACGACCACCGAGGCCTCGACGCCAGACCCCATCTCGCGCGCTGACACGCTGAGCAGTCCATCGGCATCGACCTGGAAGCTGACACGGATTCGCGCCGCGCCAGCCACCATGGCCGGGATGCCGCGCAGCTCAAAGCGCGCCAGCGATCGGCAGTCGGCCACCAGTTCGCGCTCGCCCTGCAGCACATGGATGGCCATCGCGGTCTGGCCGTCCTTGAAGGTCGTGAAGTCCTGCGCCTTGGCCACCGGAATCGTCGTGTTGCGCTCGATCACCCGCTCGACCAACCCGCCCATGGTCTCCAGCCCCAGCGACAGCGGGATCACATCGAGCAACAGCAGCTCGCCGTCACGCGCATTGCCGGCCAGCGCATTGGCCTGGATCGCCGCGCCCACCGCGACGACCTCGTCGGGGTTCAGGTTGGTCAGCGGCGGGCGGCCGAACAGCTCGCCCACTGCCGCCTGCACCTGCGGCATGCGGGTCGATCCGCCGACCATCACGACGCCAGCCACCTCATCGCGCTTGAGCTTGGCGTCACGCAGCACCTTGCGCACCGCCGCCAGCGTGCGATCGACCAGCGGCCGAGTCAGCGCGTCGAACTGCTCGCGCTTGACCAGCACTTCGAGCAATAGCCCGCCCAGCGTGCAGCCAAGCATGGCCTGCGGCGCATCGGTCAGCGCTTCTTTGGCGGCGCGAGCGGCCACCAGCAGCGCGCGCTTGTCGTGCGCCGATGCCACGGCGCGCCCGGCCTGCGCCAAGGCCCAGTCGGCCAACACCTGATCGAAATCGTCGCCGCCGAGCGCCGCGTCACCACCGGTGGCCACCACCTCGAACACGCCGCGCTGCAGCCGCAACACCGATATGTCGAAGGTGCCGCCGCCCAGGTCGTAGACCGCGTACAAGCCCTCGCTGGCGTTGTCCAGCCCATAAGCCACCGCAGCGGCGGTGGGCTCGTTGATCAGCCGCAGCACGTTCAGCCCGGCCAGCTGCGCGGCGTCCTTGGTGGCTTGGCGCTGGGCATCGTCGAAATAAGCCGGCACGGTGATCACCGCACCGAACAAGTCATCGTTGAAGCTGTCCTCGGCACGGTAACGCAGTGTGGCCAGGATCTCGGCCGACACCTCGACCGGCGTCTTCACACCCTGGCGGGTGTCGATCGCGACCATGCCGGGCTGGTCGACAAAGCGGTAAGGCAGCGCTTGGTGGCCTTTGACGTCGGCCAGCCCGCGACCCATCAAGCGCTTGACGCTGACCACCGTGTTCTCCGGGTCCTCGGCTTGCAAGGCCTGGGCGTCGAAGCCGATCTGCCGGCCGCTGCCCTCGAGGTATCGCACCACCGACGGCAGCAGGCTGCGACCCTGGGCGTCGGGCAGGCATTCCGCAACACCATGGCGAACCGCGGCCACCAGCGAATGGGTGGTGCCCAGGTCTATGCCCACGGCGATCCGGCGGCTGTGCGGATCGGGCGTCTGCCCGGGTTCTGAGAGTTGCAGCAAGGCCATGGCGAGAGGTCGGTTCGGGATCGGTAAGTTGCGGTATCAGGCGTCGAGCGCCTCCAGCCGGCGGTCGATGTCGGCACGAAAGCGTGCGACGAACATCAGCGCGCGCACCTGCTGGGCTGCAGCCGCATTGTCGGGCTCGCCCTCGCGGTCTAGCGTGCGGCCGAGCTCAGCCAACAAGCCGGCCTCGTCAGCCGCCACCGCCTGCTCGAGTTGCTCGACTGCGGCGATGTCATCGGCCTCATCGAGCGCTTCGCGCCAGGCCATCTGCTGCATCAGAAAGGTCACCGGCATCGCGGTGTTGTTCTCGGCCTGGATCGGTGCGCCGCGCAGCTCGCACAAATAGGCGCCGCGGGCCAGCGGGTCTTTCAGGCGTTGGTAAGCCTGGTTGACCCGCACAGCCCACTGCATCGCCAGACGCTGCGCCGCAGCACCCTCGCTGGCAAAGCGGTCTGGGTGGACCTTGGACTGCAGCGCACGCCAGCAGGCGTCTAGTGCTTGGCGGTCCAGCGCGAAACGCTGCGGCAGGCCAAACAGCGTGAAGTCGTCGTCTGCGAGTTGCATGCGAAGGTGAACAGGTGGTGGGTCGGCAGGTCGAAAGCCCAGGCCAATCGATCAAAACAAAGGCGCGGTGGACTCGTCACCGCGCCTTGTTGCAAACCGATCGATGGGTCAGACGCGGAACGACTCTCCGCAGCCGCAGCGGTCTTTCTCGCGCGGGTTGTGAAACTTGAAGCCTTCGTTCAGACCCTCGCGGACGAAATCGAGTTCGGTGCCGTCGAGGTAAGGCAGGCTTTTGGGGTCGATCATCACCTTGATGCCGTGGACCTCGAACACATGGTCTTCTGGCGCGATGTCGTCGGCGTATTCGAGCTTGTAAGCCAAGCCCGAACAGCCGGTGGTGCGTACGCCCAGACGCACGCCAACGCCTTTGCCGCGCTTGCTGATGTAGCGCGACACATGGCGTGCCGCGGCTTCGGACAAGGTCACCGCCATGGTCAGTGCGCCGTGGCGGGCTGCGCCGCAGAGGCTTCGGCGTGGCGCGACTTGTAGTCTTGCACCGCCGCCTTGATCGCGTCCTCGGCCAGGATAGAGCAGTGGATCTTGACCGGCGGCAGCGCCAGCTCTTCAGCGATGTTGGTGTTCTTGATCTCGAGCGCCTGGTCCAGGGTCTTGCCCTTGATCCATTCGGTGACCAAGGAACTGCTGGCGATCGCCGAGCCACAGCCGTAGGTCTTGAACCGTGCGTCCTCGATCAGACCGGTGGCCGGGTTGACCTTGATCTGCAGCTTCATCACGTCGCCGCAAGCCGGTGCGCCGACCATGCCGGTGCCCACCGAATCGTCACCCTTGTCGAAAGCGCCGACATTGCGCGGATTTTCGTAGTGGTCGATGACCTTGTCGCTGTATGCCATGTCAATCTCCAAAAATTTACAAGAGAACCAGAGGCCTCACTGCGCCGCCAGCAGACGCCGTGGAACCGGCTCTGCCGGGCCACTGGCGTCGCCCCCTTGAGGGGGAGCGCCGAAGGCGCTGCGGGGGTGGGCCATGTCAATGCGCAGCCCATTGGATGCTGCTGATGTCGATGCCATCGCGGTACATGTCCCACAGTGGCGAGAGCTCGCGCAGCCTGGCCACCTGGTCTTTCAGGGTCGCGACGGCGTAGTCGATCTCGGCCTCGGTGGTGAAGCGGCCTATCGTCATACGCAGGCTTGAGTGCGCGAGCTCGTCGCTGCGGCCCAGCGCGCGCAGCACATAGCTGGGCTCCAAGCTGGCCGAGGTGCAGGCCGAGCCTGAAGACACGGCCAGGCCCTTGACGCCCATGATCAGCGACTCGCCCTCGACATAGTTGAACGAGATGTTGAGGTTGTGCGGCACTCGGCGCTCGAGGTCACCGTTGACGAACACCTGCTCGATACCGTTCAGCCCGGCCAGCAGCTTGTGGTGCAGCATGCGGATTCGCTCCTGCTCGGTGCCCATCTCGGCCTGCGCAATCGCGAAGGCCTCGCCCATGCCGACGCATTGGTGGGTGGGCAGCGTGCCCGACCGCATGCCGCGCTCATGGCCACCGCCGTGCATCTGCGCCTCCAGCCGCACGCGGGGTTTGCGCCGCACGTACAGCGCGCCAACGCCCTTGGGGCCATAGGTCTTGTGGGCTGACATGCTCAGCAGGTCGACCGGCAACTCGGCCATGTCGATCGCGATCTTGCCAGTGGCTTGCGCGGCGTCGACGTGGAAGATGATGCCGCGCTCGCGGCACAGCTTGCCGATCGCGACGATGTCCTGGATCACCCCGATCTCGTTGTTGACGAGCAGCACCGATGCCAGGATGGTGTCGGGGCGCAGCGCGTCCTTGAACTTGTCGAGGTCGACCAGGCCGTTGTCCTGCACGTCCAGGTAAGTGGCCTCGAATCCCTGGCGCTCCAGCTCACGCACGCTGTCGAGCGTGGCCTTGTGCTCGGTCTTGAGCGTGACGATGTGCTTGCCGCGGCTCTTGTAGAACTGCGCCGCGCCCTTGAGCGCGAGATTGATCGACTCGGTTGCGCCGCTGGTCCAGACAATCTCACGCGGGTCGGCGTTGATCAGCGCAGCCACTTGCTCGCGCGATTTTTCGACGACAGCTTCGGCCTCCCAGCCCCAGGCGTGGCTGCGTGAAGCGGGGTTGCCAAAGTGCTCGCGCAACCAGGGAATCATCGCGTCGACGACGCGGGGGTCCACCGGCGTGGTGGCACCGTAATCGAGGTAAATGGGAAAGTGCGGGGTCATGACAGGATGGGTAAGAGGTTGGACAGAGCGCTTGCCGGTCGGCTCACTTGAACATCGCTGTGCCGAGCGCGAAAACCGAATTGGGCGCGGTGATCTTGATCGGCTTGACCACCGGCACCGACGAGATCGCGCGCTTGATCGGCGACTCTTCGATCGACACACCCTTGGCCAACTGGTCATCGACCAATTTCTTCAGCGAGATCGAATCCAGGAACTCGATCATCTTCTGGTTCAGGCTGGCCCACAGGTCGTGCGTCATGCAGCGGCCCGCATCGTCGCCCATGCAGTTTTCACGGCCAGCGCAACCGGTGGCGTCGATCGGCTCGTCGACCGCGACGATGATGTCGGCGACCGTGATCAGATCGCTCTTGCGGCCCAGCGAGTAGCCGCCGCCTGGGCCCCGGGTGCTCTCGACCAGCTCATGCCGGCGCAGCTTGCCGAACAACTGCTCGAGGTAGGACAGAGAGATCTGTTGACGCTGGCTGATCGCTGCCAAAGCCACCGGCCCGTTGTTCGAGCGCAGCGCCAGATCGATCATTGCCGTGACGGCAAAACGGCCTTTGGTGGTCAAACGCATAAATTTCTCCTGTGGCGGTTTGCAAGCGGCGCCAGTCAATGGTCAAGGGCTGGGAAAAAGCCTTGTCGCGATGGCAACACGGCCAAAGACCGTGACACCAAGCTGTACCCGACTGATGTAGTCAACTATAACCGAAAGCGCCCAAATCAGCCTGCCGCTTACCCGGACGCCCAAGCGGGTCAATGCATCGCAGACAGGCCTTGCGCAGCGTTCAGCGCAATTCGTCCAGCCGGCGCCGTAGCGTCGACAGCAGGCTGTCGCAGGCAGGTTCGATCAAGTCCAGCGCGAGGTCGAAATCAGCCACGCTGCCGTAATACGGATCAGGCACCTCGCCCAAGCGCGCAGCAGCGCCGTCGGTGCCAAAGCCCGAGGGCTGGGTCGCTGGCAGCAACAGCATGCCCAGGCGGTGTTGCTCGCCAGCCGGGCAACGCGAGACCATCGTCGCGAGGTTGTGGCGGTCCATCGCCAACAGCAGGTCAAAGCGGTTGAAATCGGCCAGCGCCAAAGGCCGCGATGTCTGGCCTGCGAGCCGATAGCCGCGCAGCCCAGCGCGCGCGACGGCCCGCGGATCGGCCGGCGCGCCTCGGTGAAAGCCATGCGTGCCCGCCGAATCCACGGCCACCTGGGTTGCCAGCCCGGCACTGCTGAGCTTGGCGCGCAGCACCGCCTCGGCCATCGGCGAGCGACAGATGTTGCCGGCACAAACCATCAGCACAGCGAACCGGTGCCGGCGTTGCAGTGACTTGAACCACATGCTCAGGCCATCGCAGCGGCTGGCAGGCTCGTCATTCAGAGCCCTGCTCGACCGGCAGCGACTCGGCGCGCCAGCGCAACATGCCACCGGCCAGGTTCGCCAACTGCTTGACCCCGGCTTTTTGCAGCAGCACGGTGGCCTGGGCCGATCGCGCGCCGGAGCGGCACACGGTGACCACCGGACGGTCTGCTGCAATTTCGCCAATGCGCGCTGCCAGTTCAGACAGGGGCAGCAAGCGAGCGCCGCGGATATGGCCCAGCGAATCGGAAAACTCGGACGGCTCACGCACATCGACAATCTGGATCTCGCTCGCCTTCTTGCCGGCGATCTGCTCTTGCAGCGCCGTTGGATGGATCTCCCAGATACCGCTGAAGCGACAGGTCAGCGGCGCCCAGGTCGGCTCTTGCGGCAGCACCGTGCGGTCATCGGGCTGGCCGCAGCGCAGGTTGGCGGGCACGGCGATGTCCATCAGCTTGGGGTGAGGCAAGCCCAGGTGATTCATGTAGCCGGCAAAGTCAGCCGCATCGGTGTCGCCACCCAGCCGCGGGTTGTAGCGCTTTTCCTCCGCCACACTCGTGACGGTCAGGCCTCGGTAATCGTGCCCTGGGTAGAGCAGGCAATCGGGCGGCAGCGACAGGATCTGGTCCTGCACCGACCGGTAGAGCAGCGCCGGACTGCCTTGCTGGAAATCGGTCCGCCCGCAGCCGCGGATCAGCAGGCTGTCACCGGTGAAAGCCATGCGCTGATCGTCCAGCACATAGGTCAGGCAGCCGCTGGTGTGGCCGGGCGTTGCCCGCACCTCGAGATGGCGGGCGCCAAACGCCACCTGGTCGCCATGCCGCAACGGCCGGTCGACATGGGTTGCAGCAGCCGCCTCGGACAGCAGGATCTGGCTGCCGCTGCGGGCTTTGAGCAACCAGGCTGCGGTGACATGGTCGGCGTGAACATGGGTATCGAGCGTGGCCGTCAAGCGCAGGCCGAGTTCGCGCAGCAGCGCCAAGTCTCGGCGGACGTTCTCAAACACCGGGTCGATCAGCACCGCTTCGCCGGCATCGCCGAGCAAGTAGGTGTAGGTCGATGAGGTCGGGTCGAACAGTTGTCGGAAGATGAGCATGGTCAGGCACTCCTGAAGCAGGCGAACAGCGCGATGCTACGGCCATATCGCCGATTCAACGCGACTTCAACAGCCCGTCGTGCAGCGCCATGCCAGCCAGCATCGCGATCACGAAAATCCAGGCTGAGATCAAGCTGCGCATGGTCAGCCTTTCACAGAACGTGACGGAGCACGAACACCGTGACAACGCCTGC
>RGQD01000144.1 GCA_010030205.1 Betaproteobacteria bacterium
CGCTTGAGCCGCAGCGGCAATCGCCAGCGCTGGCCGGCACGCAACTCGGCGCCAGGGTCGGCCAGCGCGACCTCGTCTGCATGGTTCTGGTACCAGCCCAGCGCCAGCAGCGGCGGCAGCTTGGGTGGCGGACGGCCGCCGTCGTCATGGGCTGGCCAGCGCACACGCTCGACCTCGAAATGAAAGCGCAGCCCCGACGCACTGCGCTGCGGCAGGCCGGCGACCACGCCTGTGACGATCAGGTCAAGCCCCTCGAGTTCGGGCGCCAGCCGCTCGTCCAAGCGCGACTGTGCCCGCATGCCAGCCATCGCGGCCGCCAGCGCAGCGGCTGCGAGCATCGTCAAACCGAGCTGCCACCAGGCGGTCCAGCGCGACATGCCGCCAAACACTCGCCCGGTCAACAACCAGGCCACCATCCCCGCGAGCCCGCCCAGCGCTGCCAGCCCGACATGCGTTGCCGCAGACCACAGCCAGGCAAGCTGCATCTGCCAGGCCAGCCCCAGCAACCAGGCCAGGGCGCAGAGGGCAGCACGCCAGCCAGGATCTGGTCCCCAATCCCTGCCACTCCCTCTGGCGCTTCCAGGCATCGCTGCAGTGTAGGATTCACAGCCTCATCGCTCTGCTTGCCCCCCAACCATGACCGTCTACGCCAAGCTTTCGCAACTCGGTATCAGCCTGCCTGCGGTGGCAACGCCCGCCGCAGCCTACTTGCCCTTTGTTCGTACCGGCAACCTGGTGTTCGTCTCGGGCCACATCGCCAAACAAGGCGGCAAGCCTTGGGTCGGCCAGCTTGGCCTGACGATGGACACAGCACAAGGCAAGGCCGCTGCGCGCGCGATCGCGATCGACCTGATGGGCACGCTGCATGCCGCTGTCGGCGACTTGAACAAGGTCACCCGCATCGTCAAGCTGATGAGCCTGGTCAACAGCACGTCCAGCTTCACCGAGCAGCACCTGGTGACCAACGGCGCGTCCGAGCTGTTCGCCGAGGTTTTCGGCGCCTCAGGCTCGCATGCACGCAGCGCCTTCGGGGTGGCGCAGATCCCGATGGGCGCCTGTGTAGAGATCGAGTTGATCGCCGAGGTCCAGTGATCCCTAGGGCACCGGTACTGCTGGCCGGGATGGCGGTCGCGTCACTGCTGGCACTGGGCGCTGCGTTGCTGACCCAGCATGTCGGGGGCATGATGCCCTGCGCATGGTGCGTGATGCAGCGCTTGATCTTCGTTGCGATCGCAGCGAGTTCGTTACTGGCTTTGCTGCTCGGATCGATGAATGCGCGCAGCGCTGGCGCCGGCCAGCGTGTCGGTGCCGCCCTGGCCGGGCTGCTGGCCGGATGCGGCATGGCTGCGGCACTGTGGCAGCACTTCGTCGCCTCGGCATCTTCATCCTGCAACATGAGTTTTGCCGACCGTGTGATGGGTTTCACCGGGCTGGACAGCCGTTGGCCCGAGGTTTTTGCGGCCTATGCCTCTTGCGCCGAAGCCAAGGCCAACCTGGCCGGTGTGCCCTATGAGTTCTGGAGCTTGGCGCTGTTCGCGCTGCTCGCGCTGACCGCGCTGCGCGTGACGCTGCAGCCGCGCTGAAGCGCGCAGCCACTGGCCCAGGTTCAGGCCGCCAAGCGCTCACCCACGGTGATGCGGTGTAGCAGCCGCTGATGACCGGCATAGCCGCCGGTGGCCGAATGCACCAGGCAGCGGTTGTCCCACATCACCAGCATGCCCTGCTGCCAGCGATGCTGGTAGACAAACTCCGGCTTGCCCTGGTGGGCGAACAACTCGGCCAACAGCGCGGTCGACTCATCGTCCGGCATGCCATCGATCGCGATCGTGTAGCCAGGGCTGACAAACAATGCGGTGCGGCCGGTCTCGGGGTGGCGCCTGGCCACGGGCTGCAGCTGGGTGCTCATGGCCGAGTCGTCGTAGCGTATGGCCATCGAGCGACCGGCATCGCGCTCGCCGTAGCGGCCCTTGCGCGAGTAGCCTAGGCGCGCCGAATGCACGCCCTGCTTGTCGTGCAACAGCGTTCTCATGGCCTCGGGCAGCGCGTCCCAGGCCTCGTACTGGTTGGCGAACAGCGTGTCGCCGCCGACCGGCGGGATCACGTTGCCATAAAGCAAGGTGGCGGCCGGCGGGCTGGCCAGAAAGCTCCAGTCAGAGTGCCAGTTATCGGCAAACAGCGCGCTTGTCTCGTTGGCCTCGCGCCGAACCTGGGCCACATGCGGATGACCTGGGATTGAATGGAAATACGGGTCGGGGCTGAAGGGCCCGACAGTCGTCGCGAAGCGCTCGAGGTCGGTCACTGTCATGGCCTGGTCCGGGAACGCCAGCACTTGGTGCGCCAGCCAGGCAGCACGCAGCTCGGCGATTTGGTGCTGGGGCAATGGCTGGGACAAGTCCAGTCCCTGTACCAGAGCACCACAGGGCGCGGGTTGGACGGTGACGCTCAAAGCCATTCGGTTTCTCCGGCAATCGCGCCCGGACTTGGACGCACCGCCAGTCTAGGGGCAGATCGGCTGTGCACGAATGAGCGATATCCCGACCTGTTGGCGGGATTCACACCGGCCCCCTGTGCGCCGCGCTGCGGTCCCGACCACAATCCGCGCCACCTCCACTTCAACCAAAGACCAACCCGATGATCGTCGTCCACCACCTCAACGATTCGCGCTCGCAGCGCGTGCTCTGGCTGCTCGAGGAGCTGGACTTGCCCTACGAGATCGCCCACCACGCGCGAGACGCCACGACGCGTCTGGCGCCGCCCGAGTTGACGGCGGTGCATCCGCTGGGCAAGTCGCCGGTGATCCAGGACGACGGCCTGACGGTGATCGAATCAGGCGCGATCATTGACTACATCATTCGGCGCCATGGCGGCGGTCGCTTGCAGCCCGCGTTGCACAGCCGCGACTACGACGTTTACCAGCAGTGGCTGCACTATGCCGAGGGCTCGGCGATGCTGCCGCTGATGCTCAAGCTCTATGTCTCGCGCCTGGGTGAGGCTGGTGCGCCGCTGGCCCCGCGCATCGACAGCGAACTCGCCAACCACCTCGGCCATGTCGACCGGTCGCTGCAAGGCCGGGACTGGCTGATGGGCAGTGAGCTGAGTGGCGCTGACATCCAGATGAGCTTCGTCGGCGAGGCGGCGCGCGGGCTGCGCGCGAGCTACCCGGCCATGGACGCCTGGGTGCGTCGCATGCAGGCCCGCCCAGCCTACCAACGCGCGCTCAAGCGCGGCGGCCCTTACGCGCTGGCGGTCTGAAATCCTTGGCGAAAGACTCGGGCAGCAGCAGCCCGGGTCTGAGGCGTTCAGCGGTAACGCCGCCCAGTCAGCAGCGTGGCACCGCTGGGTCCGTAATGCTCTGCGTGGCGCTGACCCAGCGGCACTTCGAAGCTGTCGCCCTGTTGGAACAGCAAAGATTCTCCGTCCCGGTGCAAGCGCAGTTCGCCGCTGAGCACCAACAGTCGGGCATCCCAATCGTGGTGATGTTCTGCCAGCGTGGTGTCGGCCGGCAATTCGCGCACCAGCACCTCGCCGTAACCCTGTTGCGCGAGCAGCGCGCGGAAAGTGGTTTCGTCCATCGTCTAGAGTGTAGGCAGGATGGCAAGACCACGAGGCGATCACACCTATCGGTGGGGCCCAGCTGAACCTGCAGACTGCGCCAGATTCAGTCGCCAATTCAGTCGCGAATTCGGTCACCAATTCGGTCACCAACCAGCCCACAAAGTCAAACGGGTCAGCCCCTTGTGAGAGCCAACCCGTTGATTTTAAAATAAATTTTGGTCGGGGCGAAAGGATTCGAACCTTCGACCCTCTGGTCCCAAACCAGATGCGCTACCAGGCTGCGCTACGCCCCGACTATCCAGCATTCTAACCCGATCTAGGCAGGCGCCGCCGATGGTGCAGGCAAGAGCAGTTGTCTGGCCACCTGCTCGCACTGGCGAATGTGCTGTTCGCAGACGTACTTCAGTGCCGAAAAAGTCAGCGTGGCCGACAACAGTTGGCCGGCAATTGGCAGGTACTTGGCCGCCTGCTGGGTGCTCAGGCGAAGCCCGACGGTCTTGAGCAAGACCAGCACCAAGTCACGCGTGACCAAGCGGCCCAGCAACAGGCTGCTGCCGGCCGAGATCGCCTTGAAGACCACCACCTGACGCTCGGGCGCGAGCTTTTCGATCTGCGCCGGGCTCAGGCCGAAGGCTGCTGTGATCTCAGGCAGCAGTTTGACCAACAAGCCGATATCGGTCACCCAGTCCACGCCTGGCAAGGGCAGCATCGCCACACCCGCAGCCAGCAAGGCGCGCTGTGTCACCCGTTTGCGGCAGCGCGCGGCGGTTTGGGTCAGCGCGTCAGGCATAGCCGTTCTCATCGCTGCGGCCAAGTCGCTGCGGGTCGCACCAGCGGTCTCACGCTGCGGGTGCCGACTTCATCACCACGATGCCGTCGGCATCGGCCACGACCCAATCGCCAGGCCGCACGCAGACCCCTTGCACTTGCACCGGCAGGTCGACCTGGCCGACATGGCGGCGCGCGGTGGGCAGCGGCATCAGCGCCAGAGCACGGATGCCAATCGCGGTGGCGGACAGTTCGGCGACGTCGCGCACACAGCCGTCCACCAACAGGCCAGCCCAACCATTGCGCGCGGCCGCAGCGGCCAGATTGCCGCCAACCAAGGCATGTCGCAGCGACCCCCCACCGTCCACCACCAGCACCCTGCCCTGGCCTGGCGATTCGACCGCCGCCTTGACGGAGCTGTTGTCTTCGTGACACTTGACAGTGCTGGCCGGGCCGGCAAACCCTGGCAACCCACCGAAAGCCTTGAAAACCGGCGGCAGCACCCGGAAGTCCCCGCTGGTGTCGTTCTTGTGGACATCGCACAAATCGCAAGTCGATTCGATGCTCAAGCAATTCCCCTGGTGTTGACAGGCAGAAATGATAGCGGCGCGGCCTGGCCCGACCAGGCCCTATGGCCCAGCCAAGCCGCTTGGGCCCTCGCGCCAGCTCTCAGCGAATGATGTCTGCGATGACCAACTGCACGCCGCGCGCGCCGACCGCCACTGTAGGCGACAGACCTTGAAGATCACCCGGCTGAGGCATTGCATTGCCACTCTTGCTGACGCGCGCGCCGACCACCACCTGGGTTTGGGTCGACAGCCGCAGCGCTGGGCTCATCGCGGTCGAATCGTCGAGCATGACCTCGAGCGGCAAATCCTTGACCTGGCGTCGCAGGATGGCCAGCGGCGCTTTCGAACCTTGAAGCGCACGCGCAAAGATGAACACCGTGTCCTGCGGCGCGGCCTTGGCGGCCAATGCTGGCGCCAGTGAGATGCGCGCCTGCACCGACGCAGCGGCCTGCGCCACAGGCCCCGCCGCGCTGGCTGCCGCGCTGGCTGCCGCGCTGACTGCAGTTGCCGCCGGCGCGGCCAAGGCCACGACCGGCATGCCGGCGCGCTGACGCGCCTCGTCGATGCCGCCTTGCAGCCGGCGCGCCATCTCGCCGCCGGGCTCGAGCTTGCGCTGCGCGCGCTCCCATTGCTGGATCGCGAGTTTGTGGTCACCTCGGTCGAAGGCGATGGTGCCGGCCAGCGACAAGGCTTTCATGTTGTCGGGGTCAAGCTGCAAGGCGCGTGCGACCAGCTTCTCGGGCTCGCCGTCGAGCTTGCGCCCCTGGGACATGCCCAGCGCGTCGGCATAGTCGGCATAGCCCTGCGCATCCTGCGGCCGCAAGTCCAGCACCCGCTGGTAGGCCGCCAGCGCTTGCGGGTAGCGCTCGAGCACGCCGTAAGAGCGCCCGAGCATGGCCCAGCCCTCGGCGTCGTCGGGCTGGGTCTTGAGACGATCGGCCAGGCGCTGGGCCATCGCTTCGATCTGCGGCACGCCGATCTCTTGTTGTCCGGTCTCGACCGGCGCAGCCATGCCCGGCGCCAGCGCCAAGCCTTCGCGATTGCCAAGCCAGGCATAGCCCACAGCGGCGAACAACAACACGAAAGCTGCCAGCCCGAGCAACAGCCGAGTCGAGGGCTTGGTCGCAGCGTCTCGCGCCGCGCCGCCCGTCTGCAGCACCGCGGCCAGCAGTTCGGCCTCGATCCTGTCCCTGGCCTGACGCGCGGGCGTGCCGGTCAGGCTGCCCGCGCTGATCAGTTCGTCGAGTTGGGCCAGCTGCGACTTGAGTTCTTCGGTGCGCGTCATCGGGGGGCGTCTTCGTCAGGGGTGTCGGGGTCAAATGCCGAAGCTGCCATACGCTGGCGCCGGCGCAACACCACCAGCAAGCTGCCCAGCGCGCCGGCCATCAGCAGCGCCGGCCCGACCCACAACAACGCGGTGCTGGCCTTGAACGGTGGGCGGTAGAGCACGAAGTCGCCATAACGCTCGGTCATGTAGTCGAGGATCTGGCGCTCGGTCATGCCCTTGGCCAGCATCTCGCGGATCTGTTGGCGCAGATCTTCGGCCAAGCCGGCGTGCGAGTCGGCGATGGTCTGGTTCTGGCAGACCAGGCAACGCAGTTCGGCCGACAGCGCCATCATCCGCGATTCGATCTCAGAGTTGGCAGCCGCCGAAGGCGCTTCGCTGGCCGAGGCTGGCGCAAGGCACAGCGCTGCGAGCCAACAAGACAGGCCGATAGAACGGATGGACCGGATCAAACGGATCGAACGGCTCGAACGCAGCCCGCAAATCAGCGCGTCAGGCATTGAGCTTCCTCAGCAGCGGTTCGAGCTTGTCGCGCAGCACCTCGGGCGTGATCGGTCCGATGTGTTTGTAGCGGATCACGCCGGCGCGATCGATCACAAAAGTCTCGGGCACGCCGTAGACGCCGTAGTCGATGCCGATCCGACCCTCGGGGTCGAACACCGATTCGGTGTAGGGGTTGCCGAACTTCGTCAACCAGCCCAGCCCATCCTCGCGCTTGTCTTTGTAATTCAGGCCGTAGATCGGCACCAGCTTGCGGCGCGAGAACTCGACCAGCACCGGGTGCTCGTCGCGGCAGGCGCCGCACCAGGAGGCCCAGACATTGAGCAGCCAGACCTTGCCGAGCAAGTCGTCGGGCTTGATCGTGGTCTCGGGCCGTCCCAGCGCCGGGGCCTGGAAGCCTGGCGCTGGCTTGCCGACCAAGGGCGACGGCACCTCGCGCGGGTCGAGCTTGAGCCCGATCGCCAGGAACAGCGCCAGCACCAAAAACAGCCCCAGCGGCAGCAAGAAGCGCTTCATCACGCCGCCCCGGTGGTGCTCGCGCCTGCTGGCAGCGTCGCTGCACGCGTCTGGCGCGAGCGGTAGCGCCGGTCACTGGCCGCCAGCCCGCCGCCCAACATCATCACTAGGCAGCCTATCCAGATCCAGGCGATGAAAGGCTTGTGCTGGACCCGCACAATCCACTCGCCGCTGGGCAATTGCTCACCCATCGAGATGTAGAGGTCACGCAACAGGTTGCTGTCGACGGCGGCTTCGGTCATCGGGTTGGTCTGGACTCGATAAATTCGCTTCTCCGGCAACAAGGTCGCGAGAACCGCACCGCCCTTGCTGACCTCGATCAGGCCTTGCGCGGCGCTGTAGTTCACGCCCGCGACCTGTTTGACCGACACCATTTTGAAGCGGTAGCCTGCGACCTCGGTGCTGGCATCGGGCCCCATCTTGACGTCGCGCTCGGTGCCATAGGTCTTGACCATCGCCACACCGAAGGAGAATAGCGCCACACCGAGGTGGGCGATCATCATCCCCACCATCGCACGCGGCAAGAGTCGGGCCCGGGCGAAGACACTGCCGCCCAGACCGGCATGGGGCCGCAGCCGCCCGATGAGATCAACGCCGATCGATGCGACGATCCAGTACGCCAGCAGCAAGCCGCCGGTGGTGGCGAACGCGATGTGACCGGCAGCCCAACCGGTGGCGAGCGCAGCGAGCAAGGCCAGCACGAAAGCCCAGCGCAAGCGGCGCGCCAGGCTGGAGGCCTCGTCATGCTTCCAGCGCATCAGCGGACCCACACCCATCAACAGCAGCAGCGGTGCCATCATCAGCACGAACACGGTGTCGAAATATGGCGGGCCGACCGATATCTTGCCCAAGCCCATCGCGTCTAGAAACAAGGGGTACAGCGTGCCCAGCAGCACGCCACCGCAAGCCACCACCAGCAACATGTTGTTGACCAGCAGCATGCTCTCCTTGGACAACAGGCCGAAGCGCTGACCCAGGCCAACGCTGGGCGCACGCCAGGCATAGAGCAGCAGCGAAGCGCCGATCACGATCACCAGGAAAACCAGGATGAACAGGCCGCGCCGCGGGTCGGTGGCAAAGGCGTGGACCGACGACAGCACGCCAGAGCGCACCAAGAACGTGCCGAGCAGCGAGAGCGAGAAGGCCGAGATCGCCAGCAGCACGGTCCAGGCCTTGAAGCTGCCTCGCTTCTCGGTCACTGCCAGCGAGTGGATCAGTGCGGTGCCGACCAGCCAAGGCATGAACGAGGCGTTCTCCACCGGGTCCCAGAACCACCAGCCGCCCCAGCCCAGCTCGTTGTAAGCCCACCAACTGCCCAGGCCGATACCGAAGGTCAGGAAAATCCAGGCCGCCGAAGTCCAGGGCCGGGTCCAGCGCGCCCAGGTGGCGTCGAGGTTGCCGCCGATCAGCGCGGCGATCGCGAACGCATAGGCGACCGAGAAGCCGACATAGCCCATGTAGAGCATCGGCGGATGGATCACCATGCCGGGGTCTTGCAACAAGGGGTTCAGGTCACGTCCGTCCTGTGCCGCCGGGATCAGCCGCTCGAAGGGGTTGGAGGTGATCAGCATGAACAGCAGAAAGCCGGCCGAGACCAGCCCCAGCACGGCCAGGATGCGGGCCACAAAGACCAGCGGCAGGCTGCGCGAAAAGCGCGCCACCGCGACCGTCCAGACCGTGAGCATCAGCACCCACAGCAGCAGCGAGCCCTCGTGACCGCCCCAGACTGCAGCGATGCGGTAGGGCAGCGGCAGCGCCGAGTTGGAGTTCGACGCCACGTACAGCACCGAGAAATCGTGCCGAACGAACGACACGGTCAAGCAGACAAACGACAGCGCGACCAGCGCGAACTGCAGGTAGGCGCCGGGTCGGGCCAGTGCCATCCAGTCAGCCCGGCCGCGCTGGGCGCCTAGCAGCGGCACGACGCCCTGGACCAGCGCGACGGCCAGCGCCAGGATGAGGATCAGTTGACCGAGTTCGGGGATCATTTGCGGGCTCCAGCGGGCGCCAAAGTGTCGGGATTGGTCAGCGTGCCGGCCATCTTGGCCCGCATCTTGTCGGCGCGCTGCAGTGCGTCAGCGGCCTCGGGCGGCATGTAGTTCTCGTCGTGTTTGGCCAGCACCTCGCGCGCAGCGAACACGCCGTCGGCACCGAGCTGGCCCTGGGCCACCACGCCCTTGCCCTCTTTGAACAGGTCAGGCAGAACGCCTTCATAGCGCACCGGCACCGTCTTGAGGGTGTCGGTGACCACGAATCGCACCGTCACGCCCTCGCGCACGACGCTACCGGCCTGGACCAGACCACCGACTCGGAAAGTGCGGCCCTGCGGTGCTTCCTTGGCATCGACCTGTGCCGGCGTGTAGAAAAACACCAGGTTGCTGTTGAAGGCGTTGAGCACCAACGCAACAGCCACGCCCACGGCGCCGAGCACCGCCAACACGATCGCCGCACGTTTGTAACGGGGTTTCATCGTCCATCCTCCAGTTCAGACTCGTTGCGTGCCGCGGCAAACGCCTGGCGGCGGCGGTGCTTGACTGCCAACGCCTCAGCAAAGAGTACCAACAAGGTCAGGCCATACGATCCCCAGACGTATAGACCGTAACCGCCCATGTGGACGAATTGTTCGAAAGACTGCCAGTTCATCTTGATCCTTCAGCCTGAGTCAGCGCCCTGACCCATTCGGTGTCGGACTCCTGCTCGAGCACGATCGCGCGGGCTCGGGTGAACACCACCGCAAAGCTGTAGGCCCAAAAGCAAAGTGTCATCAACATCATGGACGTCAACATCGTGCTGACCATTTTCGGTGCTGCACTCAGGCTGATCGACGAACCCTGGTGCAGCGTGTTCCACCAGCGCACCGAAAAATAAATGATGGGGACGTTGACGACGCCCACCAGCGCCAGCAGTGCGCCGGCGTTGGCAGCGCGCCGAGGGTCGTCGATCGCCTCGGTCAGCGCGATATAGCCCAGGTACATCAACAGCAGGATGAACTCCGATGTCAGGCGCGCATCCCAGACCCACCAAGCACCCCAGGTCGGCTTGCCCCACAGTGCGCCAGTCCACAACGCGATAAAGGTGAACATAGCGCCGGTTGGCGCCAGCGCGCGGGCCAACATCGACGCCATCCGCGCGTTGAGCATCCAGCCGAGTGCGGCCCAGAACGCCATCACCAGGTAGATCAGCATCGACATCCAGGCCGCGGGCACATGGATGAAGATGATGCGGTAAGCGTCACCTTGCTGGAAATCGGTCGGCGCGATCGCAAAACCGACATACAGCCCAGCCAAACCGAGCGCCAAGGTCGCAGCCCAGAACCAAGGCACGAGTGCGCCCGATGCCGTGTAGAAACGAGACGGCGCAGAGAAAGTGGTCAATCGAAAGTTCATGGTCAAGGATAGGAATTCTCAGGCAGGTTCAATCCAGGGAAATTCGCAAGGCCAAGGCGGCGGCCAGCGGCGCGCCCAGCAGCGTGAAGATCAGCAAGGCGCCCAGCAGCGAAAAGTGAGCCTGCGCCGACAGCCCGCTGTCGACCGCCACCACGGCACCCGTGCCGAAAATCAGCGCCGGCACCGTCAGCGGCAACACCAGCAGAAAAACCAAGGCCGCGCCGCTGCGCAAACCCAGCGTCAACGCGCCACCCACTGCGCCCAGCAGGCTCAGCACAGGCGTGCCCAGCAGCAGCGTCAGCGCCAATGTCGCGATCGCAGAGCTCTGCATGCCAAACAGCAGTCCGATCAGCGGCGAGGCCAGCACCAGCGGCAGACCCGAGCTCAACCAATGCGCCAGCACTTTGCCAAGAACGATGGCCACCAGCGACTCGGCGGTCAGCAGCATCTGCTCAAGCGAGCCGTCCTGGTGATCGCTGGCAAACATCTGCGTCACCGACAACATCGCCGCGAGCAAGGCGCAGACCCAGACCACGCCGGGTGCGATCTGGCGCAAGGTCTGCAACTCGGGGCCGACACCGATCGGAAACAAGCTTGCTGCGACGACAAAAAAGCCCAAGGGCAAGAGTGCTTCGATGCGGCGCCGGCGCGCCAGCAGCAAGTCGCGGTGCGTCACCGCCCACAGCAGCGCGATCAACGGGCGCGCCAGGCTTCGAGGTCGAGCTCGGCGGCGCCAGCCAACTCCACCGCTTGGTGGCTGGTCAGCAGCACCGCACCACCCCGCCTGGCATGGGCTTGGATCAGGTCCGACAGCAGCGCCACGCTGGCTTGGTCGAGCGCGTCATAAGGTTCGTCCAGGATCCAGGTTCGCGCTTGCTCGTCGAGCGCGAGCCGGGCCAGCGCGCCGCGCCGCCGCTGCCCCTGCGACAAAGTGCGTACCGGTGCATCGCGACGCGAAGCCAGACCGAGCCGGTCCAGCGCGCTGAGCGCGCGCCGCGGTGCATCCTCGACACCTTGCAACCGGGCCAGGAAGGCCACGGCCTCGGCCAGGGTCAGGTCGTCCTTGAGCGCGTTGGCGTGGCCGATGTAGACGACGGCCTGCCGCGCTGCGCTGCCGGCCATCGGTCGGTCGTTCCAGGTCACCTCTCCCTCGGCGGGTGCCGACAGCCCCGCCAGGATCCGCATCAAGCTGGTCTTGCCACTGCCATTGGTGCCGCGCAGCCAGGTGATGCTGCCAGCGTCCAACCGCAACGCCAGACCGCGGAACAACAGCCGGCGACCGCGACGACAGCCCAACTGGCGTGC
>RGQD01000145.1 GCA_010030205.1 Betaproteobacteria bacterium
GCCCAGCAGCGGCAAGACCTTGAGCGAGTACCAGTCATAGGGCTTGCGCAGCGGTTCGGCGACGTGGCTGAACTCCAGCACCAGCAAGCGGCCGCCCGGGCGCAGCACGCGGCACATCTCGACCAGCGCAGCGTCCTTGTGGGTCATGTTGCGCAGCCCAAAGGCGACGCTGACGAGGTCGAAGCTGTCGGTCTTGTAGGGCAGTTTCTCGCCGTCGCACACCACCGTGGGCAAGACCAGGCCTTCGTCGAGCAGGCGGTCGCGGCCGGTGCGCAGCATAGACTCGTTGATGTCGGTGTGCATCACCAGGCCGCTGTCACCCACTTTGCGGGCGAAGGCGCGCGCCAGGTCGCCGGTGCCGCCAGCGATGTCGAGCACCCTATCGCCCGGACGCAGGTTGGCCACCGCCACGGTGTAGGCCTTCCAGACCCGGTGCAGGCCCATCGACATCACGTCGTTCATCACGTCGTAGCGCGTCGCAACCGAGTCAAAGACACCACGGACGCGCTGGGCTTTGTCGGTCTCGTCGACAGTGTCAAAGCCGAAATGGGTTTGGGCCATGGGGTCAGTTCCTGGTTCTGCCGCCAAAGGCTGGCTCTCGTAGTACGCGGTGTCGTATAGCAGTTCAGTGCGAGCCTCCCCAAGAAGGCGAAGGTTCTTCAAGGGGCGATTCGGACTGCTTCTGCCATCACGTCGTCAAGGTCATGCAACACTGCATCACCGCGCTCGAAGCTAGAAACCCGACGTTCGATCTCTTGGCTCCAGGCATCTTCAACCTGGCTTGCTGCAGGCTCGTGCAAAGACTCCAGCAGCAGATCGAGGAGGCGAACACGTTGCTCAGGCGGCAATGACCGGCCGCGTGTTGCGAGTTCAGGGACTAGATCAAGCATGGGCATCTCCTGGTTACTGCCCAGTTTACGGCCCGCGTCGTTACATCAAAGCACACGCGGCACAAGATATGTCAATAGCGGGCTTAGGCCGCAACCTGCTCGTACGAGAAAGCTGGCAACTCTGCCCTTGTTTGAGCATGCTCGATCGTGATCGCGAGCATCTGACCAATGTCATCAACCTCGACCGAGGTGTTTTCATCCAGGTCACGCGTGTCAGCCACAACCCCAGCTTTGAGCTCGATGTAAAGCGTATCGGTGTCTTCGAAGTAGCGGATTTTCATGGCTTGAACCTGCAGTCGAAAAAGGCTTCTCCCGCTTCAATGGCTGGCGCAGGCGCCGCCCGATTTCTCGACCATCGGCGCATCGCGCTGCATGCCGGCGTCGGCCAGACGCTGCTCGTAGCGCTGCCAGAGGTCGGCTTGTTCGGCGCCGAGCTTGTAGAGGTAGTGCCAGGCGAACAGACCGGTGTTGTGGCCGTCGCTGAAATTGGGCTGCACGGCATAGTGACCGACCATCTCGATGCCGGTGATGCCGACCTCGCGCTTGCCGGTCTGCAAGACCTCCTGGCCCGGGCCGTGGCCCTGCACCTCGGCCGAGGGCGAGTAGACCCGCATCAACTCGAACGGGATGTGAAAAACCGCACCGTCGTCGAAGCCGACTTCGAGCACACGCGAGGCCTGGTGCAGCGTCAGCGCGGTGGGTTGGGGGTGGACGGTGTCGGTGCGGGCCATGGCTTTTGGGCGGTGAGATCGGGTCAACAGGATAGCAGCGCCGGGCCGCGATCAAGCCGGCGGCGCTGGGG
The DNA here is from genome assembly GCA_010030205.1 of Betaproteobacteria bacterium. Lineage (GTDB taxonomy): Bacteria > Pseudomonadota > Gammaproteobacteria > Burkholderiales > Burkholderiaceae_C > Pseudaquabacterium. The sequence continues at coordinate 1,693 of RGQD01000145.1, forward strand.
GCGTGAAATCGACTTCCTCGAACAGCGTGGCCACCGGCCAAAGCTGGCCCAAGCGATCGATCTGGATCGCGTCGTCGGCCGTCAGTGCTTGCAGCACCCATTGGCCCTGCTCGTTCTTGAAGAACAGGTCGGCGTGGGGCCGGTCCTGCTCGATCAACAGGTAATGGGTGAGGCTTGCTATGCCGCGATAGAGCTCGAACTTGCGGCCGCGGTCATACGCGGCGGTGCTGTCGCTGAGCACCTCGGCGATCAACCAGGGGTGGCTGATGAAGCGGTCTTCGACGGACGGCCGGTCACGCGCATCGCAGGTGACCATCAGGTCAGGGTAGAGGAAGTCACCCTTGTCGTTGACGCGAAGTTTCAGGTCCATGCAGTAGATGCGGCAAGGCGTGCCCTTCAAGGCCGGGCGCAGGGACGCGTAGGCATTGAGCGTGATGGTGTTGTGGGCGACGGTGTTGTGGGCGATGGTGTCTTGCGCACCAAGCGCCCCGGTCTTGGGATAAACCTGGCCGTCCACATACTCATGGCGTTCGGGCTGCAAGGCCTCCCAGGCCAGAAACGCCTCGGCGTCAGCAAAGCGGGGGCGGTTCACCACGGCGCTCATTGCTGTCTCCGCTTGAAGCCCGTACAGGAATTCCAGCCCGCCGACTACACCAGCACCCGCTCGATGCCGCCAGCGTTGGCACGGGCGACGTAATCCTGCAGCCAGCTCTCGCCCAGGATCTTGCGCGCCATCTCGACCACGATGTAGTCGGCCTCGAGCAAGCCGGTCTTCATGTCGTCTTCGAATCGGCTCAGCCCTTGCAGGCAGCTCGGGCACGAGGTCAGGATCTTGATGTTGCCGCCAGCAGCCACTGGCGCCGCACCGTCGGCCAAGGCCACGCTGGCCATGCGGTCGCGCAGCTTGCCCTCGTCCAGCCGCAGTTCTTCTTCCTTGCGGAAGCGGATCTGGGTCGAGATGTCGGGTCTTGTCACGCCCAGCGTGCCGCTCTCGCCGCAACAGCGCTCGCTCTTGAGCACGTTCGGCCCGACCAGCGCCTTCACCGTCTTCATCGGCTCTTGCAGCTTCATCGGGCTGTGGCAGGGGTCGTGGTAGAGGTAGCCCGCAGCGTTGCCGTCGCCAGCACCGGGCAGGGTGATGCCTTTTTCCAGCAGGTACTCGTGGATGTCGATGATGCGGCTGCCGGGGAAGATGTCCTCGAACTTGTAGCCCTGCAGTTGGTCGTAGCAGGTGCCGCAGCTCACCACGACGGTCTTGATGTCGAGATAGTTCAGCGTGTTGGCCACGCGGTGAAACAGCACCCGGTTGTCGGTGATGATCTTGTCGGCCTTGTCGAACTGGCCCGACCCGCGCTGCGGGTAGCCGCAGCACAGATAGCCGGGCGGCAACACGGTCTGCACGCCGGCATGCCAGAGCATCGCTTGCGTGGCCAGGCCCACCTGGCTGAACAGCCGCTCAGACCCGCAGCCCGGGAAATAGAACACCGCTTCGGTCTCGGCGGTGGTGGCCACCGGGTTGCGGATGATCGGGACGTAATCCTTGTCCTCGATGTCGAGCAGCGCGCGCGCCGTCTTCTTGGGCAGGCCGCCGGGCAGCTTCTTGTTGATGAAGTGAATCACCTGCTCGCGAATCGGCGCAGCACCCAGCGTGGCGGCCGGCGCGTTGGTCTGCTTGCGGGCGGCGAGCTTGAGCACGTCGTTGGCCATGCGCTGCAGCTTGAAGCCCACACCGACCATCGCGCCGCGCACCAGCTTGATGGTCTGCGGGCTGGTGGCGTTGAGCATCAACATCGCTGCGGCGTTGCCGGGACGGAAGCTTTTTTGCCCCATCTTGCGCAGCAGGTTGCGCATGTTCATCGACACCTCGCCGAAGTCGATGTCGACCGGGCAGGGGTTGAGGCATTTGTGGCAGACCGTGCAGTGGTCGGCAACGTCTTCGAACTCTTCCCAATGCTTGAGGCTGACGCCGCGGCGGGTTTGCTCCTCGTACAAAAAGGCCTCGATCAGCAGCGAGGTGGCCAGGATCTTGTTGCGCGGGCTGTACAGCAGGTTGGCGCGCGGCACATGGGTGGCGCACACGGGCTTGCACTTGCCGCAGCGCAGGCAGTCCTTGATGCTCTCGCTGATCGCGCCGATGTCGCTTTGCTGCATGATCAGCGACTCGTGCCCCATCAGCCCGAAGCTGGGCGTGTAAGCGTGGCTCAGGTCGGCCGCGCGGACATCGTCACCGAGCTTGCGCAACGCATCGCCGCGCAGCAGCTTGCCCTTGTTGAAGCGGCCCTCGGGGTCGATGCGGGCCTTGTAGTCGGCAAAGTCAGCCAGCTCGGCATCGCGCATGAACTCGAGCTTGGTGATGCCAATGCCGTGCTCGCCCGAGATCACACCGCCCAGGCTGCGCGCCAGCACCATGATGCGGGCCACCGCCTCGTGCGCGGTCTGCAGCATCTCGTAGTTGTCTGAGTTGACGGGGATGTTGGTGTGCACGTTGCCGTCGCCGGCATGCATGTGAAGCGCCACCCAGACCCGGCCGCGCAGCACCTGCTGGTGGATGCGCTTGAACTCGTCGAGCATCGGCGCGAAGGCCGCGCCGGCAAACATCGCTTGCAAAGGCTTGAGCAACTGCAGCTTCCAGCTCGCGCGCAGCGAATGGTCTTGTAGCTGGTCGAAAAAGCTTCGGCCGGGCTCGCCGCCGTCGGGCGATTGGGGCAGGTCGAGCTGGTTCAGCCACAGCTGCCACTGCGCACGCACCTGGCCCAGCTCGGCCAGGGCTTGCTGCACGCGGTCTTCCAGCAGCTCGGCGCTGGGGATGTTGCCGGCGTCATCAGCCTTGCCCAGCGGCAACTGGCCCTGGGTCAAAAACACCTGCAGCCGCTCGGTCAGCGCCAGCTTGTTGCGCAAGCTGAGCTCGATGTTGATGCGCTCGATGCCCAGCGTGTACTCGCCCATGCGCTCGAGCGGGATCACCACGTCCTCGTTGACCTTGAAGGCGTTGGTGTGGCGGGCAATCGCCGCAGTGCGCTTGCGGTCGAGCCAGAATTTCTTGCGGGCCTCGGCGCTGACGGCGACAAAGCCCTCGCCCGAACGGCTGTTGGCGATGCGCACCACCTCGCTGGTGGCGCGCGCCACCGCGTCCTCGTCGTCGCCGACGATGTCACCGAACAGCACCATCTTGGGCAGCGCGCCGCCGAAAGACCCGCGCTTGCTCTTGGTGGTGTAGCCCACGGCTTTGAGGTAGCGGTCGTCCAGATGCTCCAGGCCAGCCAGGATCGCGCCGCCCTTCTTGGCATCCTCGAACAGGAAGTTCTTGATCTCGACGATGGACGGCACGGCCTCGATCGGGTTGCCGAAGAACTCCAGGCAGACGGTGCGCACATGCGCCGGCATCTTGTGGACGATCCAGCGCGCGCTGGTGATCAGGCCGTCGCAGCCCTCTTTCTGGATGCCGGGCAGGCCGGCGAGGAACTTGTCGGTGACGTCCTTGCCCAGGCCCTCTTTTCTGAAAGTCGAGCCGGGGATGTCCAGCCGCTCGGTCTTCTCGAGCACCTTGCCTGAGGCATCAAACCAGCGCAGCTCGAAGCTGGCGACCGGGATGTCGTGGATCTTGCCCAGGTTGTGGTTCAGCCGCACCACCTCCAGCCACTTGGCCTGAGGTGTCACCATGCGCCAGCTTGCCAGGTTGTCCAGCGCGGTGCCCCACAGCACAGCCTTCTTGCCGCCGGCGTTCATCGCCACGTTGCCGCCGACGCAGCTGGCCTCGGCCGACGTGGGGTCGACCGCGAACACATAGCCGGCGCGCTCGGCGGCGTCAGCCACGCGCTGCGTCACCACGCCAGCGCCGGTCCAGACGGTGGCCACTTTGTGCGCCACGCCGGGCAGGTCGATCAGTTCGACCTCGGTCATCTGCTCGAGCTTTTCGGTGTTGATCACCGCGCTCTTCCAGGTCAGCGGCACCGCGCCGCCGGTGTAGCCGGTGCCGCCGCCACGCGGGATGATGGTCAGGCCGAGCTCAACGCAGCCAGCCACCAGCGCGGCCATCTCGGCCTCGGTGTCGGGGGTGAGCACGACGAACGGAAACTCGACCCGCCAGTCGGTGGCATCGGTGACATGCGAGACCCGTGACAAACCGTCGAACTTGATGTTGTCGCGCCCGGTGGCGCGGCCCAGCACCTTGCGGCTGCGCTGGCGCAGCGCGGCCAGCACGGCAAAGTGGCTGGCAAAACGCTGGACAGCGTCGCTGGCGAGCTGCAACAGTTCGCCGACATGGCTGTCGCGCAAGGCATCGGCACCCGGGTTGCGGCGCTGGGCCACCTCGCCGAGCCGGTGCTCGAGCGCAGCGATCAGCAACTCGCGGCGCTTGGGGTTGTCGAGCAGGTCGTCTTCGAGGTAGGGGTTGCGCTGCACCACCCAGATGTCGCCCAACACCTCGTAGAGCATGCGGGCCGAACGGCCGGTGCGGCGCTCGTCGCGCAGCAGGTCGAGCAGTTCCCAGCCGCGCTGGCCCAACAGCCGCAACACGATCTCGCGGTCGGAGAACGAGGTGTAGTTGTACGGGATTTCCCGCAGCCGGGGCGCGTCGCCCGCGGCTGCGATGTCGGGCTGGCCTGCGGTCAGGTGGGAAATGGCAAGCGGTGCGTTCATAGGGCGGCAGGCGGCGACGCCCTGAATTGAGGTCAAGCCAACCTGAATAGGCAACTGGATTAGTATGGTATCGCAGTGCAACATCGGGCCTGCCCCAAGGGCGTCGAGAACCGCACCGGCTGGCGGGTTAATCCGGTTGCGGAGTGACCCCCGGGTGTGTCATATACAGCACTGTCACAAACCACCGGCACACTGACGGGCCCTTCAGGGTATTCACGGAGATGAAATGAAACTCAAACTGCACTTGGCGGCCCTGGCTGCCGTCACCGCGCTGGCCAGCCTGCCAGCCCAGGCCCAGACCGAAATCCAGTGGTGGCACTCGATGGGCGGCGCGCTGGGCGACTGGGTCAACGACCTGGCCAACGAGTTCAACGCCAGCCAGAAGGACTTCAAGGTGGTGCCTACCTTCAAGGGCAACTACGACGAGGCCATGACCGCGGCAATGGCGGCGTTCAGGGCCGGCAACGCGCCCAACATCCTGCAGGTGTTCGAAGTGGGCACGGCCACGATGATGGCGGCCAAGGGCGCCGTCAAGCCGGTGGGCGAAGTGATGAAGCAGGCCGGCGTCGCCTTCAACCCCAAGTCCTATGTGCCCGCAGTGTCGGGCTACTACACCGCCAACAACGGCGAGATGCTGTCGTTCCCGTTCAACAGCTCAACCACCATCTTCTACTACAACAAGGACGCCTTCAAAGCCGCCGGACTCGATCCGAACAAGCCCCCCACCACCTGGCCCGAAGTGACCCTGGCAGCAGCCAAGCTCAAGGCCACCGGCAGCAAGTGCCCTTACACCACCAGCTGGATGAGCTGGGTGCATCTGGAAAGTTTCTCGCTGTGGCACAACACGCTGTTCGCGACCCAGAACAACGGCTTTGGCGGCCCCAGCGCTCGCCTGGCCTTCGACTCGCCGCTGCACCTGCGCCATTTCGAGAACCTGGCCAACATGAGCAAGCAGGGCCTGTTCGTCTACAAAGGCCGCGCCGGCGCGTCGACGCCGTCCTTCGTGTCGGGTGAATGCGCGATGTTCACCGGCTCGTCGGGCACCTACGCCGATGTGAGCAAGGGCGCCAAGTTCGCCTACGGTCTGGCCGCGATGCCCTACTACCCCGATGTGGTCGGCGCGCCGCAGAACACCGCCATTGGCGGTGCCAGCCTGTGGGTGATGGCAGGCAAGAAGCCGGCCGAGTACAAAGGCGTGGCCGAGTTCTTCAAGTTCCTGTCAGACCCCGCCGTGCAGTCGGCCAGCCACAAGCGGACCGGCTACCTGCCGATCACCACCGCGGCCTATGAGCTGACCGACAAGTCGGGCTTCTACAAGGAAAAGCCGGGCACCGACGTGGCCGTGACGCAGATGATCCGCAAGACCACCGACAAGTCGCGCGGCATCAGGCTGGGCAACTTCGTGCAGGTCCGCACCATCCTGGACGAAGAGACCGAGCAGATCTGGACCGGCAAGAAGACCGCCAAGGAAGCGCTGACGGCGGCCATCACGCGTGGCAACGAACAGCTTGAGCGGTTTGAGAAGGCCAACAAGCCTTGAGTGATCCCGCCCCCGCCGCGCCCAGCGTTGCCAGGGGCGGCTTCTTGAGTCGGACCAAAGGACCCGATCTTGGCGGCTGAAAAATACGCGGTGTTCAAGTCGGGCTGGCTGCCCTGGGCACTGCTGGCGCCACAGGGGCTGATCATTGCGGTCTTCTTCTTCTGGCCGGCCGCGCAAGCCTTGCTGCAGTCGATGCAGATGCAAGACAGCTTCGGCCTGTCGCGGCAGTGGGTGGGGCTGGACAACTTCAGGTCCTTGTTCGCCGACTCTGCCTATCTCGAGGCCTTCCAGACCACCGCGGTGTTCTCAGTACTGGTCGCTGTGCTGGGCCTGAGCCTGTCGCTGGTGCTGGCGGTGTTTGCCGACCGGGTGGTGCGCGGCGCGCTGCTGTACCGATCGATGCTGATCGTGCCTTACGCGGTGGCACCGGCCGTGGCCGGCGTGCTGTGGGTGTTCATGTTTGCGCCTTCGCTGGGTGTGGTGGCCTACGCGCTGCGACATTTTTTCGAGTTGGAATGGAACCACCTGCTCAACAGCATGCACGCGATGACGCTGATCGTCGCGGCAGCGGTCTGGAAGCAGATCTCCTACAACTTCCTGTTCTTCCTGGCCGGGCTGCAATCGATCCCGAAGTCACTGATCGAGGCGGCGGCGATCGACGGCGCGCGGCCTTGGCACCGCTTCTGGACCATACAGTTGCCCTTGCTGTCACCGACCACCTTCTTTCTGCTGGTGATCAACATGGTGTACGCCTTCTTCGACACCTTCGCGATCATCGACGCCACCACCCAGGGCGGGCCGGGACGCGACACCGCGATCCTGGTCTTCAAGGTCTACCAGGACGGCTTCAAAGGCGGCGACCTCGGTGGCTCGGCGGCCCAGTCGGTGGTGTTGATGGTGATCGTGGTCGCGTTGACGGTGCTGCAGTTCCGCTATGTCGAGAAAAAGGTGCAGTACTGATGTGGGGTGAAGACCGTGGTTGAACGCAGACCGACGCTGGACTTGCTGGCCCAGGTGGTGATGGTGCTGGGTTTGCTGATCGTGGCCTTCCCGCTCTACCTCGCGTTGATCGCCTCGACCCACACCGCGCAGGCCATCGCGCAAGCACCGATGCCGATGCTGCCGGGCGGCCATATGCTGGAAAACTATGCCGCAGTGCTGGGCGGCAGCGGCGGCAGTGGCGCATCGAATGCGCCCGTGGGCCGGATGATGTGGGTCAGCCTGGTCACCGCCATGGCGATCACGGTGGGCAAAATCGCGGTCTCGCTGCTGTCGGCATTTGCGTTGGTTTACTTCCGCTTCCCGCTGCGTGGGTTGGTGTTCTGGGCCATTTTCGTCACGCTGATGCTGCCGGTCGAGGTGCGCATCGCGCCGACCTACCAAGTGGTGGCTGACCTGGGCCTGCTCAACAGCTATGCCGGGTTGACGGTGCCGCTGATCGCGTCGGCCACCGCCACCTTCTTGTTCAGGCAGTTCTTTCTGACAGTTCCCGACGAACTGGTCGAAGCCGCGCGCATGGACGGCGCCGGGCCGATGCGCTTCTTCTTCGACATCCTGCTGCCGCTGTCCAAGACATCGATCGCGGCACTCTTCGTGATCCAGTTCATCTACGGCTGGAATCAGTACCTGTGGCCACTGCTCGCCACGACCAGCGAGGACATGTACCCGGTGGTCGTGGGCATCCGGCGCATGATGGCCGGCGGCGACTCGGGCAACCAATGGAACCTGGTGATGGCCACCGCCGTGCTGGCCATGCTGCCTCCCACGCTGGTGGTGGTGCTGATGCAGCGCTGGTTTGTCAAAGGCCTGGTGGACACCGAAAAGTAAAGCGACATGGCAGCCATTTCCCTCCAAAACATCGTCAAGCGCTACGGCCATGGCGCCAAGGCCAACCAGGTCTTGCACGGCATCTCGGCCGACATCGCCGACGGCGAGTTCATCGTCATCGTCGGGCCCAGCGGCTGCGGCAAGAGCACGCTGCTGCGCATGGTCGCGGGGCTGGAAGAAGTCAGCGAGGGCCAGATCAGCATCGGCGGCCGGGTGGTCAACGATGTCGAGCCCGCCGACCGCGACATCGCGATGGTGTTCCAGAACTACGCGCTCTACCCGCACATGAGCGTCTTCGACAACATGGCCTATGGCCTGAAGATCGCCAAAGTGCCCAAGGCCGAGATCGAACAGCGGGTGCACAAGGCGGCGGGCATTCTGGAGCTCGAGCCCTTTTTGCAGCGCACGCCGCGCCAGCTCTCGGGCGGCCAGCGCCAGCGCGTCGCGATGGGCCGGGCGATCGTCCGTCAGCCGCAGGCCTTTTTGTTCGACGAGCCGCTGTCCAACCTGGACGCCAAGCTGCGGGCGCAGACACGGCTCGAGATCCAGAAGCTGCACCGCGAGTTGGGCGTGACCTCGCTGTTCGTCACCCACGACCAGGTCGAGGCGATGACGCTGGCCCAGCGCATGATCGTGATGAACGCTGGCCGGGTCGAGCAGATGGGCACGCCCGAGCAGGTCTACGGCAAGCCGGCCAGCAGCTTTGTCGCCAGCTTCATCGGTTCACCGCCGATGAACCTGCTCAGCGGCCAGGCCTCGGGCGCCAGTTTCACGATCGGCGGCCAGACCTTGGCGCTGCCGGCAGCAGCACCCCGCGACGGCGCGCTGGTGCTGGGGTTGCGGCCAGAGCACTGCCAGATCAGCGCCGACGGGTTGTGGCCGCTGGCGGTCGAGACGGTCGAGATGCTGGGCGCCGAGCGGCTGGTCCACGGCCGGCTGGGCGCTGCGCTGTTCACTGTTCGCATCGACGCCACGCTGGTGCCGCCGCAACTCGGGCAGACAGTGAAGCTGAGCGCCGCGCCTGCGCAGCTGCACTGGTTCGACAACAACACCGGCCAACGGGTGGACGCATGACGGCTTGGCCCTATCCGCGCTGGGTGGCGCACCGCGGCGCTGGCAAGCTCGCGCCCGAGAACACGCTGGCGGCGTTTCGTCTGGGTGCGGCGCAAGGTTTTCGGGCTTTCGAGTGCGACGTCAAGCTCTCGGCCGATGGCCTGCCCTTCCTGCTGCACGACTCGACGCTGGAGCGAACCACCAGCGGCAGCGGCAGCGCCGGCGACCTGGACTGGCGCGAACTGTCACAGCTCGATGCTGGCAGCTGGCACAGCCGCGGCCATGCTGGCGAGCCGCTGCCCACGCTGCAAGCCGTCGCCGCCTTTGTGCTGCGCAACGGGCTGGCGCTCAACATCGAGATCAAGCCCACGCCAGGCCTGGAAGAACACACCGGCCGGGTGGTCGCCGAGCACGCGGCGAGGCTGTGGGCAGGCCAGGCGGTGCCGCCGCTGCTGAGCTCGTTCCGGCCCGAGTCGCTGTCGGGCGCGCGCGCGGCCGCCCCTGCGCTGCCGCGGGCCTTGTTGCTAGACAAACTGTGGCCGGGCTGGTTCGAGGTGGCCAGCTCGCTGGGCTGCGTCGCGGTCGTCACCCAGCACAGCCTGATGGACGCGGCGCTGGTCGACCAGCTGCACCGCGCCGGCTGGCGGGCGATGGTCTACACCGTCAACGAAGCTGAAGAGGCGCAGCGCCTGCTGGCGCTGGGCGTGGACGGCCTGATCACCGACGCGGTGGACCGCTTCGCACCGGCGCTGGGCTGACAGGTCCGTCCTGAGAAGCTGGCATCCCGCCCACGCTGGCCTCGGCACCCCAAGCCAGGTCATCGGGATCGGGTACCGGTAGGCCACGCAGACCACGGATCAAGCCGCTGCGCCAGGACACCGCGGCCAGCAG
>RGQD01000146.1 GCA_010030205.1 Betaproteobacteria bacterium
CTCCAGCGCGCGAAGATCACCAGCGCCACCGCGATCAGGCCCTGGCCGCTCGACAGGCCTTCGTTCCAGCTGCCGGGGTAGTAGAGCGACAGCGACGCGCCGCCCAGACCGGCGATGAAGCCGCCTGCGGTGGTGGCCGCGATGCGCACGCCGTTGACCGAGTAACCCAGCGCGCGGGCGGCGTCACTGCTGTCGCCGGCCATGCGCACCACCAGGCCCCAGCGGGTGTTGGCCAGGCCCCAGGCCAGCAAGCCGGCCAGCGCCACGCCGACCGGGAACAGCGCGTTGATCGCCAGCGCGCTCTGCACGCCGGGCGACGCACTCCAGGCCCCGAGCGCGATAGCCGGGATCTGCGGCGCCTGCGGCTGAATCAGCGGCTTGCCGAGGTAGAAGGCCAGGCCGGCGCCGAGCAGCATCAACGCGATGCCGGTGGCGATGTCCGAGACCCGCTTCAACGAGCACAGCAAGCCGTGCAGCAGCGCCAGCGCGGCGCCGCTCAATCCCGCCAGCAGCACGCCGACCCAGGGCGAGCCGCTGAGGTAGGCACCGCCGAAACCGGCCATCGCCGAGAACACCAGCACGCCTTCGAGCCCCAGGTTGATGCGGCCGGACTTCTCAGTCAGGCATTCACCCAGGCTGACGAACAGAAACGGTGTGCCCACCCGCACCGCGCCGCCGACGATGGCCAGCAGCAGGTCCAGCCCGATCTCGGCGCTCATGCCGCCGCCCCCGGCAGCAGCTTGACGCGGCGCGGCAGGCTGAACTCGAACAAGCCGAACAGCCGGCCGCGCAGCGCTTCGGCCGCCAGAATGAAAACGAAGGCAAAGCCCTGCAGCACCAGCACCGACGCATCGGGCAGGCCGATGCGGCGCTGCAGCAGGCTGCCGGCTGCGGCGAAGCCGCCAAACAGCAAGGCCACCGGCGGGATCGCCCAGGGCTTGTGTCGGGCAACAAAGGACACCAGGATGCCCGTGTAACCCAGGCCGGCAATCACCGCGGTGTTGGCAGACTGGTGCACCGCCGCCACCTCCACAGCCCCGGCCAGGCCAGCGCAGCCGCCACCCAGCGCGCAGGACAGCAGAATCAGGCGGTCGGTGGGCAGGCCGACCAATCGGGCAGCACGGGCGTTGCCGCCCACCACCCGCAGCGCGAATCCCGACGCGCTGAAGCTCAGCCACAGGCCGGCGGCCAGACAAGCCACCAAGCCAATCACCAAGCCCCAGTGGACATCGCCGAGCAGGCTGTCACCCGCCGAATTGCCCATGATGGCGCCGATGCGCAAGCTCTCGGCCAGCGGCCGGGTGCTGGGCTTGTTCAGACTGGCCGGGTCGCGCATCGGCCCTTCGACAAAGTGCTTGAACAACGCGATCGCAATGTAGCCCAGCAGCAGGCTGGAGATGGTCTCGTTGACGCCGCGCCACTGCCGCAGTGCGCCGGCCAGCGCGATCCAGCCCGCGCCCAACAGCGCACCGGCAGCCAGCACGGCAACGCTGCCAGCCGTACCGCTCACATCAGACAATATGTATGGCAAACCGGCACAACCCAACGCACCCAGCACCAGCGCGCCCTCACCGCCGATCACGGTCAGCCCGGCGCGCGCCGGCAGCGCCACCGCCAACGCAGTCAGCATCAGCGGCGCGGCGCGCTGCAGCGAGTTCTGCCAAGAGAAGGCATCGCCAAACGCGCCTTGGAACAACAACACCCAAACCTGCACCGGGCTGTGGCCGCCGAACCAGACGAACAGGCCGAACAGCGCGAGTGCCGCGACCAGCGCGCCGGCGGGCAGCAGCAAGGCTTCGGCGGGGGCGTGCCAGGAGCGCGGGGTGGACATGTCGATGAGTGCCGAAGAATTACCGAACCAACTTGCGCAAGAGAGCGGTTACACAGCAGACGCCGCGGAACCGGCTACGCCGGGCCGCTGGCGGCGCCCCCCTTAAGGGGGAGGCGACCGCAGGTCGCTGCGGGGGTGGGTCAAACTTTCCCGATCACGCCTTCGACCAGGTAGTTCATGCCTTCGAGCTCAAGATCGGTCTGCTTGAAAGCCTTGCCCTTGGCGATCACCACCTTGCCGGTGTTGTCCTTCAACTCGCCGGCGAAGATGTCGAAGCCGCCTGCCACCATCTTGGCGCGCAGCGCGTCAGCGTTCTTGCGCGCGCCCTCGGCCACCATCGAACCGTAAGGCGAGCTCTTGACAAAGCCTTCTTTCAAGCCGCCGCGCACGAAGTTGGGGTGCGGCTTGCCGGTCTGGGCGGCCTCGATGATCTGCTTGTAAGCCGTCAGCCAGTTCCACTCAGCACCTGTCAGGTAGGCGTTAGGCGCCAGCTTGGCTTGGGATGCGTGGTAACCGCAGACGAACTTGCCGCGCTTGGCAGCGGTCTCGACGATCACCTTGGGACCGTCCACATGCATCGTGAAAACGTCTATGCCCTGGTCGGCCAGGCTGTTGGTGGCCTCGGCTTCCTTGACCGGCATGCTCCAGTCGCCGGTGAAGATCACCGTGGTGGTGATGGTCGGGTCGACCGAGCGCGCGCCCAGCGTGAAGGCATTGATGTTGCGCAGCACCTGCGGGATAGGCTTGGCAGCGATGAAGCCCAGCTTCTTGCTCTTGCTGGCATGGCCGGCGATCACGCCGTTGAGGTACTGGGCTTCGTCGATGTAGCCGAAGAAGCTGCCGGTATTCTTGGGGTGCTTGGCCGCGTCCCACAGTCCGCCGCAATGGGCAAATCGCACCGCCGGGCTCTTGGCCGCCACCGCCAGCGTGTGCGGGTCGAAGTAGCCATAAGAGGTCGGGAACAGCAGCGTCGCGCCGTCCTGCGCGATCATGCCCTGCATCGCTTTTTGCACCGCGTTGGTCTCGGGGACGTTCTCCTCGTCGACCACCTTGATGCCGGGCATCTTCTTGACCAGTGCCACGCTCTCGGCCTGGGCCTGGTTGTAGCCGTAGTCGTCGCGCGGGCCGACATAGATGAAGCCCACGGTCAAGGGCTTCTGCGCGAGGGCGGCGGGGCCGAAGCCGACCGCGGCCAGCGCGCCAGCGCTCTTGATCCAGTCACGACGATTCCAAATGGCTTGCGACATTGATGCTCACTCCTGAAGTTAGGCCGACTGTGGCCGGTATTGGACCGGCCTTGAAGCCGGTGTTCTGACCGGGATACAAGCAACTTGCGGGCCAGCGCTGCGGGCGGAGAGGGTCAGGCCGCAAACCAGCGCGCAACAAGGCGTGGCGCGAGGTCGGCCAACGCACCGAAGCCGGGCAGATTGGCCGATCAACGCAGACCGCGTCAGATCCAGAAGCACCAAGGTGGCGCAGTCAGCCAATCCCGGGCGGATGCGGGGACAACTGCATCACGTCGGCAGCGACGCCAGCGCATGGCTGGCTGATGGCGAGATCCCAAACCCCGCAGCGCGACTGATGCGCGCAAGCGCTACGGGTTCAGCTCGAATTCAGAGCTTCGGTGCCGCCACCGGGCCGAGCAAGGCTTCGATCGACATGCCAATGGCCAGCAGGTCTTGATCGCTGCCCAAAGGTCCGTCGAGTTCCAGGCCGACCGGCAGGCCGTCGCGGGTCAAGCCCGCGGGAATCGACAGGCCCGGTAGCCCGGCGTTGCTGCAGGGGTCGGTGTTGCGAATGACTGTGTTGAAGGTGTCGGTCGCGTCGCCTGCATTGACGCGCAGGGTCGACGAGCCCATCACCGCGTCAATCGTCGGCGCGGTCAGGATCGTGGTCGGGAACAGCACCGCATCGAGTTGGTTGGCAGCAAAGTACTTTGCATAGAGGTCTTGCATCGCCGGCCTGTGGGTCTTGATCGCGGCGGCGTATTGCCCGGCAAAGGCATCGGCGACGATGGCAGCAAACGCGCTCTTGACATCCGGGCTGCTCAGCCCTGCCTCAATATCGCTCAATTCAATCGTCATGCCGTTGGCCAACAAGTAGCTCGGGATGTCGGTCTTGGGCTCGGTCAAGGCGATCTGGAACGAGACCTGGTCATTCAAGGCCATCAAGCCGGCCAGGTCGACATCCAGCAGAACCACCCCGCTGTCGGCCAGCTTTTTGCAGGCCGCCTCACAGACCGCCTGGACCTGACGATCGAGGCCGGTCCAGAATGACGCCGGAACGCCCAGGCGCAAGCCTTTCAGCGGCTTGGGCTTGGGGATAGCCGTGCCCGTGATGACCGCGTCGAGCAGTGCCAGATCGGCCACTGTTCTGGCCATCCGGGCCGACGGTGTCGCGGGTTCTGCTGATCGGCAACACCGCGTTCTCATCGTGGTAGCGGCGCTGTGCGCCGCCATTGCCCACCGAGGGCCGAAATCCGGCGACACCGCAAAATGATGCCGGAACCCGGGTCGAGCCTCCGGTGTCTGTACCCAAGCCCGCCGGCGCAAAGCGCGCGGCGATTGCCACCGCCGTGCCGCCCGATGAGCCACCCGGAATGCGGCTCTTGTCGTAGGGGTTTCTGCAGGGCCGACTGCACGCGCCGTCGTCGTCCGTCCCGAGAAAGAAGTTCGTGCTGGTGATGCCGAAAGCCGTCTCATGCAGATTGGATTTGCCCAACAGCACCGCCCCCGCGTCGAGCAGCTTCTGCAATGAAGGTGCATGGCGCGATGGCACGAATGAAGCGAGGGCCTGGGTGCCGCCCGTGGTCTTCAAACCCTGGCTGTGGATGTTGTCTTTGACGACGATGACCAGGCCAGCCAATGCGCCCAAGGGCTTGCCAGCCAAGCGGTCGGCATCGATGCGCTGCGCGGCCGCACGGGCGCCGACCTCATCGACGGTGATCATCGCATTCAAATCACTCAAGGCCTGGGCGCGGTCCAGCATTGCGGCCAGGTAAGACTGCGCGCTGACGACACCTTGTCTGATCGCCGCCACGGTCTCGGTCGCGGTCCAGGCCTGCATCTGCGCGCTCGTGACGGCCAAAGCCGTTGCGGGTGTCCCCGAGCGACCGGAGGGGTTCGGCGTTTGCATGAGCTTTCCTTGACAGTGGGTCGAGTCGGTCACCATCATGCCAGCGCGCGAGCAGACATCGCTGTCAAAGACGCCAGTCGACAGCCGTCACCGGCTCAATGCGTCAGGCACGCGCGGCCAGAATGTCAGCCGTGCGGTCTGCAGATCGTGTCAGACCTCTCAGGGCACAGGCACGACCCTAGGGGTTAACACCCAAAACGATGGGATAGGTTTTTGGCATCATCAAATGGGATACGCGATCCCGCTTCAGGTGCGTTCAGCGCGCCGCCTTGGTGCGAATCAGCCGGTCAAACGGCGAATTCAGCGGGTACATTGTTTGCTTACTGTCTAGGCCATGGACAACGCCGTCAGACTTGCTTTCGACCTGCTGGGATTCACCTCGGTGATCGTGCTGATCGTGCTCGGCCTGGGTGTGATCGCCAGCATGATGGGCATCTTCAATTTCGCGCACGGCGAGTTCGTGCTGCTCGGCGCCTACACGCTGTACCTGTTTCAGGAGTTCGGCTTGCCGCTGTGGGCCGGCCTGATCGCCGCGCCCATCGTGGTGGCGCTGGTCGGTCTGGTGCTGGAGCGCTTGATCATCCGACGCTTCTACAGCGCGCCGATCATCGCCATGCTCGGCACTTTTGCGATCGGGTTGGTGATACGTGAGGTGGTGCGCGGACTGCTCGGCGGGCATTACAAGTCGATCGAAGAGCCGCTGGCAGGTGCGGTGACCGTCGGCGGCCTTGAATTCTCGATATGGCGCTCCGTGATCATCGTCACGACCTTGGTGGTGATCGGCGCGAGCTGGGCCTTTCTGACCCGAACCTCGATGGGGCTGCGCATCCGCGGCTCGCTGGAGAACCCGATGCTGGCGCGCGCTTGCGGCATCTCCACCGCACGACTCTATGCGCTGACCTTCGCCTTCGGCTCGGCGCTAGCCGGCTTGGCGGGTGCGCTGATCGTTCCTCTGTATCAATTGTCGGCCGACATCGGAATTCGCTTTCTGGTGCAGGCCTTTCTGTCGGTGATGCTCGGTGGGGTCGGCACCTTTGTCGGCCCGGTACTGGGCGCATCCGTGGTGGGCGGCATGGCCTCAGGACTACCCTGGATCGTACCGCCTGTGTTTGCTGATCCGCTGGTATTCCTGATTGCGCTCGCAATCGTCAAATTCAGGCCGCAAGGCTTTATTGCACAAGGGAGACTCTGACATGTCCGATTCCAAGCTCTTCAATCAAAACGCCGAATCCGAAGTTGGCGAACCCGTGGTCGACAGTCGTCGCCGACTGCTCACGGGCGCGGGTGCACTGGCCGCTTCGGGCTGGATGGCCGGGGTCGCGGGGGGCTGGTTGCTCAAGCCCGAATTCGCGCATGCCGCAGGTCCGATCAAGATGGGCATCGCCACCGACATCACCGGCGCAATCGCACCTTCGGGCAATGCGAATTGGCAAGTCGCGCAGTTCGCAGTCGAGCAAATCAACAAGGGCGGCGGCATCCTCGGGCGCCCGATCGAGTTGTTCCTCGAAGACACCGCGTCAGACCCCAAGATCGCCGTGGGCAACGTGCGCAAGCTGATACAGGACCGCAAGGTCGACGTGGTGCTCGGTGGCATCACCAGCGCAATGCGCCAGGCGATCAAGGACCCGATCGTCAACCGTGGCAAGACGCTCTACATCTACCCCCAGCTCTATGAAGGCCAGGAGTGCACCAAGGGTCTGTTCAACACCGGCCCGACGCCGGCGCAGCAGTGCGATGAGTTGATTCCCTACCTGATCAAGACGCTGGGCAAGAAGCGTTTCGCACTGCCTTCGGCCAACTACGTCTGGCCGCAACTGCTGAACAAGTACGCGCGCAAGGTCATTGAAGCCAACGGCGGCACGGTGGTCTTCGAGGAGTACTACCCGATGGATCAGGCCGAGTACTCGGCGACCATCGGCAAGATCCGCGACGGCAAGGTCGACTGCGTCTTCAACACCATCATCCCGCCAGGCCTGCAGCCCTTTGTCAAGCAACTCTACGAGAGCGGTTTCCAGAAGAACGGCGGCGTCGTCAGCTGCGTCTACTACGACGAAAACCTGCTGAACTACCATCCGGCGGCCGAGATGGATGGGCTGGTGAGTTGCCTGGACTACTTCCAGGCGGTTGACGACCCCTTCAGCAAGAAGCTGCAAGAAGACTACGCGAAGAAGTTTCCGAACACCAAGTACCTGTTCACCGCCGGCAGTGCGTCCACCGGCATGTACCGCGGGGTCAAGTTCTACGAAGCTGCGGTCAAAGCCACCAAGGGCGACCTGTCGCGCGACGCGGTCGCAGCCGCGCTGGACAAGGCCAAGCTTACAGAAGGACCTGGCGGCGGCGCCGAAATGGTGCCGGGCAAGATGCACTGCAAGATGAACATGTACATCGCGGTGTGCAAGGTCGTTGCCGGCAAGACCAAGTACGAGATCGTCAAGAAATCTACGATGGTCGATCCCAAGGAATGCTAGCCGACAAGCCAGCCTGGCGATGATCGAAGCAAGCGGATGAAAACAAGCTCGACCAAAGGCTTGACAGGCGGGAGCACTGCGGTTCGGGTGCTGCCCATTGTCGAGGCCGTGATGCTGGGGGCGCTGCTGATCGCGCCGTTCGCGCTCAATGCCTTCCCTCAGCTGATCACGCTGTTCACCAATATCCTGATCCTGTCTATCCTGGCACTGAGCTTCGACCTGTGCTGGGGCTACTCCGGCATCATGAGCTTTGGTCAGGCCTTGTTCTTCGGCGTGCCGGCTTATGTGATCGCGCTGGTCGGGCGCGATCTGGGTTTCAGTGAGATCTGGGGGACGCTGCCGCTGGCGATGCTGATCGGACTGCTGCTGTCGTTCGCGTTTGCGATGTTCTTGCTGCTAGGCCGCAAGACGCCGACCTCGATCTTCATCGCACTGGGAACGCTGACTGGTGCCTATGCATCCGAGCGCCTGGTGTCGGGCTGGCAGTATGTAGGTGCTGGCAACGGACTGTCGTCGATCAAACTGCTCAAGCTCGGCTCGTTTGAGTTTGTCGAAGGTATCGCGTTCTACTTCCTGGCGTTTGGCTGCCTGCTCGCCGTCTACCTGGTCAGCCGTTATCTGATCCGTTCGCAGATGGGGCTGGTGCTGGCGGGCATGCGCCAGAACGAAGAGCGATTGGCCTTCTTCGGCTACCGCGTGCAGTTGTACAAGGCAGTGGTGTTTTCTTTCGCCGGCATGATCGCCGGTCTGGCCGGTGCGCTTTACAGCTACCACCAGGGTTTCATTGGGCCGGGCAATATGGGCCCGGGCTTGTCGACGATGGCGGTGATCTACTGCTTGTTCGGCGGATCGGGCACGCTGATCGGCGCGGTCCTGGGAACGCTCTCGATCGAGGCCATCAGCTATGTGCTGGCCGACATCGACATCATCAAGCGCTTCTGGCCGGTGATCCTCGGGCTGGTGTTGCTGCTGGTGGTGGCCTTCCAGCCCAGCGGCATCCTGGGCTTGTTCGTGACGAACCGCGAGCGCTTCTTCTCGTACGGTTGGCGGCCAGGCCGCAATCGAGCCGAGCGCTGAAGCCATGGCACTGCTTGAAGTCAAGGGCGTGACCAAGATGTTCGGCGCCCTGCAAGCATTGGGCGGCGTCGACCTGTCGGTGCAGGCAGGCACTTTTCATGGACTGATCGGGCCCAATGGATCGGGCAAGAGCACGCTGCTCAAAGCCATCGCAGGCGCTCATTTTCCAAGCACCGGCACCATCACTTTTGCCGGCCTAGACGTCACGGCGGCGCTGCCTTTCGAGCGCGCGCGCGCCGGTCTGAGCTTGAAGTTCCAGATCACCGCGGTCTTGCCCGAACTCTCGGTCTACGACAACGTGCTGCTTGCACTGCAGGCGGGGCAGAGCCTGTGGTCACTGATCCGATCGAAGACGCGGCGAGCCATGCACGACAAGGTGCTCGGCGCGCTCGCAAGGTTCCGCTTGGAAGGGCGCGCCGACGATCTGGCCGGCGAGCTCAGCCATGGCGAACAGCAATGGCTGGAGATCGCGATGGCGCTGGCGCCGCGACCCAAGCTGCTGCTGCTCGACGAGCCGACCGGCGGCATGAGCCCCGAAGAGCGCCGCGTCACCGGCGAACTGTTGCTGCCGATCAAGTCCGAATGTGCGCTGGTGATCGTCGAGCACGACCTGGACTTCATCAAGAACATCTGCGACCACCTGACGGTGCTCGACCAGGGCAAGGTGCTCGACAGCGGGACGGTCGACCAGATCGAACGCTCGGCCAAAGTTCAAGAGGTCTATACCAGCCGTGTCTGAATTGCCAAACATGTTGGAGGTCCGCAAGCTCAATGCCGGCTATGGACGCAGCCAGGTGCTGTTCGACCTCGAGATCCGGGCCGCGGCAAAAGGCATGGTCGCGATCCTGGGCCGCAACGGTGCCGGCAAGACGACCTTGCTCAAGGCGCTGGCCGGCGAATTGCCGGTGATGTCGGGTGACATCCGCTTCGACGGCCGCGACACGGTCGCCGAGCCAACCGAGCAACGCGCGCGCCGCGGCATGGGCTATGTACCGCAGGAGCATGCGATCTTCGGCAAACTGACGGTGCGCGAGAACCTCGAGCTGGGTGCGATCCTGCAAGGCCGGTCTGCACGCATCGACGAGGTGCTTGACTTTTTCCCCAAGCTCTCATCGCGGCTGGCCCAGACCGCCGCCACGCTGTCAGGCGGTGAACGCAAGATGCTCGCGATAGGCCGGGCCTTGCTCGGCAAGCCCAAGCTGCTGCTGCTCGACGAACCCACCGAAGGCGTCTGGGTTGGCGTGATCGAGGAGATCGCCGACCGCCTGGTGCTGTTGTCCAAGGAGATCAGCCTGATCCTGGTCGAACAACATGTCGAACTCGCGCTTCGGGTGGCTGACCATGTCTATGTGATGGACCGCGGAACGGTCGCCCTCGAGGGCACGGCCGCGCAGCTCAGGGACGACCCCCGGCTGCTGCGCTACCTGGCGCCCTGAGCCCGCTCACTGATAAGTTTCAAAAGACGCGTACAAACTAGCTTGTTTCAATGGGGCTGTGCAGTCTGCCCCGCAACCCTCGCCGAGGCAATCTGTCATGTTCAAACCACGTTACCCCACCGATCCGGCTTTGCTCGAAGCCGCGGCCCGATTGGCAAATCTGCCTCTGACGCCAGCGCGTGCTGTGGAGCTCGCGCCGTCGATGGACGGCGTCTTCCAGCTGCTCGACGCGCTGAATCAAGCTGCGCTGGGCGAGACCGCGCCGGCGTTCGCTTTCCGTGCCAACTGGGAGCGCTGAGATGGCAAGCACCGACATCGCCGCCCCGCTGACGCTGAGCCTGCGCGGCGTCGCCGCCGCGCTGCGCAAGCGCGAGATTTCGCCGGTCGAGCTCACCCGCCTGGCTTTGGCGCAGATCGAGGCCGACGAGCCCAGGCTCAACGCCTATGTTCGGCTGACCGCCGACCTGGCTTTGGCGGCTGCGCATCAGGCCGAGCGCGAGATGGCTGCGGGCATGGACCGCGGCGAATTGCACGGTGTGCCCGTGGCGGTCAAGGACCTCTACGACATGGCCGGCCTGCCGACCACCTGCAGCTCGCAGGTGCGCCATGACCACTTGGCCAGCGTCAACTCTGCTTGTGTCGATCGGCTGTCTCAAGCCGGCGCGGTCATCGTCGGCAAGACCCACACCCACGAGTTCGCCTACGGCATCGTCACGCCGACCACCGCCAACCCTTGGAACATAGACCATATCCCTGGCGGCTCCAGCGGTGGCTCGGGCGCCACGGTCGCCGCCCGAGGTTGCTTCATGGGGATGGGCACTGACACGGGCGGGTCGATCCGAATCCCGGCTGCGGTCTGCGGCACCGTCGGTCTGAAACCCACGTACGGACGCGTCAGCCGTTTTGGCATTGCGTCGCTGAGCTGGTCGCTAGACCATGCCGGACCGCTGGCCCGCACGGTCGGAGACGCAGCGGTCACGCTGGGCGCGTTGGCAGGCTACGACCCGAGAGACCCCGGCAGCGCCGACGTGCCGGTGGGCGACTACCTCGCGGAGCTCGAACTCGGCGTCAAGGGTTTGCGCATCGGCGTGCCACGCAATTATTTCTTCGACAACATCGACCCTGAAGTCGGGCGCGACGTGCGCGCAGCGATTGACAGACTGGCCCGCGAGGGCGCGGTGCTGGTCGATGTCGACATCCCGATGGCCGGGCAGATCATGCCGGTCGAGTTCGGGCTGTGCATGCCGGAGGCGTCGGCCTATCACCAGAAAGCGCTGCGCGAGCGCCGCGACCTCTATCAGGAAGACGTCCGCGCGATGCTCGAGA
Source organism: Betaproteobacteria bacterium (assembly GCA_010030205.1). GTDB lineage: Bacteria > Pseudomonadota > Gammaproteobacteria > Burkholderiales > Burkholderiaceae_C > Pseudaquabacterium. The sequence goes on from RGQD01000146.1 coordinate 11,274, forward strand.
CCGGCGAGATGATTCCCGCTGTCGACTACATCGCGGCACTGCGCGTTCGCAACGAGATGCAGGCGGCGTGGCGAAAGATGTTCGACGGCTTGGACGCGCTGATCGGGCCCTCAGTGCCTTGTGGTGCGACCCGCCGCGACCAACTCTCGGTGCGTTGGCCTGACGGCAGCGACGAGCCGGTTTCGTCGGTGTTCGTTCGCTTGTCGGCACCGGCCAATGTCATGGGGCTGCCCTCGGTGGCCGTGCCATGCGGCTTCACCGGCAGCGGACTGCCGACGAGTTTTCAGGTCATCGGCAGACCCTTCCAGGAA
>RGQD01000147.1 GCA_010030205.1 Betaproteobacteria bacterium
GGCGAGAACCTCGAGCGCTTGCAGGCGCAGTTGCGCGACATCGAGTGGCAGGCCAACAATGAGGTCGACCGCGAGATCGACCGCGAGACCGACCGCGAGACCGACAGCCGGGTCGACGCTGGCCTTGCTGCTTCGCTCGATGTCGACCCGCTGGACAGGGACCACGACACCTGTTGTCAGGAAATCATCCGGATGATGGCCGAGTCCGTCGCTGACTTGGCTGCGCTACAGCGCGGCTTGCAGCGCACGCTGCAGTCGACCGAAGACATGCTGGCGCACCAGGCGCGGATGGCGCGTGACAGGCCGGCTGATCGGCCGGACGATCGTCCGTAAGATCAGCCGAACGATCGGCCTCAGCCGGCCTTGACCACCGCGTAGCGCGCCAGCGTGCGGGTTCTGGCCACATCGTGCGCGACCACCGGTTCGGGGTAGTCGCGGCCGAGCACGAGGCCCGCCGCCGCCAGCTCGATCGGGCGCGCCAGCCAAGGGGCGTGGATCTGCTTGTCGGGCAGTCCGGCGAGCTGGGGCAGGTAGCGGCGGATGAACCGGCCCGCGGCGTCGAAGCGTTCGCTCTGTGCCACCGGGTTGAAGATGCGGAAATACGGCTGTGCATCGCAGCCGGTCGAGGCCGCCCATTGCCAGCCGCCGTTGTTCGCGGCGAGGTCGAAATCGTTCAGGTGGGTCGCGAAATACGCTTCGCCGCGGCGCCAATCCAGCCCCAGGTCCTTGGTCAGAAAGCTCGCCACCACCATGCGCAGCCGGTTGTGCATGTAGCCGGTCTGCGCGATCTGCAGCATCGCCGCGTCGACCAGTGGGTAGCCGGTGCGGCCTTCGCACCAGGCCGAAAACAACGCGTCCGCATGCGGGCCTTGTTCCCATTTGATCGCGTCGTAGGCCGGCTTGAAACAGTGGCTGGCGACCCGCGGGTGGTGGTGCAGGATCTGGTGGTAAAAATCGCGCCAGATCAGCTCCGACAGCCAGACCTCGGCGCCGCGCGAGCCGGCTTGCATGCGCTGCCAGGCCTCCCGCGCGAGCTTGCGTATCGAGACCGTGCCGAAGCGCAGATGGGTCGACAGGTAGCTCGGGCCCTTGACCGCTGGGAAATCCCGCGTCTGGCCGTAGTCGTCGATGCGGTCGAGAAAATCGTCGAGCAGCTCGTGCGCGCCGGTGCTGCCGGTGGGCAGCTTGAGCTGGTGCAGATTGGTCGGCTCAAAGCCTATCTCGGCCAGCGTGGGCACCGGGGCCGGGGCTGGCACAGCCGCCAGCGCGCTGGCATGGCGCGCCACCGGCCAGGGTTTGACGGTCTCGGGCGTGATCTTGCGCAGCCAGGCGTTCTTGTAAGGCGTGAACACGCTGTAAGGGCTGCCCGTGGCGGTCAGCAGCTCGCTGCGCTCGAACACCACATGGTCTTTGCCACAGTGCAGCGCGATGCCAGCCTCGGCCAGCCTGCCGCGCACCTGCGCGTCGCGCGACAGCGCGTTGGGCTCGTCGTCGTGGTTGGCGTAGACCGCTTGCACGCCGAGCTGCACGGCCAGCGCCGGCAGCAGCGCCTGCACATCGCCGTGGCGAACGATCAGCCCGACCCCCGCCACGCCGTGCGCCAGGCCCAGACTGCGCAGCTGTGCGTCGAGATCGACCAGGCTGTCGCGGATGAACTCGACCCGCCGGTCGGCGCGGGGCAAGCCGTCCAGGATCGCGCGGTCGAAGACGAAAGCGCACCAGACCTGGCGCGCGGCCTGCAGCGCGTGGCTCAAGGCGGCATGGTCGTCGGCGCGCAGGTCGCGGCGGAACCAGACCAGCGCGCTGGACAGGAGAGGGTGGTGATCGTGCTGCACTTGGCGAGTGTCCCCGATCATTAGAATCTCTGCATGTCCAAGGGCCGCATGAATCTCAGCAACCAGTTCCTGATCGCGATGCCCGGCATGGGCGACGACAATTTCACAGGCGCGGTGATCTACCTGTGCGAGCACACCGAGAACGGCGCGCTCGGGCTGGTGATCAACAAGCCGATTGACATCAAGCTCAAGAACCTGTTTGCCAAGGTCGAGCTCAGCCTGGACTCGCCGGCGCTGGCCGACCAGCCGGTGTATTTCGGCGGCCCGGTGCAGACCGAGCGCGGTTTTGTGCTGCACGAGCGCATGGGCGATGCCCACAGCCCTTACAGCAGCACGCTGTCTATCCCTGGCGGGCTGGAGATGACGACCAGCAAGGACGTGCTCGAGGCCTTGTCGGCGGGCGCCGGCCCCAAGCGCTTGCTCGTCACGCTGGGCTACAGCGGCTGGGCCGCGGGTCAGCTCGAGGAAGAACTGGGCCGCAACGGCTGGCTCACTGTCGACGCCACGCCCGAGATCATCTTCGACACCCCGGTCGAGCAGCGCTATGACCGCGCGGTCTCGCTGCTGGGCTTCGACCCGCGAATGCTCAGCCAGGAGGCGGGGCACGCGTGACCGCCAGCCTGAGCAGACCGGCTGCGCTGCGTACCTTTCTCGCGTTTGACTTCGGCACCCGGCGCACCGGTGTGGCGGTGGGCAACAGCTTGTTGCGCGAAGCCAGCCCACTGGGCAGCGTCGCGGCCGAGGGCGACGCACGTTTTGAGCCGATCTCCCGGCTGATCGCCGAATGGCAGCCCGACGCGCTGGTGCTCGGCGTGCCCTGCCATCCGGACGGCGCGCCGCACGACAACACCCGGCTGGCACAGCGCTTCGGCCGTCAGCTGCGCGGTCGCTACCAACTGACCGTGCACGAGGTCGACGAGCGCTACAGCACGACCGAGGCGATCCGCTCGGGCGCCGCTGATGTAGACGCCGCATCGGCCTGCGTGATCCTCGACCAATTCCTGAGGAGCTTGCCATGAGCAGTCTGACCCTCGACGCCGAAGCCCTGTACGCTGAGCTGCGCAGCGGCGTGCGCAGCCTGTGGCGGCCCGGCATGGTGGTGATGGGCATCTGGTCGGGCGGCGCCTGGCTGGCCGAGCGGCTGGTCGCCGACCTGCCCGAGCTGGCCGGTGCGGGCCGGCCGGCGGTGATCTCGAGCACGCTGCACCGTGACGATTTTTCGGCCCGTGGCATGGCCGGCGGTACCGACGCGACCAAGATTCCTTTCGCCGTCGACGGGGCCCACATCCTGCTGCTAGACGACGTGCTGTTCACCGGACGAACGATCCGCGCGGTGCTCAACGAGTTGTTCGACTTCGGCCGCCCGGCCAGCGTGACGCTGGCGGTGCTGGTCGACCGCGGCGGGCGCGAGCTGCCGATACAGCCGGCTTTTGCTGCGGCCAAGATCGTGCTGCCGGCCACGCAAAAGCTGTCGCTGGCGCGCGCCGATGGCGGGCGATTCACTTTCTCGGTCCAGGGACAAGCCTGACATGCTGCACAAGCGCAACCCCCAGCTCAACCGGCGAGGCGAGCTGATCCATCTGTTGTCGATCGAGGGCTTGCCGCGCGAGGTCGTCACGCAGATTCTCGACACCGCAGGCACTTTTCTGTCGGTCAATGACCGCGAGGTCAAGAAGGTGCCGCTGCTGCGGGGCAAGAGCGTTTTCAACCTCTTCTTCGAGAACTCGACCCGCACCCGCACCACTTTCGAGATCGCCGCCAAGCGGCTGTCGGCCGATGTGATCAACCTCGACATCGCCAAGAGCAGCGCTGCCAAGGGCGAGAGCCTGCTTGACACCATCGCCAACCTGTCGGCGATGCACGCCGACATGTTCGTCGTTCGCCACAGCGAGAGCGGTGCGCCCTACCTGATTGCCCAGCACTGCGCGCCGCATGTGCATGTGGTCAACGCCGGCGACGGGCGCCATGCGCACCCGACCCAGGGCCTGCTCGACATGTACACGATCCGGCATTTCAAGCAGGACTTCACCCAGCTGTCGGTGGCCATCGTCGGCGACATCGTGCACTCGCGGGTCGCGCGCTCCGACATCCACGCGCTGACCACGCTGGGCGTGCCCGACATCCGCGCGGTCGGTCCCAAGACGCTGGTGCCGGGTGATTTCCAGGGCATGGGCGTGCGGGTCTGCCACGACATGGCCGAAGGCATACGCGGCGCCGACGTGATCATCATGCTGCGGTTGCAGAACGAACGCATGAGCGGCGCGATGCTGCCCAGTGCCGGCGAGTTCTTCAAGCACTACGGGCTGACCGAGGACAAGCTCAGGCTGGCCAAGCCCGATGCGATCGTGATGCACCCTGGGCCTATCAACCGCGGCGTCGAGATCGACTCGGCGGTGGCCGACGGCAGCCACAGCGTGATCCTGCCGCAGGTGACTTTCGGCATCGCGGTCAGGATGGCCGTGATGTCGATCATTTCGGGCAACGAAGCATGAAGATACTCATCAAGAACGGCCGGCTGATCGACCCCGCTTCGGGCCGCGACGAGCCCGGCGACGTGGCGATCGCCGCCGGCCGCATCCTCACGCTGGGCCGGGTGCCGGCCGATTTCCAGCCGAACCGTGTGATCGACGCGACCGGCTGCATCGTCGCCCCCGGCCTGGTCGACCTGGCCGCGCGCTTGCGCGAGCCTGGCCACGAACACGAGGGCATGCTCGAGAGCGAGCTCAATGCGGCGGGCCGCCGCCGGTGGCGTCACCAGCCTGGTCTGCCAGCCCGACACCGACCCGACGCTCGACGAGCCCGGGCTGGTGGAGATGCTCAAGTTCCGCGCCCGCAAGCTCTCGCTGTGCCGGCTGTTTCCGCTTGGCGCGCTGACCCGCGGCCTGGCCGGCGAAGTGCTGACCGAGATGGCCGAGCTGACCGAGGCCGGCTGCGTCGGTTTCTCGCAAGCCGAGGTGCCCATCCTCGACACCTTGGCGCTGCAGCGCGCGCTGCAGTACGCCGCCACCTTCGGCTACACCGTCTGGCTGCGGCCGCAGGACGGCTGGCTGGGCAAGGGCGTGGCCGCCAGCGGCGCGGTGGCCACGCGCCTGGGCCTGTCGGGCGTGCCAGTGGCCGCCGAGACCATCGCGATGCTGACCATCATCGAACTGGTGCGCAGCACCGGCGCCCGCGTTCACCTGTGCCGGCTGTCGTCGGCCGCTGGCGTGGCCTTGCTGCGTGCGGCCAAGGCCGAGGGGCTGCCGCTCACCGCCGATGTATCGATCAACTCGCTGCACCTGACCGATGTGGACATCGGTTTCTTCAACCCGGCGATGCGGCTGACGCCGCCGCTGCGCCAGGGTGCTGACCGGGCCGCGCTGCGCGCCGCGCTGGCCGACGGCACGATAGACGCGCTGGTTTCCGACCACACGCCGGTCGACGAAGACGCCAAAAACCTGCCTTTCGGCGAGGCCGAGCCCGGTGCCACGGGTCTGGAACTGCTGCTGAGCCTGGCGCTCAAGTGGGGATCGGAGGGCGGGGTCGCGGACCTGTGCATCTTCGACCCCGACACGACTTGGCGCGTGACGCCGCAAGACCTGGCCAGCCAGGGCAAGCACACGCCGTTCGCGTTCGAGGCCACCGGTTTTGCGCTGCCCGGTCGGGTCCGCGCGACGCTGGTGGCGGGCACGGTGGCTTACGAAGCCTCGCTCGCCTGATGCCCGGGCTTCAGCTCGGCCGTTGGTGATGGCGAGGATGATGTTGCGGATCTTGGCGCTGCTTTCGGCCTTGCTGGCGTCGTGGCGCATCGCCCGCGTCGGGCTGCACCTTTGCCACGGCATGGCGGTGATGGCGCTGCGGTTTCCGTCGCTGAACGCTGCCGGCCGCCAGGCCCGCATCGGCTGGTGGTCTGCCGGCTTGCTGCGGGTGATGGGCGTTGGCCTGCGCGTGCGCGGCACGCCGCGACCCGGCGCGAGTTTGCTGCTGGCCAACCATGTGTCGTGGCTAGACATCGCGGCGCTGCACGCTGCGGTGCCGCACGCGCGCTTCGTCTCCAAGGCCGACGTGCTGCACTGGCCGCTGCTGGGTTGGCTGGTGCGCGGTGCCGGCACACTGTTCATCGAGCGCGAGCGCAAGCGCGATGCGCTGCGGGTGGTGCATGCGGTGGCCGAGGCGCTCAGCGCTGGGCAGACAGTGGCGGTGTTTCCCGAGGGCACGACCGGCGAAGGGCCAGAGCCGCTGCCGTTCCACGCCAACCTGCTGCAGGCGGCGATCGCCACCGCGACGCCGATCCAGCCTGCGGTATTGCGCTTTGCCGACGCGCGCCATCGATTCAGCCCAGCGGTGGTCTATGTCGGCGACACCACGCTGCTGCAAAGCCTGTGGCGGGTGGCCACCGCGCGCGGCCTGGTGGTCCATGTCGACTTGCTGCTGCCACAGGCCAGCGCCCATGCCGACCGACGCGCGCTGGCCGAGACGATGCGCAAGCTGGTTGCCCAATCGCTGCAAGCCTGAGCCTGCCGGCCGCTGACCAGCGTGCGGCTCAAGGCGTGAGCCACTGCCCTTGGCCGCTGGCATCGAACAGCGCGCGGCGATGGCCGTCGGCGTGCAGCTCCAGCCAGTCGATGGACTGCACCTGGGCGCTGACGACCGCAAATTGCGACCGGCTTTCGCGCTCCGGCATGGCCTGGCCCAGCGGCGCGCCGGGCGGCAGTGGCGACAGGTAGTCCATCGCCGCGGGCGTGAGCTTGAGCCGCGCCCAGTGCGACGACACCGCCAGCCCGCTGGTCTCGACCTCGAGCAGCACGCGCAGCCGCAGCTGCCAGCCCAGACGTGCGCACCACACCATCAGCGTGGCCGCGGGGTGCGCCCTGATTTGGGTCACTTTGGGCGATCGCGCGTCAGTGAAGAACAGCAGCCGGCGCTGCTCGGCCTGCACCTCGCGCAGCACGACGGTCCGCAGGTCGGCGGCGTCGCCGTCAACCGTGGCCAGCCCCATGCGCCGAAAGCCATGGTCGCGGTCACGCGCAGCCACCCCCAGCTCGCGCCAGCAGTCGCGCTCGATCAGCGGCAGAGATTCGATGCGAGGGGTCATGCGCGAACCGGGGCGGCGGCTCAGGCCTCGCGGCGCAGTGCGGGGAACAAGATGACGTCTCGAATGCTGGGGCTGTCGGTCAGCAGCATCACCAACCGGTCCAGTCCGACGCCGCAGCCCCCTGTCGGCGGCATGCCGTATTCCAGCGCGCGGATGAAATCGGCGTCGTAATACATCGCCTCCTCGTCGCCAGCGTCCTTGTTCGCGACCTGGGACTGGAATCGCGCGGCCTGGTCCTCGGCGTCGTTGAGCTCTGAAAAACCGTTGCCGAACTCGCGCCCGGTGATGAACAGCTCGAAGCGCTCGGTGACCGTCGGGTCCGCGTCAGACGCCCTGGCCAGTGGGCTGACCTCGACCGGGTAGTCGACGATGAAAGTGGGTTGCCAGAGTTGCTCCTCAACGACCGCCTCGAACAGTCCGAACTGCAGTGCGCTCAAGCCCCAGTGCGCCGGCGGCTCCTCGCCTTTGGCGCGCAGCCTGGCGTGCAGCACCGCAGCGTCGGTCGACTCGGCATCGCTCAGCCCGGCATGGCGCACCAGCGACTCGCGAACCGACAGCCGGGTGAAGGGCTCGTCGAGCGCGACCGGCTTGCCGGCGTAGCTGATCCTGGCCGACCCGGTGGCCGCCACCGCAGCATGGCGCAGCAGCTGCTCGGTGAAGTCCATCAAGTCGTGGTGGTTCCAGTACGCGGCGTAGAACTCCATCATCGTGAATTCGGGGTTGTGCCGGACCGAGATGCCTTCGTTGCGAAAGCTGCGGTTGATCTCGAACACCCGCTCAAAGCCGCCAACGACCAGACGTTTGAGGTATAGCTCGGGCGCGATGCGCAGGAACATCTGCTGGTCTAGTGCGTTGTGGTGGGTCACAAACGGCTTGGCGTTGGCGCCGCCCGGGATCGGGTGCAGCATCGGCGTCTCGACCTCCAGAAACCCGTGCTCGACCATGAAGCTGCGGATCGAGCTCACCGCCTTGCTGCGCGCCACAAACCGCAGCCTGGCTTGCTCGTCGGCGATCAGGTCGACATAGCGCTGGCGGTATTTCTGCTCTTGGTCGGCCATGCCGTGGAACTTGTCGGGCAGCGGGCGCAGGCTCTTGGTCAACAGCCGCAGCGCGCTGACCTTGACCGAGAGCTCGCCGGTACGGGTCTTGAACAGCAGCCCTTCGGCGCCCAGGATGTCGCCCAGGTCGCTGCGCTTGAACGCGTCGTAGGCCTCTTCGCCCAGCGCGTCGCGGCTGACGAAGAGCTGGATGCGGCCGTGGTCGCTGCTGCCGGGCGCACCGAAAGAGCCGTCCTGCAGCGTCGCGAAACTGGCTTTGCCCATCACCCGCTTGAGCATCATCCGGCCTGCCACCGACACAGACACCGCCAAGGCTTCGAGCTGTTCGCTGCTCATCTCGCCGTACTGCTGCTGCAAGGGCGAGGCCTGGTGGCTCGGCTTGAAGTCGTTCGGAAACACCGCCTGGCCGGTGGCTTTGGCCTGCGCCCGCAGCCCGCTGAGCTTCTCGCGCCGCTCGGTGATCAGCTTGTTGTCGTCTTGCGGGACGGTTTCGGGCGCAGCAATGTCGGGGCTCATGGGCAGCTTCAGGGGAAAACCGCAAATTGTAGGCAGTGGCGTCAAGCGGCCTGGCGGCCCCCGAATCTCAGGGATCGCTGCGGGATAATCGACCGCTCCCCTGCCATTGCCTGCACAGCCCAGATGCACCTGAACCACTCTGCCGTCACCGATCGAAAGCTCAGGTTCGCGCTGGTCGGTTGCGGCCGCATCTCTGCCAACCACCTGGACGCGCTCGCCCTCCATGCCGAACGCGCCGAACTGGTGGCTGTCTGCGACAGCGACCCGGCTGCGCTGGCGGCGGCAGTCACGCGCACCGGCGCGCAAGGCTTTGCCCAATACGCGCAGATGCTGGCCCAGGCCGGGTCGCTGGGTGTCGACTGCGTCGTGTTGGCCACGCCCAGCGGGCTGCATGCGCGCCAGGTGACCGAAGCCGCGCAGGCCGGCCTGCACGTGATGACCGAAAAGCCGATGGCCACGCGCTGGGCCGACGGTCTGGCGATGGTCCGTGCCTGCGACGAGGCCCGGGTGCGGCTGTTCGTCGTCAAGCAAAACCGCCGCAACCGCACCTTGCTGCTGCTGCGCCAGGCGATCCAGGCGGGGCGCTTCGGCCGCATCTACATGGTCACGGTCAACGTGTTCTGGTCGCGGCCGCAGAGCTATTACGACTCGGCCGCCTGGCGCGGCACCTGGGAGTTCGACGGCGGCGCGTTCATGAACCAGGCCAGCCACTACATCGACTTGCTCGACTGGATGGTCGGGCCGGTCGAGAGCGTGATGGCTTACACCGGCACGCTGGCGCGCGACATCGAGGTCGAGGACACTGGCGTGGCCGCACTGCGCTGGCGCAGCGGCGCGATGGGCTCGGTCAACGTGACGATGCTCACGCACCCGAAGAACCTCGAAGGCTCGATCACCATCCTGGGCGAGAACGGCAGCGTCCGCGTCGGTGGCGTCGCGGTCAACAAGATCGAACACTGGGCTTTCGCGCAGCCGCACGAGATGGATGCGGGGCTCGACGACGCGAGCTACCAGACCACCTCGGTCTACGGTTTCGGCCACCCGCTGTACTACGACAACGTGATCCGCACGCTGCGCGGTGAGTGCGAACCCGAGACCGACGGTCGCGAGGGCCTGAAGACCCTGGAACTGCTGATCGCGATGTACCTCTCGGCACGTGACGGCAAGCGCGTCAACTTGCCTCTAGAGTATTGACATGCTTGCCGATGTCACCATCCACCCCAGCGCCATCGTCGATGACGGCGCGGTCCTGGGTCCCGGCTGCCGGGTCTGGCATTGGGTGCATATCAGCGCCGGCGCGCGCATCGGCGCCGGCTGCTCGTTCGGCCAAGGCGTGTATGTCGGCAACGATGTGCTGATCGGCAACCAGGTCAAGATCCAGAACAACGTCTCGGTCTACGATGCGGTGACGCTGGAGGACGATGTGTTCTGCGGGCCGAGCATGGTATTCACCAACGTCTACAACCCGCGCAGCGCCGTCATTCGCAAGGACCAATACCGCCGAACGCTGGTCAAGCGCGGTGCCACGCTGGGCGCCAACTGCACCATCGTCTGCGGCAGCACCGTCGGTGAACACGCTTTCGTCGCCGCAGGCGCCGTCGTCAACCGCGACGTCAAAGCCTATGCGCTGATGGCCGGCGTGCCCGCCAGGCAGATCGGCTGGATGAGCCGGCACGGTGAGCGCCTAACGTTACCGATCCGCGGCAACGATGTAGCCAACTGTCCAGCCACCGGCGAACGCTACCGGCTGGCCGGTGACACGCTGACGCGGCTGGACTGACGATGCAATTCACTGACCTCAAGACCCAGTATGCGGTGCTGAAGACGGCGATTGACGCCCGAATCCAGCGTGTGCTCGACCATGGCCAGTACATCATGGGCCCCGAGGTGGCGGAGATGGAGGCCGCGCTGGTGGCCTACACCGGCGCACCGCACTGTGTGGCGGTGGCCAGCGGCACCGAGGCCTTGCTGATCGCGTTGATGGCCATCGGCCTGAAGCCCGGCGACGAGGTCATCACCACGCCCTTCACCTTTGCCGCCACGGCCGAGGTGATCGTGCTGTTGGGCGGCGTGCCGGTCTATGCCGACATCGAGCCCGACAGCTGCAACATCGACGCGAGTCTGATCGAGGCCAAGGTCACGCCGCGCACCCGCGCGATCATGCCGGTCAGCCTGTACGGCCAGGTGGCCGACATGGACGCGATCAACGCCGTCGCGCTGCGCCACGGCCTGGTGGTGATCGAGGATGCGGCGCAGAGCTTTGGCGCGGGCTACCGTGGCCAGGGCGTGGCGCGCAAGAGCTGCAATGTCAGCACCATCGCCTGCACCAGTTTCTTCCCCAGCAAGCCGCTGGGCTGCTACGGCGACGGCGGCGCGCTGTTCACCAGCGACCCGGCGATCGCCCAGGCCGCGCGCGAGATCCGCGTTCACGGTCAGAGCGGCCGCTACCACCACACCCGTGTCGGCGTGGGCGGGCGCATGGACACGCTGCAATGCGCGGTGGTGCTGGCCAAGCTCGAGCGTTTCGACTGGGAGATCGAGCGCCGGCTTGCGCTGGGCGATCGCTATGGCCGGCTGATCCGCGACAGCGGTGCACCGGTGCAACTGCTCGCTGTGCGGCCTGACCGCGACTGCGTCTGGGCTCAGTACACCGTGATGGTCGACGACCGGCCCTCGGTGCAGGCCGCGCTGCAGGCCGCTGGCATCCCGACCGCTGTGCACTACCCCAAGCCGCTGCACCAACAGCCGGCATATGCCGCTTACTGCTGCCCGGACTGCATGCCGCACAGCGTCCGCGCCGGCCAGCGCGTGCTCAGCCTGCCGATGAGTGCCGACCTGACGCACGCGCAGCAAGACCGCGTCGTCGCCGCGCTGGCCAAGGCCCTGGCCTGACGCCATCGCGCTGCATGCTCGCCTTCCGCCCCGTCCTCGTCAACGCCGGCTGGAACCTGCTCGGCAATGTGCTGCCGCTGCTGGCGGG
>RGQD01000148.1 GCA_010030205.1 Betaproteobacteria bacterium
GACGCGGTGGCCACCGTGCTGGCGTGGGCGCTGTTGGTCACCTGCATCTTCGGCATCGCTGGCGCGCCGGTGCTGGTTTGGCTGCTGGCATCAGGTTTCGCCCCGGCCACCGAGGATGCGGCGGCGGCGATGACGCGCTGGATGTTTCCCTACATCGGGTTCATGTCGATGGTCGCACTGTCCTCCGGCGTGCTCAACACCTGGCGTCGGTTTGCGGTGCCGGCCTTCACCCCAGTGTTGCTCAACCTCAGTGTGATTGCCGCAGCGCTGTTGGGCGCGCCGGTGCTGCGCGGTCGCGGTATCGAGCCGGTCTATGCGCTGGCGCTCGGCGTGATGGTGGGCGGCGTGCTGCAACTCGGGCTGCAACTGCCTGCGCTGTCGGCGATCGGCATGCTGCCGCGGCTCGGCCTCACGTTGTCGCGCTTGCGGGCGGCCTGGACCCACCCGGGCGTGCGGCGCATCCTCGCCAAGATGGCACCGGCGTTGCTGGGCGTATCAGTAGCGCAGATCTCTTTGATGATCAACTCGCAGATCGCCAGCCATCTGGGGGTGGGTGCGGTGTCCTCGCTGGTTTATGCCGACCGTTTGATGGAATTGCCGATTGCACTACTCGGCGTCGCGCTGGGGGTGGTGCTGACGCCCCAACTGTCAGCCGCCAAGGCTGGCTTCGACGACGTGGCTTATTCCGGCTTGCTGGACTGGGGCCTGCGTCTGGTGCTGTTGTTGGCGCTGCCTTGTGCGGTGGCGCTGCTGGTATTTGCGCAACCGATGGTCGCTGTGCTGTTCCATCGCGGCGCTTTTGACGCTCATGCAGTAGCGATGACGCAGCTGGCGGTCATGGGCTGGGGCGCGGGTGTGTTGGGTCTGGTCGCGATCAAGGTGCTTGCGCCGGCTTTCTTTGCGCAGCAGGACATGCGCACGCCGATGCGGGTGGCCGTCGCCTCGCTGATGTTGACCCAATTGCTCAATGCAGTGTTGATCTGGGGTCTTGGGATGGGGGTGGCGGCGTTGGCGTTGTCGATAGGCTTGGCTGCCAACGCCAATGCCTTGGTTCTGCTGTGGGGATTGAAGCGGCGCGGCAGTTACCGGCCGGTCGCCGGCTGGCCGGGGTTTGCTTGGCGGGTCGCGCTGGCCACTGCGCTGATGGGCGCATTGATGGCGCTGGCCGCGCAACAGATCGACTGGCTCGCGCTCGGCCGCCATGAGTTGATGCGTGCCGGGGCCATGGCGTTGGCGCTGGTGGCGTCGGCCCTGCTGTATTTCGGCACGCTCGCGCTGCTGGGCATCAAGGCCCGCAGCTTCATGCGCAGAGCCTGAAGGATGGCGACGAGTCCTTGGCCACTGGCCCCGCCCACTGTCTTGGGGTATTTCGCTGCGCTGGTGGCTGAGGACGAAGGCTTTGCGCTGCTTGAGGCGGCGATCTGTGTGGCGCAGGACGACCACCCCGAACTCGATGTGCAGGCGGTGCTGGCCGAGATCGATGGGCTGGCGGCCAAGCTCAATGCCAGGTTGCCCGCCGATGCATCGGCGCTGCGCCGGCTGCAGTCGCTGAACCATCACTTCTTCATCGAGTTGGGATTTGCCGGCAACGTCAACAATTACTACGACCGCGGCAACAGTTACCTGCACCAGGTACTGGCCACGCGGCGCGGCATCCCGATCACGCTGGCCTTGCTGTATTGCGAGCTGGCCTCGCAGCTCGGGCTGACGGCGCGCGGGGTGTCTTTTCCAGGCCATTTCCTGATCAAGCTGCGCTTGCCGCAAGGCGAGGTGGTGATCGACCCTTTCAACGGCCGCTCCTTGTCGCGCGACGAGCTCGACGAGCGGCTCGGCCCTTACCGTGCCCGGCAAGGGCTGGCCGGGGATTTCGAGGTGCCGCTGGGCTTGTTCCTGCAGGCTGCGCCGGCGCGCGACGTGCTGGCAAGGCTGCTGTTCAATTTGAAGGAAATCGCCCACACGGCCGAGGACTGGCCGCGGCTGCTGGCGGTGCAGCAGCGTCTGGTGCTGCTGCTGCCTGAAGATGCAGAGCAACTGCGCGACCGCGGTCTGACCTTGGCCGAGCTGGGCCGCCCGGCCGAGGCTGCCGACGATCTGGCGGCCTATCTTTTGACCAGACCCGATGCCGGCGACGCGCCAGCGCTGCGTGAACGGCTGGCCGAATTGCAGCGCGGCGCGGCGCCACGGCCACTTTGAGTGGGCCTTATACAATAAGGGACTCGAGTTCGCCTCTGGTGCACCGCGCCGAGATGACTTGGCGCAACCGGGTCCAGGCCTGCTGTTGCGGTCGGACCTGACCGAGATCGGGCCGCTGGCCCAAGCCTAGTTGATGAAGTTCATCCCTGCCCAACGCCCAACCCTGAACCGGACTGAGCCCCTTGGTGACACGCCATTGACGCCGCCTTGCTGGGGCTCGTGCCTGCAATGAAGCAGTTGCCCTTGCCGATCAGCCCAGCGCCGGCCGACGGCTTCGACAACCTGGTGGTCGGTCGCAATGCTGCCGCTGTGCAGCACCTGCGCGAACTGGGTTTGAACCGGGTCGCTGTCGCGCCGGTCTACCTCTGGGGCGCTGTGGGCACGGGCAAGACCCGCTTGCTGCGGGCGCTGGCCAGCCAGCAACAGCTCGAGGGTGCCCGAGTCGGCTGGTTCGACGCCGCCACGCCGCTGCCCTGGGTGCTGGATGAAGCCTGGCGCTTGGTGCTGGTCGACGACTGTGAGGCGCTCGACCCCGAGCAGCAACAGGCGGCGTTTGCACTGTTTGTCGAGGCCGGAGCCCATGGCGTGCAGTGGGTGGGGGCGGGTCGCTGGCCGCCGGTGGACCTGAAGTTGCGCGACGACCTGCGCACCCGGCTGGGCTGGGGCCATGTGTTTGCACTGCAGGCCCTGGCCGAGGCCGAGACCCGCGCGGCGCTGCGCCGCGACGCCGACCGCCGCGGCATGTTTCTCTCGGACGAGGTGATGGACTATCTGTTGACGCATTTGCAGCGTGACATGGGCTACTTGATGGACTTGCTGACCCGGCTCGATGGCTACGCGCTGGCGCATCAGCGCCTGGTCACCGTGCCCTTGCTCAAGCGCATGCTGGCCGAGGAGCGCCCGCCTGCGCTGGAGGCCGCCGAATGAAGCTCGCGCTGTTCGATCTCGATGGCACCTTGATCGCCGGCGATTCCGACCACGCGTTCGGCGAGTTCATGGTCACCCAGGGTTGGGCAGAGGGCGAACTGCACCGCCGCCGCAACGATGAGTTCTATCGCCAGTACCTGGCAGGTTGCCTGGATATTGCCGAGTACATCGATTTCAGCACCCGGGCCTGGCGCGATCGCGGTCTGGACGAGCAGCTTGCCGTCAGCGCCAGGTTCATGGCCGAGGTGATGGCGCCGCAGTTGCTGCCTGCCGCACGTGCGCTGCTCGACTTGCACCGCGCCGCCGGCGATCTGGTCGCGATCGTCACCGCGACCAATGAGTTCATCACCCGGCCGATCGCCGATGCGCTGGGTGTCGAGCATCTGCTGGCGGTCGAGCTCGAACGCGGCGTTGACGGGGTGGCCACCGGCCGCATCCGGGGCGTGCCCTCGTTCCGCGAGGGCAAGATCGAGCGTGTCCACGATTGGCTGGCCGGGCTGGGCCAGCGTTTGAGCGATATGGAGCACAGTGTGTTCTACAGCGATTCAGTCCAGCGCTAGAGGCGATCGCCCTGCAGCGCGGCTGGCGCATCCTGAGGTTGTTTGCATGATCAAGAAATTCATCAGTCGTTTGCTGGGCAAGTCCGCGCCGGCTGCGGCACCCGAGTCGGCCGTCGTCGCTGCAGCGCCCGTCATACCGCTAGGCCATCGGGTCGAGGTGCCGGCCAGCCAGCACGGCATCGACCCGTCGCTGGTCGACGACCGGGCGGTCAAGGTGGTTCGCAGCTTGCAGCAAGCCGGTTTCCAGGCTTATGTCGTGGGCGGTGCGGTGCGCGATCTGTTGGTGGGGCTGCGGCCCAAGGACTTTGACGTCGCCACCGACGCCACGCCAGAGCAGGTCAAGGGCTTGTTCAGGCGCGCCTTCATCATCGGGCGGCGCTTTCGCATCGTCCACGTCGTCCACGGCCGCGGCCGTGACCATGAGGTCATCGAGGTTTCGACCTTTCGCGCCTACATGGACAACAGCGAGGCCACCCAGGTGGCGGGCAACGAGAAGACCAGCAAAGCCGCGTTGGCCGGTTCGGCCCACGCGGTGGACGCCAGCGGTCGGGTGTTGCGCGACAACGTCTGGGGTCCGCAGATCGAGGACGCCGCGCGCCGCGACTTCACGATCAACGCGATGTACTACGACCCCGAGACACGGATCGTCGTCGACTACCACGGCGGCATCGCCGACGTGAAGGCCAGGCTGCTGCGGCTGATCGGCGACCCGGCCACCCGCTACCGCGAAGACCCGGTTCGCATCATCCGCGCGGTGCGCTTTCGCATGTTCGACGAGATGATCAAGCTGCTGCAGACCGGTCATGCGCTGGCCAGCATCGCCGAGCTCCAACGCCAGAACCTGCATCGCAGCGTTTTCCCGGTGCTCGACGCGGTCTTCGCCGAGGGACACAGCACGCCGCAGGAACATGCCCAGAAACAGGAGTTCATCCGCCAGGCGCTGATGGACACCGACCGCCGTGTTGGTGAAGGCAAGCCGGTGGCGCCTAGCTTTTTGCTGTCTTGCTTGCTGTGGCACGACGTGCTGGCCGGCTGGCAACAGCGTCGGGCTGCAGGCGAGGCCACCGTGCCTGCGTTGCAGCAGGCGGTGGACGCGGTCTTTGCCGCGCGCATCGGCGACATCTCAGGTGGCGGCAAGCTCGGTGCCGACATGCGCGAGATCTGGATGATGCAGCCGCGCTTCGAGCGCCGCCAGTCCAATACCGCTTTCTCGTTGATCGAGCAGCTGCGATTTCGCGCCGCTTTTGACTTCCTGCGGCTTCGCGCCGATGTTGGCGAAGCACCGGTCGAACTCGCCGAATGGTGGGAAGATTTTTCCTTGGGCAGCGACGAGGAGCGCGAGGCCCTGCTGGTCGCAGCGCGTGAAGCCCAGCGCCCCCGCAAGGCCGCGCCGCGTGGCGCCAAACCTGCAGACCCAGCTGACGCGGCGCACGAGACCGTTGCGGCGCAAGCCAGTGCCGAGCGCGAGCAAGACGACGAAGCAGACGAGGCCGGTGCGTCCGCTGTGGATGCCCCAGCGCGCAAGAGACGCCGGCGTCGGCGCAAGCCCGCCGGTGCGTCGGGGGCGTCGGGGGCGGCAACCGGTGCCACAACGTCCGAGACCTGAAAGCTCGGTCGTGTTGCCGGCGCATGCCTGATCAGCTGACGCAGCGCGCTTACATCGGTCTAGGCGCCAACCTCGGCGACGCCAGCGCCACGCTGAACGCTGCGCTCGACGCGCTGGCGGCCTTGCCCGGCTGCGCTCTGGTGCGGGCCTCGGCCCAGTACCGCAGTGCGCCGATCGACGCCATCGGACCGGATTACATCAACGCCGTCGCGGTGATCGACACGCTGCTGGCGCCGCAGTCCTTGCTGGCCGCGCTGCAGGCGATCGAGCAGTCATTTGGCCGTCAGCGCTCCTACCGACATGCGCCGCGAACGCTGGACCTGGACCTGCTGCTGCATGGCGAGGCGGTGCTCGCCAGCGTGACGTTGACACTGCCGCATCCGAGGTTGCACCAGCGCGCCTTTGTGCTGCAACCCTTGCTCGAGCTCTGCCCGGCGCTGGTCGCTCCCGGCCTGGGGCCGCTGGCCGCGCATTTGCCCGCGACCGCGGATCAACGCCTGGACAGACTCGGCGCACCATGATGGCCAAGTTGCCCGTCGGCCTGCAGACCGTCGATCTGCTGGTCTAGCTCAAGCTCACGCAGAGCTCGATCGCGCTGGCGGTGTGCGTGCCTTTCCCGCTGTTGGTGATGGGCCAAGCGCTGAAACTGGATTTTCTGGGGGCTGGTTTTGCCTGATTGGCGCCGTCTACATCAATTTAGGCATTTAAAGCTATTTAATCGAATTGAGACCTTTCGCCTCGACGTTTAATACAATGTTTGTGTGACAGGTTGATGACCATTGCTTGATGGTTCGTGTGTCCATCGCCGGCACCCGGCCTATCCCTCGGAGACCTCCCCATGTTTTTCGGCAAGTTGCTGCCCCGTGAGGGCAATTTTTTTGAACTCTTCAACGACCATGGTCGCCACATCGTGGTCGGCGCGCGCGCTTTCATGGCGATGGTGCAGAACTACAGCGACCAGACCTTGCGAGAGAAATACGCCGCCGAGGTCGACGCTGCTGAGAAGCTGGCCGACCGGGTCACTGCCGAAGTCCACCGCCTGCTGCACAAGACCTTCATCACGCCGATTGACCGCGAACAGATCCATGGCCTGATCAATGCGATGGACGACATTCTCGACTTGCTGCAAGACTCCAGCGAGGTGATGTCTCTGTACGACTTGAAGAGCGTCAGCGAGGACGTGATCCGGCTTGGCGAGATTTCGACCAAGTGCTGCGAACGGGTTCAGCATGTGGTCACGCTGCTGCCCAAGCTCAGCCAGCCCAGTGTCGCCGAGGCCGCGCTCAAGACCTGCGAGGAGATCGACCGGCTCGAGAGCGACGCCGACCGGGTGATGCGTTCGGCGATGAGCAAGCTGTTTCGCGACAACATCGAGGTGCGCGAGCTGATCAAGCTCAAGGCGGTGTACGAACACCTGGAGTCGATCTCCGACCGCTGCGAGGACGTTGCCAACATCGTCGAGGGCATCGTCCTCGAGAACTCATGATCGCTGCGAAGTTGCTGCGGCCGGGCCCAAGCGCCGGCGCTGCCAACGGATACGACTGAACATGGACAGCCTGCAGATCAACTTCTGGGTTGTCGTGTTGCTGGTCGTGCTGGCGGTCGGCTTCGACTTCATGAACGGCTTTCACGACGCCGCCAATTCGATCGCCACCGTCGTCTCCACCGGGGTGCTCAAACCCCAGCGCGCAGTGTTGTTCGCGGCGTTTTTCAACGTATTGGCGATCGCGGTGTTTCACCTCAATGTCGCGGCCACCATCGGCAAAGGCATCGTCCAGCCCGGCGTGGTCGACCACCATGTGGTGTTCGGCGCGCTGATAGGCGCGATCGCCTGGAACCTGATCACCTGGTTCTACGGCATTCCGTCGTCGAGCTCGCATGCGCTGATCGGCGGCATCGTCGGCGCGGTGATGGCCAAGGCTGGCGCGGGCAAGCTGATTGGCGCTGGTGTGATGAAGACGGTCGCCTTCATCTTCATCTCGCCCTTGCTGGGGTTTTTGCTCGGTGGCTTGATGATGGTGCTGGTGGCCTGGGTCTGCCGGCGAGCGTCACCGCTGAAGGTCGACCGCTGGTTCAGGCGGCTGCAACTGGTCTCGGCAGGCGCTTATTCGCTGGGTCACGGTGGCAACGACGCGCAAAAGACCATCGGCATCATCTGGATGCTGTTGATCGCCGCCGGCTATGTCGGCGCGGCCGACAAGATGCCGCCGTCCTGGGTGATTTGGGTCTGCTACGCGGCGATCGGCCTGGGCACGATGTTCGGCGGTTGGCGCATCGTCAAGACCATGGGCCAACGCATCACCAAGTTGAAGCCGGTGGGTGGTTTTTGCGCCGAGACGGGCGGCGCGATCACGCTGTTCATCGCCACCGCGATGGGCGTGCCGGTGTCGACCACGCACACCATCACCGGTGCGATCGTCGGCGTGGGTTCGGTGCGCAATGCATCGGCGGTGCGTTGGGGCGTGGCCGGCAACATCGTGCTGGCCTGGGTCTTCACGATCCCCGCCACGGCCTTTGTGGCGGCGGTCTTTTATTGGGTCAGCCTGACCATCTTCTAGGGCCAGGCCGGGCCGGCGGGGCTATTCGGCCCTGGCGCCCGAGTCCTTGACGACCTTGGCCCATTTGACAATCTCGCTGGCCTGGTACTTGGCCAACTCCTCAGGGGTCGAGATCCAGGGCTCCAGCCCCAGGGTCTTCAACTTGTCGACGACCTCGGGCAACTTGAAGACCCGGACCATCTCGGCGTTGATTCGCATCACGACGTCGCGCGGCGTGCCCGCCGGGGCGAACATCGCAAACCAGGTGGTGGCTTCGAAGCCCGGCACGGTCTCGGCCACGGTGGGCACGTCGGGCGCGGCCGGCGATCGCTTGGCGGTGGTCTGGGCCAGCGCACGTATCTTGCCGTCCTTGGCCATCGGCAACGCCGACGGCATGTTGTCGAACATCAGCTGGATCTGGCCGCCGACCAGATCGGGGATCGCGAACTGCCGGCCCTTGTAAGGCACATGCTGCATCGTCGTGCCCGTCATCGATTTGAACAACTCGCCCGAGACATGCACCGATGAGCCGATGCCGGGTGAGCCGAAGCTGAGCTTGTTCGGGTGTGCCTTCATGTAGCTGATCAGCTCGGCGACGTTCTTGACCGGCAAGTCGTTGGTCACCACCAGCAGGTTCGGCGCGCTCGCGACATGGGCGATCGGGCTGAAGTCCTTGACCATGTCGTAAGGCATCTTGGGGTAGAGCGAGCCATTGATCGAATGCGTGCCCACCGTGGCCATCACCAGCGTGTAGCCGTCGGCCGGTGCCTTGGCCACCTTGTCGGCGCCGATGTTGCCGCCCGCGCCAGGCACGTTGTCGATCATCACCGGCTGGCCGAACTGGGCTTTGTCGGCAAACAGCCGCGCGAGGATGTCGGGCGCGCCGGCCGCGGGGAAAGTCACCACCAGCCGGATCGGCTTGGTGGGGAATCCCTGGGCTTGTGCACTGGTGGCGACCGCAAGCGCGATCGCCCCGGTCAGCAGGGTCTGGGTCAAGTTCATCGTGATTCCTTCGGGTGGATGCGGCGCGTCGCGCAGCCGGCCCGCATCACCAGGTCTAGCCCTGGCGCGCGCCGAAGGTCTGAAGCGGGTCGGACAGGTCAGGCGATGGCGTGATGGTACTGGTGCTCGACCTCGGCCACCAGCGCGTCCACCGACTGCAGCGAGTGCACGCCTGACACGCTGTGGCCGGCGCTCCAGATGTCGCTCCAGCGCTTTGGGCCGTCGTTTTGCGCGGCGCCGCCGAACATCTGCGCTGCTGTCTTGGGCGTGACCAACTCGTCTAGCCTGTCGGGGTCGAGCCCGGCACGGCGGATCGACGGCAGCAGCATACTGGTGGCCAGGCCGGTGAACGCCTTGGTCAGCAGCACGTCATCGGCGCTGCTGTCGACCAGCATCTGCTTGTAGGCTGCGGCAGCCAGGCTTTCATGGCTGGCGATGAATCGCGTGCCCATGTACGCCAGATCTGCACCCAAAACGCCCGCAGCGCGCAGCGCCACGCCGTCGCTGACGCCGCCAGCCAGCACCAGCGGCCCATCGTACTCGGCGCGCAGCGCGCGCACGAAGGCGAAGGGGTTGAGCCAGCCGGTCTGGCCGCCCGCGCCGGCGCTCAGCAGCACCAGACCATCGGCGCCGGCGGCGATGGCCTTGCGCGCGTGCTCCAGCGTGGCCACGTCGGCCAGCACCAGGCAGCCGATGCCGTGCAGCGCCGACACCACAGGTGCCGGCGAGCCCACGCTGGTGATCACCATCTCGACCCGGTGCGCCACCAAGCAGGCCAGATCTTCGGCCAGCCGGGGAGATCGCATGATCAGGTTGGGGCAGCAGGGTGCGGCTTCTTCAGGCGCTGCGAACAGGCGCTGGTGGATTTCATCCAACCACTGGTCGAGTTGCGCGCTGCTGCGTGCATTGGCGGTCGGGAAAGCGCCGATCACGCCGTTGCGGCAGGCCGCCACGACCAGTTCTACGCCCGAGACGGCCAACATCGGTGCGGCGATCAGCGGCAGCCTGAGCCTGCGGGTGATGCGGTCGGGCAGGCGCATGGGGCCAGGGTGGTGTAGCGGCATAGGGTCTCGGTCAGTTGACGTGCCGGCTGCGCCCGGCCCAGAACAGTGCACCCAGCCTGTGCTTCAGCATCTTGCCGGCGGCCGGCAGCGGCAACTCGGCGCGAAACTCGACGCTGCGCGGGCACTTGTAGCCGGCGATCTGGGTCCGGCAATGCGGCACCAGGTTTTCGTCGCTCAGGCTGTAAGCGGCGCGCAGCAGCGCCCCGAGCCGAGCGACCTGGTCGGCCAGCGCAGCAAAGAGGCTGCGGCGCTTGCCGTACACCAGCGCCGTGGCCTCAGGGCGTTCGATCAGCGCCTTGTGCAGCGGTTGGGTCAGTTGCATCGCGGCGGTGGCGTCCATCAGATCCTTGCGGGCGTGTCAGGCAAGCCAAGCGATTTCAATGCGCGAATCGTTCTTGCCGATGCCATGTGCTTCTCCTGCTGCGCACTCTAGGGGTCGTGCCTGAAGGCCTCAATCGTCTGTTTCGACGATGTTGGCCGCACGCTTGCCTGTCGCGCGAGCCATCGGCTTGGTCTGACGGTCGGCGAGCGAGCGCGGCCTCGCCGTATCAGGCGGGTGCAGCCGCTTTGTCCTCAAACAAATGTGGCTTTGCCACTTTGTTTGACCCCTGCGGGGGGCGGCCGGCTTCGGGGCGCTCAGGAGAAATCTATTTTGGTGCGTAATGCACGGTAAAGGGGCTGATTGCGGGCGATTCGGTGCTGTCGGCTGTTTTGGTGATGCACCAGCTGAGGCATGAAATTTGCTTAGTTTGGTGCGTTTTTGTCGGTGCTGGTGCATTCAGCACCGCAACGCAGCCATCACAACTGAGGAGACATCTCATGGATCAGGTCAAGCAAGGCACCGATGCCTTGTTCATATTGCTGGGCGCCATCATGGTGCTGGCGATGCACGCGGGTTTCGCTTTTCTGGAGCTCGGCACGGTGCGCAAGAAAAACCAGGTCAACGCGCTGGTCAAGATCCTGGTCGACTTCTCGGTCTCGACCATCGCCTACTTTTTTGTCGGCTACTCGGTCGCTTACGGCGTGAGCTTTTTCACCGGCGCCGAGGCGCTGGCCGCGAAGAACGGCTACGAGTTGGTCAAGTTCTTCTTCTTGCTGACTTTCGCGGCAGCGATTCCGGCCATCGTCTCGGGCGGCATCGCTGAACGTGCCCGCTTTGGCCCGCAGTTGATCGCGACCGCGGTGCTGGTGGGGCTGATCTATCCGCTGTTCGAGGGCGTGGCCTGGAACCAGCTCTTCGGCATCCAGGGTTGGATCAAGGCCCAGACCGGCGCTGAGTTTCACGACTTCGCCGGCAGCGTCGTGGTGCACGCAGTGGGCGGCTGGATCGGCCTGGCGGCGGTGCTGCTGCTGGGCGCGCGCGCTGGCCGCTACCGCAAGGACGGCATGATCAGCGCCCATCCGCCGTCGAGCATCCCGTTTCTGGCGCTGGGCGCCTGGATCCTGGCCGTGGGCTGGTTTGGTTTCAACGTGATGAGCGCGCAGACCATCGACAAGATCAGCGGCCTGGTGGCGGTGAACTCGCTGATGGCGATGGTCGGTGGCACGCTGGTGGCCTCGCTGATGGGCAG
>RGQD01000149.1 GCA_010030205.1 Betaproteobacteria bacterium
GCGCAGCGGCCTGCGCGACCGCCAGCGCGAGCAGGCCGATCTCGCCGCGCGTGGCTTGGGTCAGGTATTGGCGTGTCGCGGCCCAGTCGGCGGCGCCCATTCGCTCGGCAATCCGCTCGCCGATGCAGCGCCCCAGCGGCGTGCTCGCGGCAGACCCCGGGCTTTCGTCCTCCAACCGCCACAACGCGCGCAGCGCCTGGGTGGCGATCCAGTGGCCGCCTCCGGCGTCATCGATCAGCACGCCGCGGCCACCGGCGCGTTGCAGTGCACCGGTTTCGTCGACGAACCCCGCGATCGATCCCGTGCCTGCATAGACAACATAACCTTCGCCAGGCGCGAACGACGCCAGGCAGGCCATCTCGATGTCGCTGGCGATCTCGATGCGGTCGGCGCCCAAGCCCATGGCCTGGCCGGCGAGCCGACGCATCGGCTCGACGCTGTCGCGGTCCAGGCCGGTGATGCCGGTGCAGATGGCGCCTAACGTTCCGAATTGGCGCACTGTCTGGGCGAGCGCAACCCACAGAGCAGCCAGCGTCTCGCGGCCAGATGCGCTGGCCATCATCGCGCCGCTGCAGGCTGCCACCTGGCCTTGCGCGACGACACGGCCTCGCGCATCGGCCAAGGCCCAGCGGGTGCTGGTGCCGCCCGCGTCCAGCCCCAGGCCCAAGCCGGTCATGGTCGATGAAGCGGCATCAATAGGCATGGGCAGGTCGTTGCGGTTCAGCGGCGATTGTGCCCGCCAGACGGGGCTCTAGCGCACCGGCGGGTGGTCGTCTCGCGGGTCTACGCCGAGACCCTCTCGCGCAACGCAGAAAACACCGACAACGCCCATTGGCTTGCTGGCGCAAGGCCTGCGTCACCGTCCGATCGCGAGCCAGATCTGCCAGCCTGTGGCTGCCAACATCCGCCGCCAGATCTTCTGGCGCAGGTTGATGGTGCGTCCGACGCTGGCTGGGGCTGTGCGGGTGGAGCGGGCCGAATCGACCTGGCTTGCGAGTTCACGTTGACAACGGTCGGCGGGCTGCGACGACGACCTGTTCAGCGGCCGAAACAATGCTTTCTCAACGCTTGCCTTTGCTGACCGCGTAGAGACCGTACAGGTCGCCGGCCGCGTACTTGTTGGTGAAGGTGTCAGAGGCTTTTTTCCCGTTGACCATCAGCGCTGCGTTGTGCATCACCTGTCCGCCCGCGACCGGGTGGTCGAGGCCAAAGGTGTGGCCCAGCTCATGCAGCAGCGTGTGACCGACAGATTTGTTCTCCGGGTCGTAATCCAGGGTGGACCAAACCGCCCCGGCGTTGATCACCACGACCGAGCAGTTGATGTATCCGCCAGTGATGCTGCTCATGGTCACGCCATGGTTGCCGGCATCACCGGCTGTCGGGTTGAGCGCTCCGTTGGTCGAGTCGCCGACGATGATCAGAATGTTCGCGAGATTCGTCTTGCAGTTCTGCTGGGCTTGGGTCGGAATCGAACGACCCGTCATGTCGAGAATATTGAAGGTGTTGCCCGTCGCATTGGCGAGTTGTTGGAGTGCTCCCGGTAGCAGTTTCTGCGCGCGCGTCATCACCGGCCCGGCATTGCCTTGCAGGCCGACCGTGACGGTCAGCTGGGTCGGGTTGCGGGCATTGCTCAAGAAGAGGTAGGTCGATGCATCGGCGGCAGCCGGCACGCTGGGCATACCGCTGGCCGGCGAAACAGTGGCGAGCGTGGCCGGCGTGGCGACAATGACGGTGGCGGGTTTGGCGGTTGTCGTTGTTGCCGACGTTGTCGCCGCTGAAGACGCTGCGGCGGCCTTGGTCGCGGCTGTCGCCGCATTGGAATAGGCCGGCAATGCTGCGGCCAGCAGCAACATCCATTGGATAGTTTTCGTCATTGAAATTAGCTCCTGAATCGTTATGAGGTCATGGCTTTAGGCTCTCGTGGCCGAAAGTCATGGCAAGTATTTTGCCTTCAAGGTCCGACGATGTCTTGACTGATTGACTGATTGACTGAGTGACTGCCTGAGTGGATAACCTGCAGGCCGTGGCGGTGGCGCAGCGCCTGGCCATCGCTGTCGGTCTCAAACAATCAGAGCACCGCCGGTTGCAGAAAGCGCAGCGTTCCGGCCGCAGCGTCGATTTCGGCGTCCAGCCCGACCGGCAGTGTGAACTTGCGCGCGATGTGGCCGAACATCGCGCCGGCATAGACCGGCACATTCAGCGGCAGGAAGTAGTCGTCGAACACCTCGTCTAGCGTCAGCGTGCCGTAGCCCTCGCCGGGCTTGCAGTTGGTGAAGGCGCCGAGCACAACGCCCGCCAAGCGTCCGAGCAGGCTGGCGTTGCGCAGCGTCGAGAGCATGCGGTCGACGCGGTAGATGTACTCGTTGATCTCTTCGAGGAACAGGATCGCGCCGTCGAAGGACGGCAGATAAGGCGACCCGGCCATCGAGCTCAGCACGGCCAGGTTGCCGCCGACCAGATGGCCACGCGCCAGCCCGGCGCGCAAGGTCTGGATGCGGTGCTCGCGCGGCGCCGGCGTGTTGCTCTTGTCGGACTCGTTGCGCAGCGTCAGCGCCTGGGCATCGACCACCGCGCCGCGCCAATGCCTGACACTGAACTCGTTCCACTCCGAGATGCCCACCGGCGCGTGAAAGGTCACCAGCCCGGTTCGGGCGTTGATCGCGTTGAGCAAGGCCGTGATGTCGCTGAAGCCACCGAAGAACTTCGGGTTGCGTGCGATCGACGCGTAATCGAGCAGCGGCAGGATGCGGTTCGCGCCCGAGCCGCCGGTCACCGCCAGGATGCCGTCGATCGCCGGGTCGGCGAACATCGTGTTGAGGTCGGCGGCGCGCTGCGCATCGGTGCCAGCGAAATGACCGTAGCGCGCGCGCAGGTTGGCGCCCTCGCGCACCTTGAAGCCCAGTGCGACCAGGGTTTCGATGGTCAGCGCATAGGGCTCGCGCTCGTAGATCGCGCCCGAGGGGTTGACCAGGCCGATGGTGTCGCCGGGTTTGAGCCGGCGCGGCCGCAGCACCGCCAGCCGCTGCCCGGCGGGGGGGGATGTCTGGGCGCACAGCGTCGGCGCAGCCAGCAGGGCGGTCATGGCCGCGAGGAAGTCTCGTCGCTGGTTCATCGGTTTTCCTGGCCGCACGTGCTGAATCAATAGACCCGTGGCAGATCGCGCCGCACCGCGTCGCGGTCACCGTGGTCGAAGTGCCACCACTCGGTGCTGATGCCTTGAAACCCGCCGCGCACCATCGCCGCGTGCAGCCAGCCGCGCTCGGTGATCTGTGCGGCGCTCAGCAGGCCCAGTGCCAGGTGTTCGGCGTGCATCGCCGGGTGCGAGCGCAGGCTCATCTCGTCGAAGCCCGAGCCCATGTCGCATTCATCGCCTTTGGGGTCGAGCAGCGTGACGTCTAGCGCCATGCCGAAGGAGTGGATCGAGCCGCGCAACGGGTCGGCGAAATAGGCCTGCATCGGTGTGCCGGCGACATCGGCCCAGATCGATGCCTGCACCCGCTGGGGCCGCAAGGCGTCGAGCACCCGCAATCGGTAGCCCGGCCTGGCCTCTTGCAGCCAGGCGACGGCTTGCCGCAGGCCGTCTGCGGCTTCGCGCCGCAACCAACTGCAGTCGAGCTCGCGGCCTAGTTCGCGGTACAGCACGCGGCCGGCAAAGTTGTTGGTGCTGGCGTAGCGCAGGTCGATGTCGACCTCGGCGATGCCCGCCAGCGCCACGAAATCGGGGTGGCCGGCGATGTCCTCGCAGCGCAGTGTCGCGGTCATGGTGGCGGCTTGGTCCATAAAAAAAAGGGCGGGCCGCTGGTCGCAGCGCCCGCCCTCGGTCAATGCTGGGAGGTCTCAAGCAAATGTGGCTTGGCCACTTTGCTTGATCCCCACGAGGGGCGGCCGGTCTCCGCCGGCCTTGGGGCACTCTCAAGCAAATGTGGCTTTGCCACTTTGTTTGATCCCCACGGGGGGCGGCCGGCTTCGGCCGGCCTTGGGGCACTCAGAAGAACTTGTAGTCGACCATGAAGGTGAACGAGCGGCCCCGCGGGTCGGCCACACGCGGCTCCCAGGAACTGCCGGCACCGGTTCAGGTTGTACAAGGTGTAGGACGCGACTTCGGGGTTCCAGTTGGTCGGCACGATGGTGCCGTTGGCCACGCCGGGCAGCATGTAGTCCTTGTAGCCCGAACTGAAGCGCTGGCTGACGACGCCGGTCCAGTCGCCTTGGTTGTAGGCGAAGTTCAGCGTGTGCTTCCAACGTAGGCCCAGGTCGCCCGAACGGGTGAACTGCCCGACTTCGCTAGGCCCCATCGCCGCGCTGGTGATCAGGCGCGAACGCTTGTTGAGCAGGTAGCTGCCTTCGAGGTTCGCGGCCCAGTTGCCCAGTCCCAGCTTGCCGTTGCCTTTGACGGTCACATCGACGCCCTTGGTGATGGTCTCACCGGCGTTGACCCAGCGGTTGTCGATCTGCACGATCTTGCCGGCGGCGTCGCGGATGAAGTTCTGCGGGAACAGCGAGTAATTGGCCAGCATCGTCGTCAGCACCGGGCTCTGGATCGTGCCGTTGCGGTTGATGCCCCACCAGTCAGCGCCAGCGCTGAAGCCTTGGATCGGCGCGTACACGAAGCCGGCCGACCACTGCTTGCTGGTCTCAGGGCCCAGCGTGGTCTTGCCGCCGGTGAGGATCGTCGGCGAGATGTAGGCGCAGGCTGCGGAGGCGTCAGCCTTGAGTGCCGGGCACGACGCGGGGTCGACGATGTCCTTGCCGCTGTAAGGCGATTCGGTCACGCCGTTGTAGAGCTGGTTGAAGGTCGGCACGCGAAACCCTGTGCCGTAAGAGGCTCGGGTCAGGAACTGGTCTAGCGGCGTGAAGCGGATCGACACCTTGGGGTTGTCGGTGCTGCCGAAGCCTGAGTACTCGTCGTGGCGGGCGGCCAGATTGAGCTCCAGGCGCTTGGCGACCAACGGTATCTGGGCTTCGGCAAAGACGGCCTTGATGTTGCGGCTGACGCCACCCAGTGCATTGATGTTGTCGAAAGGCGCGTTGAAGACCACACCGGCCAGCGTGTTGGCCTCGGGCCGCTGGTCGCCTTTGAACGAGTATTTCTCAACCCGCACGTCGGCACCGGCGGCCAGCATCACGTCGCCAGCTGGCAGCTTGAACAGCGGACCGCTGATCGTGGCGTCGGCTTCATTGACGGTGAACTTGCCGTCGTAGAGCTTGACACCGCGTGCCGACACGGCTTCGAGACCGGACATCGCCGCAGCAGTCTGCGACTGACCTGCCTGCAAGAACGGATTGAGCACGCCGGTGTTGATCAGGTTGGCGAAGCCCTGCTGGTAGGTGTAGCCGCTGCCCAAGGTCGAGCCGCTCTGGCTCGACGCGGTGGACATGCCGGCCCGGTAGTCCCAGCCCTTGAACCAGGGCAGCGGGCCGTCAGCGGCCAGCATCAGACGCGAGGTGTCGCTGGAGGTGTCGATCTCACGCGGACCGCAGGGCATGCAGCGCCAGCGGAAGGCCAGCGGGTTGCCGCGCAGTGCTTCGATCGACGGGAAGGTGCCGACCAGCGCGTTGAACACGCCGTTGTACGAGCTGCCGCTGCTGGGGTAGGCGAGGTTCAGGAAGGGGTTGGCGACCTTGGTGCCGTTGGGCAGCGTGATGGTCGCAGTGCCAGAGCTCGAGATCTGATTGGCCGAGAAGCTCTTGGTCGATTCGGCGCGGCCGAGCATCGCTTCGGCGACGACCTGATGCTCGCCGAGCTTGAAAGTGCCCCGGCTGATCAGGTTGGTGTTCTTCACCGGTTGCTGGATCACCGCGGCGCGGCCGGTGTCCCAGGCGCAGCCGTATTTGGTGGCCTGGTCGTTCCACAGCACCGCGTCATACGGCGCCATGCCGTCGATCGAGGCGCAGCCCGGCTGGCCGGCCAGGTTCAGCGGGTTGATGCCGTTGAACGACACGGTGCCACCGGGCAGTTTGGGGCCGGTGCCGTTGGTGCTGATGGCGGTGGGCAGCGTGGCCAGCGCAAACACCGTCGCGTAAGGCGTTCCGCGGGTGTCGACCGACAGGCCGCGGCTGGGCTGGAAGGTGTTGACAAAGGAGCGCTGGTCGCCGCGCAGCACCTGATTCTCGGTGTACGACAGCGAGGCCATCAGGTTGTAACCCTTGGACTCGAGGTCGCCAGCACCGGCCAGCACGCTGACGCGGTGGATGTTGCCGCCGCCTTGCTGCGTGACATCGGTGAAGGCCTGGGCCTGGACACCGTTGAAATCCTTGCGCAGGATGAAGTTGATCACGCCGCCGATCGCGTCGGTGCCGTAGATCGCCGAAGCGCCGTCCTTGAGGATTTCGACCCGGTCGATCGCGGTGAATGGCACCTGGTTGAGGTCGACCACGCCGCCATTGAGGCCGTGGGCGGCGATACGTCGGCCGTTGACCAGGATCAGCGTGGCGTTGGCGCCCTGGCCGCGCAAGTTGGCCGAGGTTGCGCCGTTGTTGCCGCGAGCCGCGCCCGAGACCACGTCGGCGTTGCTGGCCAGGTTGTCCAGCCCGTTGCCGTTGATGCTGAGGTTGGCGATCATCTGCTCGGCGCTGACGATGCCTTGGCGCTCAAGCTCCTTGCGGCTGATCACCTGCACCGGCAGCGCGCCTTCAGAGACGATACGCTTGATGCTAGACCCGGTGATCTCCACGCGCTGGGACGTGTCGGATGATTGGGCCAGCGCAGGTGCTGCCACGCTGAGCAGGGCAATGGCGCTAACGACGGATTTGAGCTTCATCTTGACTCCTGGACTTCGATGGGTTCGGGGCGTTGGTTCCAGACACCTCCTGGAAATACCCCTGTCACACAACAGCGTTATTGTCGCCGCTCGCGCAGTTTGCGCGCATCGGTTATCACCAACGGTTTACTTGTTGTTGCCTGTCAACAACCCGTGGCCGCCGGGCCAGGGCCTTGCCAACGCCGCGCCGACCTGCGCGCTGCCTATGATCGCCAGGCTGGGCAGCCCGCCCGCCAGCCCGGAGCCCGTCGCGTGAGCCCTGCCGAAACGACCAGCCCCTGGCGCTGGATTCCCACGCTGTACTTTGGCCAAGGCATCCCTTACGTCGTCGTGATGACGCTGTCGGTCGTGATGTACAAGAACCTGGGCCTCGGCAACACCGAGATCGCGCTCTACACCAGCTGGCTCTACCTGCCCTGGGTGATCAAGCCGCTGTGGAGCCCGCTGGTCGAGTTGCTCGGCGCCAAACGGCGCTGGATCGTCGCGCTGCAGTTCGTGATCGGCGCTGCGCTGGCTGGCGTTGCGCTGACGCTGCCCGGGCCTGGCCTGCTGCAGATGTCGCTGGCGCTGCTGTGGTTGCTGGCTTTTGCATCGGCCACCCACGATATCGCCGCCGACGGCTTCTACATGCTGGCGTTGCCGCAGCGCTCGCAGGCCGCGTTCGTCGGTGTGCGCAGCACCTGCTACCGGCTGGCGATGATCGCGGGCCAGGGCGGGCTGGTCTATCTGGCGGGCTGGCTGACCCAGCGCAGCGGCCAAGCCGCGCTGGCCTGGGCGATCGTTTTCGGTGCGCTGGGCGCAGGCTTCGTCGCGCTGGCGGCCTACCACGCCTGGGCGCTACCGCGTCCGGCGGCCGACCTTCGCGCAGCGCGCGACCCGCGGTCCGGGCCTGGGCTTTGGGCCGACGCGCTGGCGGTGTTCGCTGCTTTTTTTCGCAAACCCGGCATCGCGCGCATCCTGGCATTCCTGCTGCTGTACCGCTTTGCCGAGGCGCAGGGGCTCAAGCTGGTCTCGCCCTTTCTGCTCGACCCGCGCGAGGTCGGCGGTCTGGCACTCCGGACCCAGGATCTGGGCCTGGCCTACGGCACGGTCGGCGTCATCGCACTGACCTTGGGCGGCCTGCTTGGCGGCTGGGCGATCTCGCGTGCCGGGCTCAAGCGCTTGTTGTGGCCGCTGGTGCTGTGCATGCACTTGCCCAACGCGGTGTTCGTCGCGTTGGCGCTGTGGCAGCCTGCCGACCTGGGGCTGGTCAGCGCGGCGCTGGCGTTCGAGCAGTTCGGCTACGGCTTCGGTTTCACCGCTTACATGGTCTACATGCTGATGGTTGCCGAAGGCGAGCACAAGACCGCGCATTACGCGATCTGCACCGGCTTCATGGCGCTGGGCATGATGCTGCCGGGCATGGCTGCAGGCTGGATCCAGTCGCAGCTGGGCTACCTGGGTTTCTTCGTCTGGGTCTGTGTTGCGACGCTGCCCTCGTTCCTGGCCACCGCGCTGGTGCGCATAGACCCGGGGTTCGGCGCAAAGCCCTGATCGCCCGGGCGCGAAGCCAGCCAGAGCAGCGCGAAAGTGATCGCGCCGTTGAGCAGCAGCAGTTCCAGCCCGATCTCGTAGCGACCGAACAGCGCGCGCTGGTTGAAGTCGACCAGCCCGCACAGCAGCGGCGCTGCCAGCGCGATCCAGGGCACTGCGGCGTCGGACGCAGCCCGTCGCGTCATCAGGCCAAAGGCGAACAGACCTAGCAGCGGACCGTAGGTGTAGCCGGCGATCTTGAGGATCAGCCCGATCATGCTGCGGTCGTCGATCCAGCGAAACACCAGCACCAGCGCCATGAACAGCGCGGCAAATCCCAGGTGCACCGCGCGCCGAATGCGCTTGCGTGACCTGGCGTCGCCGCGCTGCTGCAGGTCGAGCAGGTCGATGCAGGTCGACGCCGTCAGCGCCGTCAGCGCGCCGTCTGCGCTGGGAAACAGCGCCGAGATCAGCGCCAGCACGAAGACCAGTTGCACCGCCGCCGGCAGGTAGCCTGTGACCACTGCCGGAAACAAGGCATCGCCACGCTCGGCCAGCCCGTGCTGCAGTGCGAACAACTGCAACAAGCCGCCGAGCAGCAGGAACAGCAGCACGACGACCTGCATGATCAGCGCCAGCGCGAGCATGTTCTGCTGCGCGCCACGCAGCGTTCGCACCGAGATGTTCTTCTGCATCATCTCCTGGTCCAGCCCGGTCATCGCGATCGCGATGAAAGCGCCCGCCAGCAGTTGCTTGGCCCAGAAACCTGAGGCCATGGGGTCCTGGCCCCAGACCCGCGACAGCCCAGTCTCGGCCAGCCGTGCGATCGCCGCGACGGGCGTCAGGTCGAGCGCGGCGAGCAGCATCGCGACGCACAGCAGCAGGCCCGCGAGCATGCCGGCGGTCTGCAGCGTGTCGGTCCAGACGATGGTCTTGACGCCGCCCTCGACGGTGTAGAGCAGGATCATCAGCAGGATCACCGCCGCTGTCAGCCAGAACGGCAGGCCCAGCGGCGCGATCACCATGTCGTGCAGGATCCGCACCACCAGATACAGCCGCGCGGTCGCGCCCAGCGTTCGCGAGGCGATGAAAAAGCCCGCACCGGTGCGCTGTGAGCGGGGCCCGAAGCGTGTGGCCAGGCTTTGGTAAATCGAGCTCAGCTGCAGTCGGTAGTACAGCGGCAGCAGCACGCCAGCGATCACCGCATAGCCCAGCAGGTGACCGATGACGATCTGCAGGTAGCCGAAACCGCTGGCGCCGACGGCGCCCGGCACGCTGATGAAGGTCACACCGCTGAGCGAGGTGCCGACCATGCCGAAAGCCACCAGCGCCCAGTGGCTGGACCGCCCGCCGACGAAGAAGTCGGCCTCCACCGCTCGGCGCGAGGTCCACCAAGCCACGCCGAGCAGCGCGCCGAAATAGGCCGCGACAAAGCCGAACAACAGCGCGGGTGACATCGCCTGATCGCTCATGGCTGCGCGTAGGGCCGGCGCTCGCCGGTGGCCGGGTCGAACATCAGCAAGCCGCCGGGTGCGCTGATCACCTGCAGCAGCGCTGCCGTCTGCGCATCGGCCAGCCCGTCGTAGCGGTTGGGTCGGTACTTCATCTGGAAGGCGCTGAGCACGCGGCGGGTGGCGGTGTCGAACTCGCCGCTGCGCGCCAGCGCGAAACCGTGCGCCAACAGCTTGTCCTGGAACCAGCCGGCATCGGGCAACTGCAGCTCGAACGCCGCTTGGCGGGTCGCGACCGCGGCCAGGTCGGGCCAGGGCACGAGGCCGGCTTCGTGCAGCCGTTGCCAAGGGAACATCGGCCCCGGGTCTTGCTTGACCTGCGGCGCGATGTCGCTGTGGCCGACGATGCGGTGCGGCCGCACCCGATGGCGCTGCGCGATGTCGCGCAGCAACGCGACCACGCGGTCGATCTGGGCGTCGGGGTAGGCTTGGTACGGGCCTTGGGCTGAATCGAGAAAGCCTGTGTTGACGATCTCGATGCCGATCGAGCTCGCGTTCAATCCCGTCAAACCTTGCCAAGCGCTCGGCCCGGCGTGCCAGGCCCGCTGGCCCTCATCGACCAGCCGGTAGACCGTCGGCGGATCTCGGTCCACCAGGTAGTGGCTGCTGACCGGCCCTTGTGTCAGCGTCTTGAGCGCGCTCGGGAAGCTGCCGACGGTGTAGTGCAGCACGATGAACAGCACCCGGCTGTCCTGGCTGACGGCCTTGAACTCGGTGTTGATGTCCAGACCCGGCGCTCGGCTGGCGCAGCCTGCCAGCGCCAGCATGGATGCAGCCGCGATCATAGAAGCCACACCCGCCCGGTTCAGGTCCGAACTCCGGGCACACTCCGGGGCTGAATGTTCCAGCCACCATGATCGCCTACCTGCTGCGCAAGCTCGCCACCTTGTTGCCCACTTTGCTTGGGGTCACGCTGGTCGCGTTCGGCCTGATTCGCCTGGTGCCGGGTGACCCGGTTGAAGTGATGATGGGCGAGCGATCGCTAGACGCCGCCTCGCATGCGGCAGCGATGCACCGCCTCGGGCTGGACCAGCCACTGCACCTGCAGTACGGCGCATACCTGGTGCAGCTCGCGCATGCCGACCTGGGCCTGTCGCTGGTCACGCGCGAGCCGGTGATCGACGAGTTGCGCGTGCTGTTCCCAGCCACCGTCGAGCTGACGTTGTTTGCGATGGTGTTCGCGGTGCTGCTCGGCGTGCCCGCAGGCATGGCCGCGGCGCTCAAGCGCGGCTCGGGCGTTGACCACGGTCTGATGGGCAGCGCGCTGATCGGCTACTCGATGCCGATCTTCTGGTGGGGGCTGTTGCTGATCATGGTGTTCTCGGTCGATCTGGGGCTCACGCCGGTGTCGGGCCGGATCGCGGTCGAATACGAGGTCGTGCAGCGCAGCGGCTCGATGCTGATCGACGCCTGGCTAGGCGGCGAGCCTGGGGCTTTGGCGTCGGCGCTGCGTCACCTGCTGCTGCCCACCATCGTGCTGGGCACGGTGCCGCTGGCGGTGGTCGCGCGGATGACGCGATCGGCGATGCTCGAGGTGCTGCGCGAGGACTATGTGCGAACCGCCCGCGCCAAGGGCTTGTCGCCGCTGCGGGTGATGCTGGTGCACGCGCTGCGCAACGCGCTGATGCCGGTGATCACCGTGGT